>NZ_JAWRCU010000025.1:0-70026 GCF_033542235.1 Mesorhizobium sp. BAC0120 | reverse complement strand
TCTTCGAGCGCCGCCACATCGGCGCAATCGAACGCCCACCGCCCGTCAATCCAAGCAAAAGGAAGCCGACTTGCTCCCCGCATCAGATGAGCTTCGCATATGCATAATTTTCCCCGGACAGCCCTGCACAAGGGGGGAGATTGGCTGTCATTGACGGTTTCGCCAATCTCCAAAGTTCGCGATTGGCGAAACCAAAGCGGCAGTCCGATCTCCCCCCTTGTGGGGGAGATGTCCGGCAGGACAGAGGGGGGCGCGAAGGGCGCCACCTCTGAAGAATGTCGGCGCCCTACCCCCGATAAATCCACTGCTCCGGCACGCGCACCGAAACCTTCTCCCCTGCCCTGATCGTGCCGGGCTTCTCGACCCAGCCAACCAGACCGCGCAATCGCTTCGCGACTTTCGGAAAGAGCAGCGCGCCGGCAGCAACGTCCTTCATACCGGCATTTCTCGCGATCGATTCCCCCGAAAACCGGCACGGTCCGTTCTGCGCACCGACCTTGACCGTCGCCCCATTCGCGAAGAAGAGCAGCGTGCCCGAGGGCAGCATGGAGAGCCTCGGCACACCGTCGATGACCAGGTTGGCGCCGATCCACTCGGGCTTGATCTCGGCAATGCCCATACGCCCCGCCACGATAGCCAGTTCGTCGCTGGCCACAATGGATAGTTGGCGCGCATTGCGCATCTCCGTGCCGCGCGGATACCACGGCTCGCGACTGCCGGAACGTCGTGTAACACCGGAATGCAGGTCGCGCTCGACGCCCTCGAAGCTGAGGGCCAGAGCGTCGACAGCCTCAGTCACGAAATCCTTGCCGTAGGCGGCGAACACACCGGTGACACGCGCCTCGAGCTTTCTGGCAGGAAGGATTTCGATATCGTCGGGCGGCTGCAGAAGGTCGAGCACGGGCTATCTCCAGGATCAGCCCGGAAAATGCAGCCTTCGCTGGCCAGCGTCCAGCCCCGGCGACGTTACATCATTCTCAAGAGCGCGCCGCCGATCGAATAGCCGGCGCCGAAGGCGCAGATCAGGCCGTAGTCGCCCGTCTTCATATCCTCGTGGTTCTCCTTGAACGCGACGATCGCGCCCGCCGCCGCCGTGTTGCCGAGCCGCTCGAGCACGGTCGGTGCGCGGTCCTGGCCGACCTCGTGACCGAAGGCGAGCTTCAGGATCATGGCGTTCATGCGGGCGTTCGCCTGGTGCAGCCAGAAACGGCGGATTCCGTGCGGGGTGAGCCCGTGCTCGGCGAGGAAGCCGACGATGAACTTGTGGCCGGCGACCGTGACCTCCTTGAAGACCTTGTTGCCGACCTGCTTGATCATGTTGCCTTCCATGTCGATGAAGGCCGTGTCCTCCTGGCCGGCACGCAGCAGGAAGCCGAAATTGGTGCGGATGTTGTTGGAGAACTGGGTCCAGCTCCGCGTATCGACGATCTCGAACCGGCCCGGCCGCTGCTCGTCCTCGTCCAGCCCCTCGATCACCATAGCGGTCGAGGCATCGCCGAAGATGAAATGCGTCTGCCGGTCGCGGAAGTTCAAATGGCCGGTGATGATCTCGGGCGTGACGACGAGCACGCGGCGCTGCGCGCCGGTGCGCACCAGGTTGAAGGCGACGTGCAGGCCGGCCGCTGCCGAGGAGCAGCCGAGCGCCATGTCGAAGGCGGCGCCATCGATGCCGAGGGCGTTCTGGATCTCGATGCCCATCGCCGGATAGGGCCGCTGATGGTGCGACGCCGCGCAGATCACCATGTCAATGTCGGCGCCCGTGAGCCCGGCATGGTCGAGCGCGCGCTTCGCCGACTTCACGCCAAACTCGGCCATCACCGAAAGTTCCGAGTCGTCGCGCGCAGGGATGCGGGGCGCCATGCGCTCAGGGTCGAGAATGCCGTCGAGCATCAGCACGTGGCGTTCCCTCACACCCGATGCGTGCAGGATGAACTCCTGGTCTGACTTCTTCAGCGGCGGCTCGCCGACGGCCGCGCGCTTGTCATTTTCCTTGTCGACCCAGCTGTTGAAGCTCGCGACCAGCTCTTCATTGGTAATCCGGGCCTCGGGGATCTCGACCCCGATGCCGGAGATGGTCGCGCGAAACATTCGTTACTCTATCCCCGTACCCCGGTTGAGCGCCGCCCGATGCGATCCCGCGTGATGCTGCGCCGCGGTGGTTTATGTCAGATTAACCGGTTTGCAAAGCTCAAGGACAGCGCAAGCCGCTACGCGGGCCCGCGGCCCGGAATGTAGCATGTGTGTGCGCGGCTTATGACTGCAGTTTCTCATGAAGGTCAAGGACAGTTCGAGCAGAAACCATGGCCGCCGTGCCTTGCATGGTGGCTCATAGCGACACCTTGCCGCCGCCGAATCGCCGTAGCCGAAGGGCCCAGGTGCTGGCCGATCGGCCTCCAGCATGTAGGAACGATAACCGAACAACCGACTCGCCACGAACGCTTGCTGATGTTCATGCGCGCCGTGGTTGATAATCGAATGACGAGAAGGAAACCGCATGCAGCTCTCCAGACTGCTCCCCGCCGCCATTGCCGCGACCGCGATCGCAGTCGCGGTCTGCGCGGCAGATGCACAGGACCGAATGAAGCTCAAGATCGCGACCGAGGGCGCCTATCCGCCCTTCAATACCATCGGCCCGGACGGCAAGCTGTCGGGCTTCGACATCGATATCACCAATGCGCTCTGCGCCAGGATCAACGCCGATTGCGAATTGGTGGCCCAGGACTGGGACGGCCTGATTCCTGGCCTGCAGGCGGGCAAGTTCGACGTCATCATCGCCTCGATGACGATCACCGAGGAGCGCAAGAAGCAGGTCGCCTTCACCGACAAATACTACAGCACGCCGCTGTCGCTGGTCGCCTCGAAGGACAGCGATTTCGACTCCACCGATCCGGCCCTCTTCGCCGGCAAGGTCATCGGCGTACAGGGCGCCACGGTCCAGGCGGACTATGCCGATGAGCACTACGGCAAGGCGGGCGCCGTGGTTAAGCTCTATCCGAGCTGGGAAGAGGCTGCCATTGACCTGATGGACGGACGCACCGATGCCGTCGTCTCCGACAAGATCCAGCTCATGAACTGGCTTGCGAAAGGCGGCAAGGACTGCTGCAAGATGCTGGGCGACCTGGAAGGCAGCGCGACGGAGGCCGGGATCTCGCTGAGGCTGGGCGACGACGCGTTGCGCGAGAAATTCAACGCAGCCCTCGACACGATCCGCTCCGACGGCACCTATGCCAGGATTGAGGCCAAGTATTTCAGCTTCGATATTTATTGAAATTTGCCGATCGCCGAGACGGCCGTCAAATTGCCGGTTCGATTTGTGACCTTTGCGCCGCCCCTCATCCGCCTGCCGGCACCTTCTCCCCGTAAACGGGGAGAAGAACGGCTTCCTCTTTGGTTTCGCCAATCGCCGACGTTGCAGAACGAGCGCCGTCCGAGGCGGCCGGCCGTCTTCTCCCCGTTTACGGGGAGAAGGTGGCGGCAGCCGGATGAGGGGCAGCGCCAACGCCCGAGATCAATCCGCCGAGTACTACCGGACCGCCACGATGAACAGCCGCGGAAACCTCAGCAGCACCTTGCCGTCTTTCTGCGCAGGATAGGCGGCAGCAATCCTCGTCCGATAGGCCGCGAGGAACTCATCCCGCTCGGCCGGGTCGAGCGGATCGAGGTAAGGCTTCAGGCCTGTCGCCTTCACCCACTCCACGATAGCATCTGCTCCGGCAAGCGGATGGTTGTAGATGGTGTGCCAGATTTCGACACGTGACGAGAGGCCGGAGAGCAGGTTGTAATAGAAGGACGTCTTGGGCAGCGTGCCGCGCGCGGCATTGGCGAGCTTTTGCGCGAACGGCATGGCGGCGGCGGCCTCGTCCATCATCACGTGGCTGGGCTCCGTGCGATTGTCCGGCATCTGTACCGCGAGCGCACCGCCGGGGGCCAGGAAACCCATCAGCCGCTGCAGGATCGCAGGGTGCTCCGGGAGCCACTGGAACACGGCGTTGGCGAAGATCACGTCAATCGGTTCGGCCGGCTGCCAGTTCGTCGCATCGGCGAGCTCGAAACTGACTGCGGGCAGACGCGCCCTCGCCTTCTCGATCATATCGGGCGAAGTGTCGAAGCCGCTCACCGCCGCCTCGGGCCACCGCGCAGCGAGCAGCTCGGTCGAGTTGCCCGGCCCACAACCTATGTCGACGACCCGCCGCGGCGCCGCGACCGGCACCTGCGCGAGCAGATCGCGCGCCGGCCGCGTGCGCTCGTCCTCGAATTTGAGGTACTGCGCAGCGGACCAGTCTGGGCGCTGGGTGGTGTTCATCGACAGACCTCGCGGCGTTTGTAGACCCGGACGACCCAAATTACCGCGTCAGCCGCTTGTACGTGACCCGCTTCGGATTGACGCTGTCCGGCCCGAGCCGCCTGATCTTGTCCTGCTCGTATTCCTCGAAATTGCCCTCAAACCACTCGACATGGCTGTCGCCTTCGAAGGCGAGGATGTGGGTGGCGAGCCGGTCGAGGAACATGCGGTCGTGGCTGATGATGACCGCGCAGCCGGCGAATGCCTCGAGCGCGTCTTCAAGCGCCGACAGCGTCTCGGTGTCGAGGTCGTTGGTCGGCTCGTCGAGCAGGATCACGTTGCCGCCCGCCTTCAGCATCTTGGCGAGATGCACCCGGTTCCTCTGGCCGCCCGAAAGCGTGCCCACCTTCTGCTGCTGGTCGGCGCCCTTGAAGTTGAACGCCCCGCAATAGGCTCGGGAGTTCACCTCGTGCTTGCCGAGCTTGATGATGTCGTTGCCGCCCGAAATCTCTTCCCACACCGTCTTGTTGGAATCGAGCGCGTCGCGGCTCTGGTCGACATAGCCGAGATGCACCGTGTCGCCGATGCGGATCTCTCCCGAATCGGGCTTCTCCTGGCCAGTAATCATGCGGAACAGCGTCGTCTTGCCGGCGCCGTTCGGGCCGATCACGCCGACAATACCGCCGGGCGGCAGCTTGAATTCGAGATCGTCGATCAGGAGCCGGTCACCATAGCCCTTCGACAGCTTGTCGGCCTCGATGACCACCTGCCCGAGCCGCTCGCCGGCCGGAATGATGATCTGCGCCTCGCCGGGGCGGCGCTCGTTGGCTGCCTTGACCAGCTCGTCATAGGCCCTGAAGCGCGCCTTGGACTTCGCCTGCCTCGCTTTGGGGCTCGAGGCGATCCACTCGCGCTCGCGGGTGAGCGCCTTCTGGCGGGCGGCCTCCTCGCGGCCCTCCTGCTCGAGCCGCTTCGCCTTCTTGTCGAGATAGGCCGAATAGTTGCCCTCGTAAGGAATGCCGCGCCCGCGGTCGAGCTCCAGGATCCAGCCGGTCACGTTGTCGAGGAAGTAGCGGTCGTGGGTGATGATCATCACCGCGCCCGGATATTCGCGCAGATGCTTCTCGAGCCAGGCCGTGGTTTCTGCGTCGAGATGGTTGGTCGGCTCGTCGAGCAGCAGCAGGTCGGGCTGCTCGAGCAGCAGCTTGCACAGTGCCACGCGCCGCTTCTCGCCGCCCGAAAGCATGCTCACGTCGGCGTCGGGGGGCGGACAGCCCAGCGCCTCCATCGCCATCTGAACCTGGCTGTCGAGATCCCACAGGTTCTTGGAGTCGATCTCGTCCTGCAGCCTGGCGCCCTCTTCGGCGGTCTCGTCCGAATAGTTCATCATCAGCTCGTTATATCGGTCGAGGATCGCCTTCTTGGCTGCCACCCCTTCCATGACGTTGCCGAGCACGTCCTTGGACGGGTCGAGCTGCGGCTCCTGCGGCAGGTACCCGGAGGTCGCGCCCTGGGCGAGCCAGGCCTCGCCGGTGAACTCCTTGTCGAGGCCCGCCATGATGCGCAGCACCGTCGACTTGCCGGCGCCGTTCGGCCCGAGAATGCCGATTTTGGCATCGGGATAGAAGGAGAGATGGATGTTTTCGAGGATCTTCTTCTGGCCGTACGCCTTGTTGAGTCCGGCCATGTGATAGATGAACTGGCGTGCCACGCGCGCTTTTCCCGTGTCTCGAATGGAATGGAAGTTGCGCGCTATTTAGGCGATGGCGCGAAGCGGGGCAATGCGCCCCGCTTCGAATTGTCCCATGGCGAAGGCGGGAGCTACTTTGCCTCGACCACCTCGTTCCAGCTCTTCGGCTTGTCGGTGCCATCGAGGAAGCCCAGCACCGTCGCCGGAAGCGCCGGCGAGTAGAAGATGTCATAGTGCGTCGCGTTGGGGATAATTGCCAGCCGGTTCTGCGAGATGTTCTCGCGCATCCAGCCAGCGTCCTTGAGGCCGCCGCCGAGCAACTGGTAGAATTTCACGATATGCTCGGGCCTGTACATGTCGCTGTCGCCGAAGACGAGCATGGTCGGCATGGCGAGCTTCTTCACATCCTCGGACCAGTCGAAGTGTTCGCTCATCAGCTCGCCGATGCTCTGAAGCAGGCGCGGAAAGTCCTCCGGCTTCGGTGCCACGGCCATGTAGGACTTGTACATGGGCGTGTCCTTCATGAACTCCGCAGCGGCGGCTGATATCTGGACCTGCTGGGCGCGGATTTCGGGGTAGAAGCCCTCCTCCGAATAGCCGGCCGAGACGATGGCCAGGCGGCGCACCATCTCCGGGTGCTGTACGGCGAAGCGGAAACCAACGCCCGCACCGAAGGAATAGCCGAGCACGTCGAGCTTGTCGTAGCCGAGCGACTTGAGCACGGCAGCCATGTCGTCGCCCATGTCGAAGAGGTCCATCTTGCGGTCCCCGAGCTCGGTGCGGCCGTGCCCCTGCAGATCAAGCGCGATGACCTGCCTGTGCTCGGTCAGCGCCGGCATGATCGGTTTGAACATGTCGGTCGAGCCAAGACCGCCATGCAGCAGGAGCAACGGCTCACCCTCGCCGCTGATCTCGTAATAGTAGTTGAGGCCGTTCGCTGCCACATAGCCGGTCTTCACTTCGGCATGTGCTGCGGTCGCGACCAGCGTCGCGACGGCCCCGAGCGTTGAAAGCGTCTTCATCGATGTTCTCCCAATCTTCGGCGTGTCCGGCCCGCGGGCGGCCCGCTTCTCGGCCAGCGCCATTCTCATCCAAATCGGCAGTCAGTCACCGGGGCCGCATCAGGCCGCAGCCGTCTCGCCGCCGGCCTTCATGGCTGCCTCGACATCCATCCACATGACTTCCCAGATATGGCCGTCCGGGTCCTCGAAGCTGCGGCCATACATGAAGCCGTAATCCTGCTTCGGGCACGGATCGAGCCTGCCGCCGGCGGCAGCCTTGCCGACGATCTCGTCGACGCCATCGCGGCTATCGGCGGAAAGGCACAGCAGCACCTCGCTTGTCGAGCGCGCGTCGGCGATCGTCTTGGGCGTGAACTGCCGGAACTTCTCGTGCGTAAGCAGCATGACATAGATCGCGTCGGAGACCACCATGCAGGCAGCGGTATCGTCGGAGAACTGCGGGTTCTTCGTCGCGCCGACCGCCTCATAGAAGCCAATGGAACGCTTCAGGTCCGCTACCGGCAGGTTCACGAAAATCATTTTGGGCATTTCGGATGCTCCTCTCCTGAGGTTTCGATTTGACCGTCATAAGCCTTGGTGTTATAAATTGCAACTATGAAGTTAGAAAAAATAACCAAGCATTCAGATTCCTCACGGCGCCGCTATGAAGACGCCTGCGGAACCGCTCACGCCCTGGATCTGATCGGCGAGCGCTGGGCGCTGTTGATCGTGCGCGAGTTGATGTTCGGACCGAAGCGCTTCAGCGATCTGAGGGGCGACCTCCCCGGCATTAGCGCCAATGTGCTCACGCAAAGGCTGGAAGGGCTCGAGGAGTTCGGCATAGTCCAGCGCAGGAAGCTGCCGCCGCCGGCCTCCGTGCAGGTCTATGAGCTGACGCCATGGGGCCTTGAGGCAAGGCCGATCATCGAGAGCATGGGGCGCTGGGCCATACGCTCGCCCCATCACGATCCGACGATGCCGATCAGCGCGGTGGGGCTGATGTCGTCGTTTCTCACCATGTTCAGTTCGGAACGTGCAGCTGACATGGATGCCCGCATCGGGGTGCGGTTCGGACCGGAGAGCTTCCTCGTCCGCATCGGCAGGGGCGGGATCGGCGTGACACGGAAAGAATTCGACACCGCCGACGTGATCTTCGAAGGCACCCCGGCTGGACTTGGAGCAGCCGTTTATGGCGGGCAGTCGTTCGATGCGCTTGCGGCCGACGGAGCCCTCTCTGTCACCGGCAACCGCGCACTCGCCGAACGCTTCCTGACCCTCTTTCCTCTGCCCCCGAAAGCGTGACGAGCATCATCTCGAGAGGCTGGCTTTCATGCCGTCGGATCGAGCCTCCACACCGGAAACACGGCATTTGTCGTCGAGCCCATCGCCATGACCATTGCCTCATGGTCGAAGCCCGGCAGCGCGCTGAGCAGGGCGACCGCTTCCTTCTCCCCGACAGCGCCTTGCGGAAAGGCGCAGGCCAGCCGGCCGTCGGCGCCGAACAACAACCACCAGACATCGGCATCGAATGGCCCGCTGTCATTGGTCTCGATCATTACCCCGCCGAGCTCCTCGAGCTCGACTGCGCGGGTCTCACCTTCCGGATCGGTGACGCTGATGTGATCCTCGATCGAGTCGACGGTCCAGGAACTTTCAGTGTTCATTCAGTAACCTCTGCGGGCAACGGATCACCGATCTGTCGATCCTATCAGCTTTGCTTGCGCAGCGAGAGATGGCTTTCGATGACGGCGGAGAGCCGTTATTGAGGCCGGGGCCGGTCCACGAATCCTTTCGGGCAACCGGCGCCCGTGGGCGAGGATGCCATTATCAGGCTGGCCAGGGAGCTGTCAGGACCAAGCGGACCAGTCAGCCCAAGCGTGAGTTCGCTGATCAGCCTGCGGCCGCTGGACGGATCCTTGACACAGGCCACACGTACCCGTTTCCCCGCCCCTGCGCCGAAGGCTTTATCGAAGGCGTCGCGTATCTGATCCGACGTAAGCTCGCGGCCGACATTCTGCGCAAAGAGATCGCGGGCGGCCGAGCCGTTGACGGTGCGCATCAGGGTCAGCGCTTCGGAGAAATACGCCTGTTGGCTGAGGCCCGAACAGGTGCCGTGCTTGATCCACTCATGCCTTTCGAGCTGAGAAGCGGTACCCGGCATCACCTGATCGAGCTGCTGCCGCGTCGCTGCATCGAGTTCGACCGGCGGCAAATCCCGCCAGTGGCCCGGTGAATCCTTTGCTCTGTCGTCAGCACTCACGCCGCAATAGAAATTGCCATTAGGCTCGGGCCAAAGTCCGTGCAGCGTAAAGCGGCTGGCATCGAAACCATCGGCCATCTCGGCCTTGCATTCGCTTTTCTCCGGCCTGGTCTCGCAGAAGGCCGGCTGCCAGCTCAGTGCAAAGATATAGTCGGGCTTGCCAGTGCCGGAAGCCGCTCGCTTCTGCGGCGCAGCCGGCGTTGCTGAAGCGCCGGGCTCATTCGCTGCGCCCTGGCCGGACACATGCCCGCAGGTCACCTTCACCCAGCGCCGCTCCGGGTCGGCGCCAGGCACGCGGATGAGATAATGCGTCGGTTCATCCTTGTTGCCTGCGAGCAGATCGTAATTCTGGCCGATCGCGGTGCTTATGTTGCCGGGATTCCTGCCGCTCTTGATCGACTGCGTCGCCGGGCAGCTCGCATCGGCCACGAAGCTGCCGCTCAACTTCTTTTCGGCATGCGCGACGCCCGCCGCCATGACGGCAGCGAGAACAATGCCGTAAGAGATAGCCGACCGCATGATACCTCCCATTTTCCGGGCGGTTTGCTGAAACCATATCAGGTTCGATTGACGCAAAACGCGCGCCGGCACAAACCAAATATGCTTTCGCAACCGCAGGATGACGTTACCGAAGGCGAGCCAGGAGAAGCGCGGATGTCGTTCAGCGATCACCGGATAGTTCAGTCGCCCAGCGGCGCGCAACTCAAGCTCTATGTCCGCCGCGCCCAGGCCGCGCCGCTCGGCATTATACAAGTCAATCACGGTATTGCAGAGCATGCAGCCCGTTACGGCCGCTTTGCCGAGGCGATGGCCGCGCACGGCTTCCATGTCTATGCACATGACCACCGCGGTCACGGCGGAACGACGGCGCCCGATGCGCCGCAGGGCATGTTCGGCCGGCCCGACGGGGTCGCGAAGCTAATTGCCGACGTCGCGGCAATCCACGACCTGATCGCCTTGGAGCAGCCCGGCCTGCCGGTCATCGTCTTCGGACATTCGATGGGCGGGCTGGTCGCCATGAACTTCGTCCTAATGCACTCCGCGCGCGTTGCGGCAGCGGCGATCTGGAACGCCAACTTCTCCGCAGGCTTGCTCGGCCGGTTTGCGCAAGCGATCCTGGCGTGGGAACGCTTCCGGCTCGGCTCGGACGTGCCATCCCGCATTCTGCCGCAGCTCACTTTCGGCGCCTGGTCGAAACAGGTCACCGACCGCCGCACAGAATTCGACTGGCTGTCACGCGACCCGACCGAGGTCGACAAATACGTGGCCGACCCTCTTTGCGGCTGGAACGCATCCATCTCGATGTGGATCAATGTCTTCCATCTCGTCTTCTTCGGCGCTGACGACCGCAATTTCGCCGGCGTGCGCAAAGAACTGCCGTTCAACCTCGTCGGCGGCGAGAACGACCCCGCGACCAGCGGCGGCAAGGCTGTGCTCGACCTCGCTACGCGCTTGAAGCGAATGGGGTTTTCTGATGTCGTTACAAAAGTTTATGGCGAAACCCGGCACGAATCCCTCAACGAATTGAATCGGAACGTGATCACCGAGGATTTCGCTGCCTGGGCAGAGCGTGCGGTTTCGGAGGCTTCCCGACAGTGACCCGTTTTCTTCACGGCAGGATAGTTTATCCTTTGCTGTCGGGAGCGACGGAGCAGTCCATGACCTGGTCCTTCAAGATCGGAACCTTCGGCGGCACGGAAGTGCGCATCCATGTCACCTTCCTGTTGCTGCTGCTCTGGATCTGGTTCGTGCATTACCGGATGGGCGGAACGCCCGCGGCCTGGGAAGGCGTAATCTTCATTCTCGCGGTGTTCCTTTGCGTCGTGCTCCACGAATTCGGCCATGTGCTCGCCGCCCGTCGCTACGGCATCCATACACCGGACATCACCCTGCTCCCTATCGGTGGGCTCGCCAGGCTGGAGCGCATGCCGGAGCAGCCGGGACAGGAGTTCGTGATCGCGATCGCCGGGCCGCTCGTAAACGTGGTCATCGCCGGCATCCTTTTTGCAGCCCTCGGTTATTCCGTCGGCTTCGATCAGCTGGCCGAGATCGAGAATCCGCATGTGAATTTTTTCGTGCGGCTCGCGGGCGTCAACGTATTCCTGGTGCTCTTCAACCTGATCCCCGCCTTCCCGATGGATGGCGGGCGCGTGCTGCGCGCCGTGCTGGCAGTCTGGCTGCCGTGGTCGCGCGCCACCCAGATTGCGGCCACGATCGGCCAGGGGCTCGCCTTCGTTTTCGGCTTCCTCGGCCTCTTATACAACCCGCTGCTGATCTTCATCGCGATCTTCGTCTATCTGGCGGCAGCCGCCGAGGCGCAGAATGCGCAGCTTCGCGACGTCGCCTCCAGTGTGCTGGTCGGTGACGTGATGATCACCAGTTTCGCAAGCCTGCAGCGCTCGTCCAACATCGACGAGGCGGTAGAGGCGATGCTTGCGACGACCCAGCGTGAGTTCCCCGTGGTCGATCAAGACGGCAAGTTCGACGGACTGCTGACGCGGGACGCCATGATCCGGGCGCTGCGCGAAGGTGGTCCGGCGACGCCGGTAGCTTCAGTGATGCTCAAGCACATCCCGGTGAGCCATCCGCGCAAAAGCCTCCAGCACAGCCTGAGGCTGATGCAGGAGGCCGGCGCGCCGGCGGTCGCGATCGTCGATGATGCAGGTCGGCTGGTGGGCCTCATGACCCACGAAAACCTCGGCGAGATGATGATGGTGCGCGCCGCGCGGCCTGAGGGCTTCCGCTTCGGGCGACTGCGGCGGGAGACACGAGGAGCAGGTGCGGGGCGGTGATGTTGCCGCGACCGTCGGTCGGCGCATCATAAGATATTCATCCCATCATGCCCGGTAGCCGAGCCGCCAGCGCGTCGATGAGCACGCGTACGCGCGACGGTAGGAAAGGCGCCCGCGGCCAGAGCGCCGAGCTGTTGAATTCGGCCTTCGGAAAATCGTCGAGGCGGACAAGCTCGCCTTTCGCGACGCGTGGCCGGATCAGCCAGCAAGGCAGCCATGCGAGCCCCAGCCCGGCGGCGGCGGCGTCGCACATCGCCTCCAGGTCGTCCAGCCGGATGCGGCCGTTCATCGCGATCTCCGTGGTTCCGCTCTGCCTGTCTGGAAACAGCCAGGTGCGCGTGTACTGCGGTCGCGCATAGTCTATCGCCTGATGCGACGGTAGCTCGGCCAACGATCTGGGCCTTCCCTGCTTTTCGAGATAGGCGAGAGAGGCACAGACAACCATCCGCTGCCGGGCGAGCGTACGGGCCATGAGGCCCGGATGATCAGGGAGCGTACCGTTGCGGATGGCCAGGTCGTAGCCCTCCTCGACAAGGTCGACCGGCCGGTCGGTGAAGCCGATTTCCAGCACGAGCCCCGGATGCCTGCTCGCCACCTCATAGAGGACAGGCGCGACGCAATGGCGACCGAACACGACCGGGACCGTGACGCGGACCTTGCCGACCGGCTCCGCGCGGCCCGACTCCAGCGCCATCTCAGCCTCCTCGAGCTGCCGCAGAACACGGAGGCAGCGCTCGTAAAAGGCAAGCCCATCTTCAGTAAGGCTGAGCACTCTTGTCGTGCGGTGGCACAGCCGCACGCCAAGCCGTGTCTCCAATCGGGCCACTGCCTTGCCGACTGCCGAGCGGGAGAGATTCAGCCGCCCCGCCGCAGCGGCGAAGCTGCCCGCCTCCACCACAGTCACGAATTCGCGGATTCCACTCAGTCGGTCGGCCATTGTCCACCATTGTAGAACATTCGGATACATTAAACGGAAATACTACCCGCACTGCAATTCACTAGGAGCGAATATCTTGCCGGCCTATCTTCCAACGGAGCCAGTGATGAACCAGCATGTCAGGACAGGCGCGATGCAGCGGTGGGCATTGACGGATACAGGTCGCGACCATCTGGAACTCGGCGAGACGCCTATTCCCGAGCCTGCAGCCAACGAGATCCTCGTCAAGGTCTCGGCCGTGTCGCTCAACTATCGCGACCTTCTTCTCATCGACCGCGGCTTTGGACTCCCCGCTGGATTGCGGCCGTTCGTGCCTGCTTCAGACGCCGCCGGCGTCGTCGTGGCCGCAGGTGAAGATGTGAAGCGCTTCAAGGCAGGTGACCGCGTGATCTCCACCTTCATTCCGGGCTGGATCGACGGACCGGGTTCGGGAACCGGCCGTAACTACGGCGCGACCACGCTGGGAGGCCAGCATCAGGGAGTGCTTTCCCAGTATATTGTGCTCGACCAGGACTGGGCGGTTAAAGCCCCGGAAAGCCTGACTGACGCGGAGGCGAGCACGCTGCCCTGCGCCGGGCTCACCGCCTGGACCGCGCTGGTCGAGCGCGGGGACCTGCGCGCCGGCCAGACCGTTCTGGTGCAGGGCACCGGCGGTGTCGCGCTGTTCGCCCTGCAGCTTGCAGCCATGCATGGCGCGGAAGCGATCGTCGTTTCTGGCGACGACGCCAAGCTCGACCGCGCCAAGGCACTCGGCGCCAAGCACGGGATCAACCGTAACAAGGAGGACTGGGTGGAGGCCGTTTACCGCCTGACGGGGGACCGCGGCGCCGACCATGTCTTGGAAATTGTCGGCGGCACCCACTTCGGCCGTGGATTGGAGGCCGCGGCCATTTCCGGCCGGGTCTCGCTGATCGGCGTGCTGGAGGGCTTCGAGATTTCCGGCCATTTCCGGCCGCTCGCGCAAAAGCAACTCGTCGTGGAAGGCATCCAGGTCGGCCATCGACGGGCGCTCGAGGATTTCGTCCGCGCCATCGACCGGACCGGCCTCAAGCCGGTAATCGATGCGGAATATGCCCTGGCCGACCTGCCCGCCGCGCTCTATCACTTGCAGCGTGGACCGTTCGGAAAGGTCGTCGTGCGAGTGACAGGCTGACCCGTCAACCTGTCACAGGGTGACAGTTTCCCCGCGCTTTGCTAGGCAGCGCCGGCGAAAGACTTCGGAGCTGTCGGCGATCCATGGCTAGTCCCCCATTGAAAGGCGTGCGGGTCATCGAGCTGGCGCGCATTCTCGCTGGCCCCTGGGCCGGGCAGATGCTGGCGGATCTCGGCGCCGACGTGATCAAGGTCGAGAACCCGGACGGCGGCGACGATACGCGCAAATGGGGGCCGCCTTTCGTCGAGGGCGAGGACGGCGAAAACCTTTCGGCCGCCTATTATCATGCCTGCAACCGCGGCAAGCGCTCGATCGCGATCGACTTCTCGACGCCCGAAGGTGCCGATCAGGTGCGGCGGCTTGTCGCCAATGCCGACGTGCTGATCGAGAATTTCAAGCTCGGCGGCCTCAGGAAATACGGCCTCGACTACGAAAGCCTGTCGAAAATCAATCCGCGTCTTGTCTATTGTTCGATCACCGGCTTCGGCCAGGACGGGCCCTACGCCGCACGAGCAGGCTACGATTTCATCATCCAGGGCATGTCGGGGCTGATGTCGATCACCGGCCCAGCCGGAGGCGAGCCACAGAAGGTCGGCGTCGCGGTCACCGACCTCTTCACCGGCCTTTACACGGTGATCGCGATCCAGGCTGCGCTGCGCCACGCGGAGAAGACAGGCGAAGGCCAGTTCATCGACATGGCGCTATTCGACGCGCAGATCTCCGTGCTCGCCAACCAGAACCTGAACTATCTCGTGTCGGGCAACTCACCGCGGCAGATGGGCAACGCACACCCCAATATCGCGCCCTATGAGGTGCTGCCTGTGAAGGACGGGCACATCATCCTCGCCGTCGGCAACGACGGTCAGTTCCGGAAGCTGTGTGCGGTGCTCGGGCTGGATATTGCGTCCGACCCGCGCTTCTCGACCAATGCGGCCCGTGTCGCCAATCGCGAGGCGCTGCGCGCGGCGCTCGTCCCCGCGGTAGCCACGTTCGGGCATCATTCCCTGTTGGCCAAGCTCGAGGCGGCCGGCGTTCCGGCGAGCCCGATCAACACGATCGGCGAGATGTTCGCCGATCCGCAGGTCATCGCGCGCGGCATGAAGATCGATCTCGACGACGGCCACGGCAACAGCCTCCCCGGAGTGCGCTCGCCCATGCTGATGTCGAAGACCCCGCTTGCCTATGGACGCCCCTCGCCGAGGCTTGGCGAGCATACGGCGGAAATCCTTGAAGAACTGGAGAAGCCAGGCGAATGAGAACCGGCGGACAACTGATCGTCGAAGCTCTGGAAGCAAACCGCGTCGAGCGGATCTATTGCGTGCCCGGCGAAAGCTATCTCGCGGTGCTCGACGCGCTCCATGATTCCCGCATCAAGACCATCGTCTGCCGCCAGGAAGGCGGTGCGGCAATGATGGCGGATTGCCACGGCAAGCTGACCGGCAAACCGGGCGTGTGTTTCGTCACGCGCGGCCCCGGGTCCACGAACGCTTCCGCCGGCATCCACATCGCCATGCAGGATTCGACCCCCCTGATCCTGTTCATCGGCCAGATCGCACGCGGCATACGCGACCGCGAGGCGTTCCAGGAAGTCGACTATCGCCGCTTCTTCGGCGGCATCGCCAAATGGGTGACCGAGATCGACGACCCGGCACGAATCCCCGAACTCGTGACCCGTGCTTTCGCCGTCGCAACCTCCGGTCGCCCGGGCCCGGTGGTGATCGCGCTACCGGAAGACATGCTGACGGAAGAGGCGGAAGCGCCGGCCGCACTGCCCTACGTGCCGGTCGAGACCGACCCGTCTGCGGCGCATATGGGGGAACTCGAGAATCTGCTGGTGAACTCGCGGCGGCCGGTCGCGATCCTCGGCGGCAGTCGCTGGAGCGGGGAAGCCAAGGCGGCGATCGAAAAAGCAGCCGAGGCCTGGGCGCTGCCTGTCGGCTGCTCCTTCCGCCGGCAGATGCTGTTCGATCACCTCCACCCTTGTTATGCCGGAGACGTCGGCATCGGCATCAACCCGAAATTGGCAAACTACATAAAGCAGTCCGACCTCGTGCTGCTGGTCGGCGGGCGGCTGGGAGAGATGCCATCATCCGACTACACGCTGCTCAAGAGCCCCTACCCCGATCAGAAACTCGTCCATGTTCATCCCGATACGAACGAACTCGGCCGGGTCTATCGGCCGACGCTGGCGATCAACGCCTCGCCGGACGCTTTCGCGCGCGCCTTTGCCGAACTGAAACCAGCCGCGCCGCCGATCTGGGAGGATGAGGCGACCAGCTTGCATGGCGCCTATCTGGACTGGTCGACGCCGCCGGAGACAGGCCCGGGCCCGGTGCAGATGGGGCCGATCATGTCCTATCTGGAAAGCGTGCTCCCGGAAGACGTAATCTTCACCAACGGTGCTGGAAACTATGCGACGTGGGTGCATCGCTTCCACCGTTTCCGCCGTTTCGGCACGCAGGCTGCGCCGACTTCAGGCTCCATGGGCTACGGCACGCCTGCCGCGGTGGCGGCCAAGGAGCTCTTCCCGGACAAGCTCGTGGTCGCCTTTGCCGGCGACGGCTGCTTCCTCATGAACGGCCAGGAATTCGCCACAGCCGTGCAATACGAACTGCCGATCATCGTGATCGTCGTCAACAATGGCATCTACGGCACCATCCGCATGCATCAGGAGCGCGAATATCCAGGCCGCATCACGGCCACCGACCTCAGGAACCCTGATTTCGCGGTGCTTGCCCGAGCCTATGGCGGCCATGGCGAGACGGTCGAGAAGACCGCGGACTTTGCGTCGGCCTTCGAGCGCGCTCGGGCGAGCGGCAAGCCATCGATCATCGAAGTGAGGCTTGACCCCGAGGCGATCACCCCAACCCGAACGCTGTCGGATATCCGCGAACGGCGATGAAGGGGGTGCACCGGGGACTGCTACTTTTTTCCACAGAAGAGCAGAGCGGCTCGGGCGAGCGCGGGCGGCAAAAAGTAAACTGTCCCCTGCACTTCCCCTCAGCCACAAAGCCGCAATCTGCGAGGTAGCGCATGGCCCCGCCCGATGTTAATGAGGCCGCGATTTCCCGGAAACATTTCATGCCTGAAGCCCAAGCGCCGGCCATTTCGGTCGTCATTCCCTGCCGCAACGAAGCCCAGAACCTCGCTTTCCTGCTCGACGAGGTGGACACGGCTTTGTCCGGCCGCGATTACGAGGTGATCGTGGTGGACGACGGCTCGACGGACGCCACCGGAAGGGTACTGGCCGAGCGCATCGCCAGGGGCGACAGCCACCTGCGCCACGTTCGACACGACCGCTCGGCCGGCCAGAGTGCCGCCGTCCGTTCAGGCGTTCTTGCAGCAAGGGGCGCCGTCGTCGTTACCATGGATGGCGACGGCCAGAACGATCCTGCCTATCTGCCGAAACTGGCCGACGCGTTGGAGGCCGCCGGTCCGGCCGTGGGAATAGCCGCCGGCCAGCGGCTGAAGCGAACCGACACCAGGCTCAAGCAGCTTGCCTCCAAATTCGCGAATGGGTTGCGCGAAGCGATCCTCAAGGACGGCACGCGAGATTCCGGTTGCGGACTCAAGGCGGTTCGCACCGACATCTTCCGCCGGCTTCCCTATTTCGACGGCTGGCATCGCTACATGCCTGCCCTGGTGCTGCGCGAAGGCTACGGCGTCGTCCATATCGACGTCGTCGACCGGCCGCGCCGGCACGGCAAATCCAACTACGGTATCTTCGACCGGGGCTTGCGCGGAGCACTCGACCTGATCGGCGTCTGGTGGCTGCGCCGACGCCGCAAGGTGGTGCCGGCCGTAACCGAGATCAAACCATGACCGAAATCTTCGGCTCGCTGCTGACCTGGCTGCACGATGTCTTCATTCGGCAGTTCGATGCCTGGGTCGTGCTGGGCTTCATCGCGCAGGCGCTCTTCATGATGCGCTTCGTCGTTCAATGGGTTGCATCGGAGCGGGCCAAGCGCTCGGTGGTGCCGGTGGCCTTCTGGTTCTTCTCGCTCGCCGGCGGCGCGCTGCTTCTGGTCTATGCCATCCAGCGTGAGGACCCGGTCTTCATCCTCGGCCAAGGGTTGGGCCTCTTCATCTACATCCGCAACCTTTGGCTGATCGCCAACGAACGCAAAGCGATGCGCGTCAACGGCGGTTGAGCATGCCGCGTGATCCCAAACCGGAGGTCAGCGACAGCAAAGGTTGCAGATTTTTCGGAAGAGATCATGCACCAAACAAAAGGCAGACCGGATGGCGGCTGAACTTGGGTCATTCCGCTATGGTTCATCGATGCGGCACTACGCGCTGCTGATCCTCATATGCCTCGCAGCCTTCCTGCCTGGAATAGCATCGCTGCCGCCCATCGACCGCGACGAGCCACGCTTCGTGCAGGCCTCCAAGCAGATGGCCGAAGGCGGCGACTATATCGATATCCGCTTCCAGGGCGAGAGCCGCTACAAGAAGCCGATCGGCATCTATTGGCTGCAGAGCGCAGCAGTCGAGATGGCTGGGGGCGGGGCCGCAGCCCCGATCTGGGCTTATAGATTGGTTTCCGTGCTGGGCGGCCTCATCGCCGTCTGCGCTACATTCGCGATCGGACGCAGTCTGTTCGGCGAGCGCGAAGGCCTGATCGCGGCAATCGCACTTGCCGGCATTTTCGGTCTCGCCTTCGAGGCGCGGATCGCCAAGACCGACGCCTTCCTGCTCGCGACCGCTGTGGTGGCGCAGGGGGCGCTTGCGGGCTTCTATCTCGCCATGCGGAAAGGTGAAAAGGCACCGGGCCGAACGGTTTGGCTATTCTGGATCGCCGAAGCCGTCGCCATCCTGATCAAGGGACCGATCGTTCCCCTGCTCAGCGCGCTCACGGTAGGCGCCGTTGCGGCTTTCGACCGCGACTGGCGCTGGCTGCGGGGCCTGAAACCCATCCGCGGCCTGGTCCTCGTCCTGCTGATCGTAGCCCCCTGGATCATCGCGATATCGTTGAAAGGCGGCTGGGCCTTCTGGCAGGAATCGGTAGGCAAGGACATGATGGGCAAGGTCGCCAGCGGGCAGGAATCGCACGGCTTCCCGCCGGGCTATTATGTGCTCACCTATTCGCTCTTCCTATGGCCGTTCGGCGCCATGGCGCTGGAAGGCGGGCTGGCGGCGCTGCGGCGCTTCCGCTCCGATCCGCGGCTCCTGTTCCTGCTCTGCTGGTACCTGCCCTGGTGGATAGTCTGCGAGCTCATGCCGACCAAGCTGCCACACTACGTGCTGCCGGCCTATCCGGCGCTCCTGCTTCTGATGGCCTGGCATCTGAACCGGTCCGAGGGCGCTGAGGCAGCGCCCTCCCCCCCTTGGATGTTCTGGCTCGTCTGGATAGCGCGCGTCGGAGTAATTGCAGTGACCGTGGCGCTGGCAGCGCTGGCAGTTGGTCTGCCGCTTTATTTCGACGGCTTCTCGGCCTGGAGCATCCCTTCCGCGATCGCCTTCGTCGCGGCCGGCTGGCTAGGCTCGGGGATCATGGTGACCTGGCAGCCGCTGCGCCGTGTCGTCGGCGCCACCCTCGCCTCTATGGTGGGAATGGGGCTGCTTGCAGGACAGGTGCTGCCCAGCCTGGACCAGATCTGGCTCGGCCGCGAAGTCGCGCGCGCTTACTCTGCCGCAAAGCCGTGTGCGGACTCGAAACTGGCGTCGGCCGGCTATGACGAGCCGAGCTTGGTGTTTCTCACCGCCACCGACACGCTTCTAACCGACGGAGCCGGCGCGGCCGCGTGGCTCAAGGGCAATCGCTGCGGCGTCGCGGCCGTGGAGAGGGTCGAGGAACCCGCTTTCCAGGCAGCGTTCAATCAGTCCGCTGCAAAGCCGATCGCCCTCTCCAAGATCCAAGGCCTCAACTTCTCCAACGGCCGCGCAGTGTCCGTAACCCTCTATCGCCTGCCGTTCGAGAGCCAGTAATCGGTGCGTGGCCGCGGGGTGACCTACGTCACATGCTGCCGCCTGCTTTCTGCTCCTCGACTTGGCCGCGTATCTCGCCGTCTGGGTGGGCATCGGTGTGGATGTTGATGTAATATTTGCCTGCCTGGAGATCACGCGCCTGCGCCTTCGTGAGCTTCGCCGAGCCTTTGATCGGGCTGTCCAGCTTCCCTTTGAGTGGAACCGCGACGTCGGCGCTCTGCCCGCGCTCGGCTGGACCATGGAAATGAGCCGCAGTCGCGGGGCCCGTCAGGCCAGAATAGTCGACCGTCCACCTCAGTCTTTGCGTACCGGTGTTGTAGGTCACGTCGGCGGTGCCTGTGCCCTTGCTGTCGTTTGACGGCGTCTCCTGGCTGGCGTCGAGCTTGGCTTGGTATTTGATCGTCTTGGCATAAGCAGACGGTGCAGCCATCATCACCAATAGAGCCAATGCACCGGCGATCGCCCGTGCGATTGTGATTTTAGACATCGAATTCCTCCTGAGGGGTCCTTGCCGATCGAAATGCAGTATCGGCTCGCAGTATGCACGACCCTCCAGGAACGGTTACCGCCCTTACAGGTTGCGAGTTGCCGGAATAATATTTGCAAGTCGCGATCCCTGGCGCGATGATCCCAAGATGGCTCGCAAACGTAGGGGTGGCCCGACTGATTACGAGTTAAGCTTCGTCTGAACCGATGCAAGCTGCTCAAGAAAAAGGGGCGGTCACCCGCCCCTTCTGTACTCATCCGAGTTTGAGCGACTACTTGATCGCCTTGTCGGTGATGGCGGAAGTCCAGGCGCCCGAGGGCTCCTTCGTGATGATCTTCTGGTCGAGCAGCGCCTTGGCCGTGCGCTCATAGGCAGGCACGACGAGCTTTCCGTCGGCATTGTCGATCAGCTTGGCAACCTCGCCCATCATGCGCTTCTGATGGTTCTCGTCCTGGCCGCCATTGTCCATCACAATGCCGGCCGCCTCATCTGGATTCTCGGTCGCGTACTTCCAGCCTTTCATCGAAGCCCTTACGAAGCGCACCATCTTGTCCTCGAAGGCCGGATCCTTGAGCTTGTCCTCGAGCGTATAGAGCCCGTCTTCGAGCAGGTCGTTGCCCATCGCGGTGTAGTTGAAGACGATCAGGTCCTCCGGCTTGTAGCCCGCGTCGATCAGCTGCCAGTACTCGTTGTAGGTCATGACCGAGATGCAATCGGCCTGCTTCTGGATGAGCGGCTGCACGTCGAAGCTCTGCTTCAGCACCGTGACGCCGTCAGGCCCGCCCTCTGTCTTGAGGCCGAGCTTGTTCATCCAGGCGAAGAACGGATACTCATTGCCGAAGAACCAGACGCCGAGCGTGTGGCCCTTGAAGTCGGCCTCGGTCTTGATCGGCCCGTCCTTGGGACAGACCATCTCCATGCCGGCCTTCTTGAAGGGCTGGGCGATGTTGACCAGCGGCACGCCCTTCTCGCGGGCGACCAGCGCGCCGCCCATCCAGTCGACGATCACGTCGGCGCCGCCGCCGGCGATCACCTGCTCGGGCGCGATATCGGGGCCGCCCGGCTTGATGTCGACATCCAGGCCCTCTTCCTCATAGAAGCCCTTGTCCTTGGCGACATAATAGCCGCCGAACTGCGACTGGGTGACCCATTTCAGCTGCAGGGTGAGCTTGTCGGCCGCGAAAGCCTGGAATGCGGCAAGCGAGATGGCGCTTGCCAGAAGCGGAATCATCAGTTTTTTCATATCTGTTACCCTCTGAAGTTGGTCTATCCCCCGCGGATAGACGGATGCCAGAACGTGGCTGCCCGTTCGATGAGCGCGACCACGCCATAGAAGACGGAACCCGCAAGCGCCGCAACTGCGATTTCCGCCCACACCATATCGACGTTCATCCGGCCGACTTCGGTCGAGATACGAAACCCCATGCCGACAATCGGCGTGCCGAAGAACTCGGCAACGATAGCGCCGATCATGGCGAGCGTCGAATTTATCTTGAGGGCGTTGAAGATGAAGGGCGCGGCCGCCGGCAGACGCAGCTTGAAGAGTTCCTGCCAGTAGTCGGACGCGTATGTGCGCATCAGGTCGCGCTCCATGCGGCCGGCAGCGGCGAGTCCTGCGACTGTGTTCACCAGCATCGGGAAAAAGGTCATCACCACAACGACCGCCGCCTTCGAATGCCAGTCGAAGCCGAACCACATCACCATGATCGGCGCGACCCCGATGATAGGCAGCGCCGAGACCATGTTGCCGATCGGCAGCAGCCCTCGGCGAAGAAACGGGACGCGGTCGGCGAGGATCGCCGTCAGGAAGCCCAACGAGCAACCGAGCGCATAGCCGATGATCACCGACTTGAAGACAGTCTGCTGAACGTCGGCCCACAGTATAGGCAGCGAATTGGCGAAGCGCACGCCGATCAGGCTCGGCGGCGGCAGCAGCACGAAGGGGACGCCCGCGCCGCGTGTGATCCCTTCCCAGAGGATCAATATCCACGCGCCGAAGATCACGGGAATAATAAGCCTCAACAACAACCTGGCAGCTCGGTCGACAGGCTTGAGTTCGGAGAGCAGGCTGACCGAGAGCCAGGCAAGCAACCACGCCGCGGCGAGTGCCATGAAATAGGGCGCCAGCGCCGTGCCCACAAACGCGGAATCATACATGGCCTGAATGAGGAGCCACGCCGCGGCAAGAGAAGCGGCAATCAGCATGAAGATCCGCGCAAGGATGGACGGCAGCGCCATTGACGCAAGGGATGCGACGAGCAAAACACCGAAGATCAGGCTCTTCGTTCCCATGTAGGGATAGTTGATGGTGGCCGTCGGATTGGCGATCGCGTCCGCCTCGGGCCGGGTCATGGCTCCCATGGCCACGGCGGCGACGCAGATAAGGATGGCCAGCACAGCCTGCCATGAGGGCTTCAGCCAGTTCATGCCGGTCGAGCTCCCATCGACCGCTCGACCACCTTCCCTACGATCCCGACTATGGTGACGAGCAGCGCCGCCACAACCGAGCCCGCAATCAGCGCCGCCCAGATGTCGATCGTCTGGCTGTAATAGGAGCCGGTCAGCAGCTTGGCCCCGATACCGGCGACCGCGCCGGTCGGCAGCTCGCCGACAATCGCGCCGACCAGGCTCGCGGCGATCGCCACCTTCATCGACGTGAAAAGGAAGGGCACGGAGGCCGGCACACGCAGCTTCCAGAACAGCTGGCTGCCGCTCGCATTATAGGTCCGCATCAGGTCGAGATAGATGAGCTCGGGCGAACGCAACCCCTTCACCATGCCGACGGCGACCGGGAAGAACGAAAGATAGGTCGAGATCAGCGCTTTCGGGATCAGCCCCACGATGCCGACCGCGGCGAAGACGACGATGACCATCGGCGCGATCGCCAGGATCGGTACCGTCTGCGAGGCGATGATCCACGGCATCAGGCTGCGGTCGAGTGCCGTGACGTGGACGACGCCGACCGCGATCAAAACGCCGAGCGCGGTGCCGAAGACGAAACCGAGCAGCGTCGAGGAGAGCGTGACCCAGGCATGGTAGACGAGGCTCCTCGCGCTCCACGGTTTCACCATGAAGGTGGAATTGAAGAACGCGACCGCCACCTGATGCGGCGCCGGCAGCACGGGCTTGGGCTGCGACAGCGTCTTGCCAATGAACTCCATCCCGCCCGGCGTCACGCCTCCACGCTTGTCCATGTCGCGCTGGAACGGCGTGTTGAGGATGACGGCTGCGACATACCAGACGACGATCAGCCCGGCCAGCAGCGTAAGAACGGGTACGATCTTGTCACGCGTACGGTCCATGCCACCCCTCAATCCTCGTAGGAATGGCCCGCATGCAGGCCTTCACGCACTCGATGTGCGATGGCCAGGAACTCCGGCGTCTCGCGGATATGGAGCGGTCGCTCCACCGGCAGCGTCGACTCGATCACGTCGGTCACCCTGCCCGGCCGAGGCGACATCACGACGATGCGCGTCGAAAGATAGACGGCCTCGGGTATCGAATGCGTGACGAAGCAGATCGTCTTGTTGGTGCGCGCCCAGAGCTCCAGGAGCTGCTTGTTGAGGTGGTCTCGCACGATCTCATCGAGCGCTCCGAACGGCTCGTCCATGAGAAGTAGATCCGCGTCGAAGGCCAGCGCGCGGGCGATCGAGGCACGCTGCTGCATGCCGCCAGAGAGCTGCCAGGGATATTTCTTCTCGAAGCCGATGAGGTTGACGAGATCGAGCGTGCGGCCCACCCGCGCCTTCTGGTCGCGCCTGCCGATGCCCATGATCTCGAGCGGCAGCGCGACGTTGCGCTCGATCGTGCGCCACGGATAGAGCGCCGGCGCCTGGAAGACATAGCCGTAAGCGCGCCGCTGGCGTGCCTCGGACGGCGTCATGCCGTTGACGAGTATCGCGCCCTCGGTGGGCTGCTCGAGATCGGCGATGACGCGCAGGAAAGTTGTCTTGCCGCAGCCCGATGGGCCGATGAAGGAGACGAACTCTCCCTTGTTGATGGTGAGGTCGACATTGGACAGCGCGTTCACCGGACCATCGCTGGTCTGGAACGTCAGGCTGAGCTTGCTGGCGGAAACGACGGCTGGCGAAGAATCTGTCATTTAGCAGGCCGTCTTCTCGGGCCGCACCCGAATCCCATTGCCTTCGTTTTCGTTCTGATTTCCACTGGCTTCCCCACTGCCCGGCATGCCTTCTTTGGAGCTTATAGAATGACGGTCAAGTCAAAACCCACCTGCCGCCTTATCCGTCCCGACAATACTTACGACGGGAAGCAAGGTCTCAGCTATTTCGAAGGCATTTCGACCGAGACGGTCGGCGCCAAGGGCATCTGCATGCACATCCTTACCATGCCGCCCGGCGCGCGCGCCAAGGCGCATCTGCACGAGGCCCACGAGACCGCGATCTATTGCCTGTCCGGCGAGGTCGACACCTGGTATGGCGACGAGCTGGAGAACCATATCGTCGTCAAGGCGGGCGACCTCTTCTACATCCCTGCCGGTGTGCCGCATCTGCCGGCCAATCTCAGTGACAGGCCGTCCTCCGCGGTCATTGCCCGCACCGACCCCAACGAGCAGGAGAGCGTCGTGCTGCTGCCGGAGTTGGATGCGCGCGTGCCGAGGTGAGTGGTTGAAGCGGTGCCGTTCTGAGGAGTTGCGCCCTGTCGCGCCCCCCTCTGTCCTGCCGGACATCTCCCCCGCAAGGGGGGAGATTGGACGGCCGCTTTGTTTTCGCCAATTGTCGACGCTGGCGATTGGCGAAACCATCAATGACGGCCAATCTCCCCCCTTGCGGGGGAGATGTCCGGCAGGACAGAGGGGGGCGCCGTAGGGCGCCGGCCGTGCAGGCATAGCCACCGAAAGTCACACCCCAGTCGCAGGAATACCCGCCCGCTCGACCTTCCGCGGCGCGACCACTTCCTTCCATTTCGACAGCGCGCGATTGACCGGAGCGTTGGGCTCGCGCGCCACGAACTCGCCGTGGCCGGGCTTTGCCATAACATCCGTTTCCTGGATGGCAAGCTCGCCGCGCGTCAAGACGAAGCGAGGCAGGCCGGTCACCTCGAAGCCTTCGAAGACGTTATAGTCGATGACCGACTGCTGGTTCTTCGCCGAAATCTTCTTCTTGCGCTTGGGGTCCCAGACGATGATGTCAGCGTCGGCGCCTTCGACGATCGCCCCCTTCTTCGGGTACATGTTGAGTATCTTGGCAATGTTGGTCGAGGTCACGGCGACGAACTCGTTCATCGTCAGGCGGCCCGTATTGACGCCCCTCGTCCATAGCACGGGCAGGCGGTCTTCGAGACCGCCAGTGCCGTTCGGAATCTTGGTGAAATCGCCGACGCCGAACCGTTTCTGCTCGGTCGTGAAAGCGCAATGGTCGGTGGCGACCACCTGAAGCGAGCCTGCCTGCAGGCCGGCCCACAGCGAATCCTGATGGAGCCTGTCGCGGAAAGGCGGGCTCATCACACGCCGCGCGGCGTGATCCCAGTCGGGGTTCTTGTACTCGCTCTCGTCGAGCGTCAGATGCTGGATGAGCGGTTCGCCGAAGACGCGCATGCCCTTCTGGCGGGCGCGGCGGATCGCTTCGTGCGACTGCTCGCAGGAGACATGCACGACATAGAGCGGCACGCCCGCCATGTCGGCAATCATGATCGCCCGATTGGTCGCCTCGCCTTCCACTTCGGGCGGCCTTGAATAGGCGTGTGCCTCGGGACCGTTGTTGCCTTCGGCAAGCAGCTTCTGCTGGAGCTGCGCTACAACGTCGCCGTTCTCGGCATGCACCAGCGGCAGCGCACCGAGCTCGGCGCAGCGCTTGAACGACGAGTACATCTCGTCGTCGTCGACCATCAGTGCGCCCTTGTAGGCCATGAAATGCTTGAACGACGTGATGCCCCGGTCGACCACCGTCGCCATTTCGTTGAACACCTGCTCGCCCCACCAGGTGATCGCCATGTGGAAGGAATAGTCGCAGGACGCCTTCGACGTCTTGTTGTCCCACATCTGCAAGGCTTCGAGCAGCGACTGGTTCGGCGACGGCAGGCAGAAATCGACCACCATCGTCGTGCCGCCGGAGAGTGCCGCGCGTGTGCCGCTCTCGAAATCGTCTGACGAATAGGTGCCCATGAAGGGCATTTCGAGATGCGTGTGCGGGTCGATACCGCCAGGCATGACATAGCAGCCGGTAGCGTCGAACTCGTGATCGCCATGCAGGTCGGGCCCGATCGCAACGATCTTGCCGGCCTTGACGAGGACGTCGGCCTTCCATGTGCGATCTGCCGTAACGATCGTGCCGTTCTTGATGACTTTGCTCATTGGTATTCCCCTTGTTTCGTTCGCGCTTCTTGCGAGCTGCGTTCGGTATCCTATTCAGTTCATTCGACAATCCCCGCCGTCTCCACCACCGCATGGAAGAGAACGTTGGCGCCGGCTTCGGCCCATTCCTTGGAGATGTTCTCTGCTTCGTTGTGCGAGAGCCCGTCGACGCAAGGACACATGACCATGGTCGCGGGCGCGACCTTGGCCGCCCAGCACGCATCGTGCCCGGCACCGGAGATGATGTTCATGTGCGAATAGCCGAGCTTCTCCGCCGCCGAGCGGATGCGGCCGACCAGCGTGGGATCGAAGGTGACCGGATCAAAATGTCCGACGGCTTCCACCGAACAGCCGACGCCGAGCTCTTCGGCGATCTTGGCAGCCTCGGTCTCGATCGTCTTGCGCATGCCGTCGAGCTTGGCCTGATCGGGCGAGCGGATATCTACGGTGAACACGACCGTTCCGGGCAGCACGTTGCGCGAATTGGGGGCGAACTTGACCTGGCCGACGCCGCCCACCGCGCCCGGCTGGTTCGCAAGGGCCACTTTCTGCACCATTTCGAAGATGCGCGCCATGGCGAGCCCGGCATTGACGCGCATGTTCATGGGCGTCGAGCCGGTATGCGCTTCCTTGCCCCTCAGCGTGAACTCGAGCCACCAGAGGCCCTGGCAATGCGTCACCACGCCGATCTGCTTGTTTTCTGCCTCGAGGATCGGCCCCTGCTCGATGTGATATTCGAAATAGGCGTGCATCTTGCGTGCGCCGACCTCTTCGTCGCCTTGCCAGCCGATGCGCTTCAGCTCCTCGCCGAAGGTCTTTCCCTCCGGATCCTTACGGGAATAGGCATAGTCGAGCGTAAGCGCGCCGGCGAAAACCCCGGAGGCGACCATGGCCGGCGCGAAGCGCGCGCCCTCCTCGTTCGTCCAGTTCGTGACGACGATCGGGTGCTTCGTCCTGATGCCGAGGTCGTCCAGCGAGCGTACTACCTCCAGTCCGCTCAGAACGCCGAGAACGCCGTCATACTTGCCGCCTGTCGGCTGCGTGTCGAGATGGCTGCCGACATAGACCGGCAGCGCCTCAGGGTCGGTGCCCTCGCGACGGGCGAACATGGTGCCCATCTTGTCGACGCCAAGCTCGAGGCCGGCCTCGTCGCACCAGCGCTTGAACAGGTGACGCCCTTCTCCGTCCGCATCGGTCAGCGTCTGGCGGTTGTTACCGCCGGCGACGCCAGGGCCGATCTTGGCCATTTCCATAATGGTGTCCCACAGGCGGTCGGCATTGATGCGCAAATTCTCGCCCGGTGCGGCCATTGCTGCTCCTCAGTCCTTCAATTCCAGCTCGATGAAAGCCATCGGAGCCGTTCCTGCATTGACGACATTGTGTTCGACACCTTCGTCGCGCCGGTAGGCCACCCCAGCCTCCATGTCGACCCGGCGCGTCCCGCCGCCGGGCTCCTCGAGCAGAAAGGCGCAAGGGGTGATCGTGGTCACCACATAATCCATCCCGTGACGATGCCAGCCGGTCTCTGCGCCCGGCTGGAAATCCCAGCGCGTCACGCGCACCCTGGGATCGTCGACGAGAACCTTCGAGGTGGCCGGAGGGCGGGCCATCGGATCAATCCACCATCCTCAGCACTTCCCGCACATGATCGATCAACTCGTTGATCTGGCCCTTGGTGACGATCAGCGGCGGGGAAAGCGCGATGATGTCGCCCGTGGTGCGGATCAATGCACCGCGCTCGAACGCCTTCACAAAGGCAGAGAAGGCGCGCTTGGTGGGCTGGCCGGCGATCGGCTCCAGCTCGATCGCGCCGATCAGACCGATGTTGCGGATGTCGATGACGTGGGGCTCGCCCTTGAGCGAATGCAGGGCATCCTCCCAATGCGAGGCGAGCTCCTCGCCGCGCGTCAGCAGGCCCTCTTCCTTATATGTCTCGAGTGTGCCCATGCCGGCTGCGCAGGCGATCGGGTTGCCCGAATAGGTGTAGCCGTGGAAGAACTCAATGAGGTGCTCCGGGCCGGTCATGAAGGCGTCGTGGATCTCCTTCTTCACGAACACCGCGCCCATCGGGATGACGCCGTTGGTGACGCCCTTTGCCGTGATCATGATGTCCGGAAGGATGCCGAAATAATCGGCGGCGAACGGCGTGCCGAGACGACCGAAGCCGGTGATGACCTCGTCGAAAATGAGCAGGATGCCGTATTTGTCGCAGATCGCGCGGAGCTTCTGGAGGTAGCCCTTCGGCGGGATGAGCACACCGGTGGAACCCGCCACAGGCTCGACAATGACAGCCGCAATCGTCGAGGCGTCATGCAAGGTGACGATCCTCTCCAGCTCGTCGGCGAGTTCGGCGCCATGCTCCGGCTCGCCGCGGGTGAAGGCGTTCTTGGCCAGGTTGTGCGTGTGCGGCAGATGATCGACGCCGGTGAGCAGCGTGCCGAACATCTTGCGGTTGGAGACGATGCCGCCGACGGAGATGCCGCCGAAATTGACGCCGTGATACCCGCGTTCGCGGCCGATGAGACGGAAACGCGAGCCCTCGCCTTTGACGCGCTGGTAGGCGAGCGCGATCTTCAGCGCCGTATCGACCGACTCCGAGCCGGAATTGGTGAAGAAGACGTGGTCCAGGCCCTTGGGCGCGATGTCCACCAGCCGGTTGGCAAATTCGAAGACGATGGGGTGGCCCATCTGGAAGGCGGGCGCATAGTCGAGCTCGGCCGCCTGCCGCTGGATCGCCTCGACGATCTTCGGTCGGCAGTGGCCGGCGTTCACGCACCAGAGGCCGGAGGTTCCGTCCAGCACCTTGCGGCCGTCGGTGGTCGTGTAGTGCATGTCCTTGGCAGACGCGAACATGCGCGGCGACTGCTTGAACTGCCGGTTGGCCGTGAACGGCATCCAGAATGCGGAAAGATCGTTCGGTACGACGTTGAGTCGGTTCGACATGACCAAGCTCCTCTATGGTCCCCTATTGTTAGCGGCCAACGCTTGGTCCCGCCTGCGTTTTCTGCTACGCAAATTTTTGACCGATTGGACAAACGTTAGCACCGCCATGGAGGCGGTCAAGGGAATACTAATCGAAATGATCGGCCGGAAATGCCCGCCAACCCACAAGGAAAAACTGGTCCAGTTTGTTGGGCCAGTGCTGGCAGGCCCCAGGGTCGGTCTACTTAATTCCCGATTCTGGGCGAGCCCGTCCGCGGGCCTGGCGCGAGGGGAAGTAAGTAAATTGTCCCCACTGCAAGGCCTGTAGCCGTGGAAGCGGAAGCTCCACGCCGCACGCGCATTCAGAACGAGAAGCGCGAGATCATTCTCGAAGCGGCACTCGAAGTCTTTTCAAATCATGGTTTCCGCGGCGCCACGATCGACCAGATAGCGGATGCCGCCGGCATGTCGAAGCCGAACCTGCTCTACTATTTCCGCCGCAAGGAAGACATCCATCTGACGGTTCTGCAGCGTCTGCTCGACACATGGCTTGCCCCGCTGCGCGAGCTCGACGACATCGGCGACCCGATCACTGAGATTCGCGGCTACATCCGCCGCAAGCTGGAGATGGCACGCGATTTTCCGCGCGAGAGCCGCCTCTTCGCCAACGAGATGTTGCAGGGCGCGCCGCGCATGACGCCCATCCTTGAAGGTGAGTTGAAGCGTCTCGTCGACGAGAAGGCCGAGGTGATCAAGGGCTGGATCCGGGCCGGCAAGATCGCCAAGGTCGATCCTTTTCACCTGATCTTCTCGATCTGGGCGACAACTCAGCACTATGCCGATTTCGACGTGCAGGTGCGTGCAGTGCTCGGACCGGACCGCGGTGGCGAGGGCCGCTTCGAGGATGCCGCTCGATTCCTGGAGCAGCTCTACATCGATGGTCTCAGCCCGAAGAGATAACCCCTTCCTCCGAGTCATATTCGACCGGAGCTGCCTTTCTGCAACTCCCGTCCACAGGTTCGGAAGCACGGACGGTGCTTAGGCCGCCTCGCGCCGCTCGACCGGGTGCTGCGTCCGATGGCCGACGGCAATGCGGCTCCAGACATTGATCGTGCCGATCGCGACCGTGATCTTGGCGATTTCCTCGCCGCTGAAATGGTTGCGCAGCGGGTCGAAATAGACATCGTCGGCGCGGCTTTCGGGGAGCAGCGTCAGCGCTTCGGTCCAGGCCAGCACCGCCCGCTCCTTCTCGGTGAAGATAGGCGATTCCCGCCACACCGAGATCATATGCATCCATTGCTCGCCGAAGCCGTCCTGGCGGGCGTGCTTGACATGCATGTCGACGCAATAGGCGCATCCATTGATCTGCGAGGCTCTGATCTTGATGAGATGGACGATGGCCTTATCGAGCCCGCTTTCGCTGAACACGTGGCGGTCGAGCGCGATCACGGCCTGGTAGATTTCAGGAGCAACTTTCGTGATGTTGAGACGTGGTTCCACGGGTGTTCCTTTCGCCTTGGGAGTTGGAACTGGTTCATGGAGCTGGCTGATGCCGCTCCCGAAGCTCGAGAAATGCGCATACCCGCGCGTCGATGAAGCCGTCGCGGTCATTGGCCGCCACGGATGACAGGACGTCGGCAATGGTGACCTTGGCGAGCTCGTTGCGCCAGGCGCGCTCGGCCTTCAGCATCGCCGCATTGATCTCACAAGGGCGGATCGTGGCAACAGCCGGCAGCGGATTGGGTCCACGCCTCCTGATCTCCGCGCAGCGGAAGGCAGGAGCTGTCCCCTCCACGGCGAGCACGATGTCGAGCAGCGTGATCTTGGCAGCTGAGGTGGCGAGCTTGTAGCCGCCATTCGGACCGGGCACGGTCGCGAGGATGCCGGCATTCGACAGCGCCTGCAGATGCTTGAGCAAATAGCTCTGCGACACGCCGTGAAATTCGGCCAACGCGGCAGCGGCAAGGACGCGGTCCGCCCTCAACCCGGCGAGCAACGCCACGCTGTGGATCGCCTGTTCGACGCCGTCGCCAAGCTTCATCTCGGGCCCTTCATAATCATAGATAATATTTATCCACGAATCGTGCGAGCCGTCAACTCTGTTGGAAAAAGCGCAGCCGAAGCCGCTTTCATGGAGGGCACCCGCTTGGTCTACGCGCTCTTTCTGTGTGCCGGCGCGGTTTCGAGCAGCCCCGCGAGCTTCGCGATCGTGTTTTCCTGGGCAAGCGGCGTATAGACGATCAGCCTCATGTCGGAGCCGTCGTCGATCGAAAAGCTCATGTGCTCGAAAGCCATCTTGCCGGCCGTAGGGTGGCGGATGTGTTTCACGCCGGACAAGCGACGAAGCACGTCACGTTGCGGCCACCAAGCACTGAACTCGGGACTCGATTGCATCAACAGAGCGACGAGTCGTTCGAAATCCGGGTCGCCGATATATTTGGCGCTCTCCGCTCGAAACTGGGCGAGCACGACGCGGGCGACCTCTTCCCAATCGACAAGAAGATGGCGGTGGCTAGGGCTCGTGAAGACCATGTGGACGATGTTGCGGGTGTCGCCGTCCAGCGCACCGTAGTCGCCGAAGACAGCCGCCGCCGCAGAATTCCAGGCGAGCACGTCCCAGCGCCGTCCCACCACATAGGCCGGCTGCATCGAAAGGCTGTTGAGCATATGCAGCAGCGGACCTTCGACCTTTTCCTGAGCGCTGGCGGGCCGTTCCGGCAGTTGCCGCCCTGCGAGAATGAACAGATGACGTTTCTCGGCCGCATCCAGCCGAAGGGCCTGACTTAGCGCCGACAGCACTTCTGCGGACGGCCTGACTTCACGCCCTTGCTCCAGCCAGGTGTACCAGGTGGTCCCGACGCCCGCCGCCATCGCTACCTCCTCTCGCCGCAAGCCCGGCGTCCGCCGTCTCGGCCCCAAGCCAATGCCGAGCACCGATGGGCTGAGCCGTTCCCGTCGCGAGCGCAGGAACGCGCCCAGTTCGCGCCTGCGGCTCTCATCGGATGAATGATCGGTCATGACCATCATTATATAAATTCAGAACTGTTTGCGGTGCTTCCCTCGCCCCATCTTCCCGCAAGAGCGGCAGATTGGAGGCTCATCATGGAACGGAAAGAGAGCACCGTACTCATCACCGGCTCGACCGACGGCGTCGGGCGGCTGGTAGCCCAAAGGCTGGGCGCAAGCGGCGCGAGGGTGTTCATTCACGGCCGAAACAAGGAGCGCGGCCAACGCGTCGTTTCCGAAATCGCGTCTCATGGCGGCAAGGCGGAGCTGGTCACCGCCGATCTTGCCTCGTTGGCCGAGATACGCGGCCTCGCCGACGAGATCCGCGCCAGGACCGACAGGCTCGACATACTGATCAACAATGCCGGGATCGGAACTGCCGGCGCCGAGCGCCAGACGAGTGCGGATGGCTTCGAGCTGCGCTTCGCCGTCAACTACCTCGCCGGCTTTCTCTTGACCGCGCTGCTTTTGCCCCTGCTCAAGGCGAGCGCACCGGCCCGCATCGTCTTCGTCGCCTCGGCTGGGCAGCAGGCGATCGACTTCGACGACGTGATGCTGACGCGCGGCTATAGCGGCACGCGCGCCTACTGCCAGAGCAAGTTGGCGCAGATCACGTTGACTATGGATTTGGCGCAGGAGCTCGAAGGAACCGGCATCACGGTCAACAGCCTGCACCCGGCCACTTACATGAACACCACTATGGTGAGACGGGCCGGGGTGACGCCGGTGAGCACCGTCGAGCAGGGTGCGGACGCCATCCTCAATCTTGCCACGTCGCCGAAGCTCGCAGGCCGCAGCGGTCTCTACTTCAGCGGGCTGAGCGAATCGCGCGCCGACGCGCAAGCCTATGACCGCAGGGCGCAACAGGAGCTCAGAGAACTGAGCCTCGAATTGGCCGGCCTTCCGTCGGATTTTCTTTCAACAGCGCTCAAGGAGCAGCATCAATGATAGAGGAACACACCGTCATCGTCGGCGGCTCGTCAGGCATCGGCCTCGCAACCGCGAGGCGCCTGCTCGCGCAGGGCATGCAGGTCACGATCACCGGCCGCAGCGAAGACAGGCTCAATCGGGCACGGCAAGAGCTTTCGGGCGAGGTTGCAGTCGCCGCCTTCGACGCCACGCAATCCGATGAAGTCCGCAGATTCTTCGATGACCTGGGGGCATTCGATCACCTCGTCCTGTCTGTGACTGGCCGCAAGGGGATCGGGCAATTCGCGACGCTGGACCTCGCGGAGGTTCGCAGCGGCTATGACGAGAAGGTTTGGCCGCAATTGTTCTGCGCGCAGCAGGCGCTGCCTAATGTCCGCAAAGAGGGCTCGATCACTTTCGTATCGGCGGTTTCCGCCCAAATGTCCGCGCCTGGACTGGCCGGCGTCGCCGCCATCAATGGCGCGCTGCTGACGGTCGTTCCGATCCTTGCCAAGGAATTGAAGCCGCTCAGAGTGAATGCCGTCGCACCGGGCGTGATCAACACACCCTGGTGGGACTTCCTGCCCCAGGACCAGCGCGAAGCTGCTTTCGCCGACTATGCGCGCCGGACGCCGGTCGGGCGCATCGGGGAGCCCGATGACGTCGCCAAGTCGATCGCCTATCTCATCACGAACAGCTTTGTGACGGGACAGGTGCTCACTTGCGACGGCGGCCTGCAACTCGCCGCCTGAGAGGCCGAGAGCGCAGAGCTTCCTGATCCGCCAATGCCGAGCGGCGCCTTGCCGGCATTGGCCGACAATCAGAGCGTATCGGCGATGATGAGCAGAAGGCCGCCGACAAGCGTGATGTTGACCAGAGTCAGATAGAGATGCGGGTCACGATCCTTGCCCTTGAACAGAAAGAGATTGTGGTAGAGCGGCGTCGCGCCGAACAGGAAGGCGATGAGCGCGAGCGCCCCTGCTACAGTCCAGAGCCCTAAGATCAGCAACAGGCCCCCAAGCAGTTGCACCGCAAAGCCGATCACAAGCAAGGGCGCCGGCAAGGGCCAGCCATAATTGGTCGGTACTTGGGTACGCTCGCCGAAGCGGAGGAAATTGCGAATACCAGCGATCAGGAAGAATGCTCCGAAGATCACCCGGCCGACGATCATCAATGTGGCTGCGGCTGTCACCTTTTCCCTCCGACCCGTGTCCACGAATGAATGGAACGGCGACGCGCGCGACGCAAATGCCTTTGCGCGTGATCCCAAGATAATTCGGCCCGCCGCCTGGACCATTCACTTGTTACTGCCAGATAGCTATATTCTTACCAAAGTCATATCGATCATGAGGATGCCAGAATGAGCGCTACGGCGACTTTGTCGAGCAAATTCCAGATTTCGATTCCGAAAGCGGTACGCGAAGCTCACAACTGGAAAGCAGGCCAGGAATTCGCCTTCATTCCAAAGGGTGGCGGGGTGATGCTAGTTCCTGTGCCCACACTGGAAGAACTCCGCGGAATTGCGAAAGGAGCCAACAAGGAAGACTATCGAGACAGGAATGACCGTTATTGATGCGCGTCATCGATACGTCGGCCTGGATCGAATGGCTGGAAGACAGTCCGCACGCTGACGAGGTCGGAGCAGTACTGCCGGCTCAGGAGTCCTGCATCGTTCCAACGATCGTACTTTTGGAGTTGGCAAAGTGGCTGACACGGGAACTACCTGCCGAAGGCGCGAACAAAGCGCTCGCCTATGTCGGCGACTGCAACATCGTCGTTCTCGATTCGGAAATAGCGCTCCTCGCTGCGGAACTCGGCATCTCGGCAGGTCTGGCCACCGCGGACGCCATTGTCTACGCGACGGCTACCCACTTCGGCGCGGAACTGGTGACCTGCGACAAACACTTCAAGGATCTTGCGAGGGTGATCTACATCCCGAAGCGCAAATAACGGGGCCGACATGGCAGACCGATGGATCGAAACTTTCGAAGGTGAGCGGCGGCATCAACTATATGATCTCTACAGCAAGGAGTGGTGGACTGCAGGGCGTGGCTCTGACGATGTGATCAGAACGGTCGAGCATTCTGATTTGGCAATCGGACTATGCTCTGAGGATGATCGACTTATCGCGTTTGCGCGTGTGCTGACGGATTACACTTCAAGGCGATGATATTCGATGTCATCGTGCACATCGAATTTCGCGGCCAGAATTTAGGACGGGCTATCATTAATCGGATCATTGACCACGAGAGCTTGGCTGAGGTTCGCAGCTTTGAACTCTACTGCCCAGACAGCCTTGTTCCCTTCTATGGCAAGCTCGGTTTGTCGAAAGGGACAGCGAATTTGTTGTTCCGAGAACGATAAGCTTGTGTCTGGATCCAGCCAAGCCGGTATTCTACATCGAGTACCAAGCGTCAGATTTTCACCATTAGCGAGTTCCCAGCTTGATTATCCGACTTCTCGGCCAAGACGACGTGGACGCGTTCCGACGCATCCGGCTCGAAGCGCTCCGTACCGAACCGGCCGCATATTCCAGCCGTGCTGAGGACTGGGAGAGCCTCTCGGACGAAGAGTGGCGCCGGCGCCTTACCGACAACCCTGTTTTCGTCGCCTTCGACGGCAGCGAACCGGTCGGCATCATGGGTTTCATTCGCGAGCACTCAGCCAAGATGGCGCATCGTGCAACCATCGTCATGGTCTATTTGCGCGAGACTAGGCGCGGAACCGGCCTTGCTGCCGAGTTGCTCGCCGCGCTCACCGATCATGCCCGCAAGAGCGGCATTCGGCAGCTGGAACTTGCAGTCAGCGTAGAGAACAGAGGGGCGTTTCGATTTTACCAGCGCGCCGGTTTTACGGAGGTCGGCCGAATTCAAGGCGGCTACCTCCACGAAGGCCGGGAAATCGACGAGATCCTGATGGCGCGCCGCATCCAGGATTGAGACGCGCCGGGTGCCGGTCGGAGAAGCGGCTGGGGACTGATTACTTTTTGCCGCCAGCGCAACCTGGACTGGACAAAGCGCAGTGCTTTTCTGCGGCAAAGCAAACTGTCCCCGGAGCCTCCAGCACCTCGCCGAGAAACTGCTCGCGGAACAGCCTACTCCGCTGCAACCTTCGCCATCGGATTGTTCGGATGCGTCGTCCAGTTGGCATAGGTCGTGACCGGCTCGCCGGTACGCTTATCGACGACGCCAGGTGCGAGCGGCTCCATGGTGATACAGTTTTCGACCGGGCAGACATTGACGCAGAGGTTGCAGCCGACGCACTCCTCCTCCACCACCTCGAAATGGCGCTTGCCATTGACCGTCGCCAGGATCGCCTGGTGCGAGGTGTCCTCGCAGGCAATGTGGCAGCGGCCGCACTGGATGCAGAGTTCCTGGTTGATGCGCGCCTTGGCGACATAGTTGAGGTTGAGATACTGCCAGTCGGTCACGTTCGGCGTGGCGCGGCCGACGAGCTGGTCGAGCGAGGTGAAACCCTTCTCGTCCATCCAGTTCTCGAGCCCGGCGATCATCTCCTTCACGATCTTGAAGCCGTAGGTCATGGCCGCGGTGCAGACCTGCACATTGCCGGCCCCGAGCGCCATGAACTCGGCCGCATCGCGCCAGGTGGTGATGCCTCCGATACCCGAGATCGGCAGGCCGCGCGTCTCGGCGTCGCGGGCGATATCAGCGACCATATGCATGGCGATCGGCTTCACGGCCGGACCGCAATAGCCGCCATGCGTGCCCTTGCCGTCGATCGAAGGCTCCGGCGAGAAGCTGTCGAGGTCGACCGCCGTGATCGAGTTGATCGTGTTGATCAGCGACACGGCATCCGTGCCGCCTGCCTTGGCGGCGCGCGCAGGCTTGCGGATGTCGGTGATGTTGGGCGTGAGCTTGGTGATGACCGGCATGCGGGTATTTGCCTTGCACCACCGCACCACCATCTCGACATATTCCGGCACCTGGCCGACCGCCGAGCCCATGCCGCGCTCGCTCATGCCATGCGGGCAGCCGAAATTGAGCTCGATGCCATCGGCCCCGGTCTCCTCGACCAGCGGCAGGATCGCCTTCCAGCTTTCCTCCACGCAGGGCACCATCAGCGAGACGACCAGCGCCCGGTCCGGCCAATCGCGCTTCACCTGCTTGATCTCGCGCAGGTTGAGGTAGAGGTCGCGGTCGGTGATGAGCTCGATGTTGTTGAAGCCCAACAGCCGCCGGTCGGCGCCCCAGATTGCGCCGTAGCGCGGTCCGTTGACGTTGACGACCGGCGGGCCCGCTTCGCCCAACGTCTTCCAGACAACGCCGCCCCAGCCTTCCCTGAAGGCGCGCACGACATTGTATTCCTTGTCGGTCGGCGGCGCGGAGGCCAGCCAGAACGGGTTCGGCGACTTGATGCCGACGAAATTGCTGCGCAGGTCTGCCATGCTCATACCCTCCCGTTCGCGGTGAGCGTTCGGTGAATGCTCTCGGCCGCATCGCGCCCCTGGGCGACGGCCGATACGGTCAAGTCGTCGCCGCCGAGGATGCAGTCCCCTCCCGCCCAAACCCCGGGTATTGACGTGCGACCCTCGGCGTCGACTTTGATGCGGCCGCCCTCGAGCGCGATCGCTGCGCCGCTGCCGTTGAGCGCAGCGCCCTCGAAGGCCTGGCCAATCGCCTTGAACACCTGATCGGCGGCAAGCATGACCGTTTCGCCCGTGCCGGCAAGCTTGCCGTGCTTCACGGATGTGTATTCCATCTCGATGCCGGTGACCTTGCCATTCGCGGCAACGACCCGTTTCGGCTGCAGCCAGTGGCGAATGACGACGCCGTTGACGTTAGCCAGTTCCTGCTCGTAGTCCGACGCGTTCATGTGCTCCTGGCCGCGGCGGTAGCAGATCGTCACCTCCTCGGCGCCGAGCAGCTTCGACTGCACGGCGGCATCGATCGCCGTCATGCCGCCGCCGATGACGACGACGCGCCGGCCGACAGGCAGCTCAGCCAGATCTGCAGCTTGCCGAAGCTCGGCGATGAAATCGACGGCATTGTCGACGCCCTTGGCGTCCTCGCCGTCAGCTCTGAGCGCGTTGACGCCGGCAAGGCCCAGTCCCAGGAAGACGGCGTCGTATTGCGCCGTCAGCTCGGCGAGATGGACGTCACGCCCAAGCGCCTTGCCGTTCTCGATCGTGATGCCGCCTATCGCGGTGACATAGTCGACTTCGGCCTGCGCGAAATCATTGACGCTCTTGTAGGCCGCGATGCCGTATTCGTTGAGGCCGCCGGACTTGGGCCGCGCCTCGAAAATGGTCACGTCATGGCCGTAGCGCGCGAGCCGATGTGCAGCGGCAAGGCCAGCCGGCCCCGCGCCAACCACCGCGATTTTCTTGCCCGTCGGGGCGGCGCGCTTGTAGAATTGCTTGCCCTGCCGCATCGCGATGTCGGTCGCGTAGCGCTGCAGGCGGCCGATCTGCACTGGCTTGCCTTCCGCCACTTCGCGCACGCAGACCTCTTCGCATAGCGTCTCGGTCGGGCAGACTCGGGCGCACATGCCGCCCAGTATGTTCTGGTCGAAGATCGTCTTGGCCGAGCCCAGCGGGTTGCCGGTCGCGATCTCGCGGATGAAGAGCGGAATGTCGATCGACGTCGGACACGCATTCATGCATGGCGCGTCATAGCAGAAGTAGCAGCGATCGGCTTCGACCAGCGCCTCGTGATTATCAAGCGGCGGGTGAAGGTCCGAGAAATTCTCTGCATACTCGGCTGGCGACAGCCGACCTGCGGCTATGCCTTCCTTGAACTGACCCGAGGCCATGCAATTCCCCATTATTTGTTTTGGGAGAAGGCTAGCACAGATTGAATTTTTATCAATCGGTCAAATTTTGAAACCTGGAACCAAAGAATTGCGATACTTGACTAAAGATATCATGATTCAATGGACGCCTCGTCGCCATCCATATGACTTCGGCATCCGAGCGCAAACGCGCCAATCAAGATGACACGGTCGCGATCACAAGCAGGACGAGGCTGAGGAACGACAGGACAGCGCGGATGATGTGCGAGCGCTCCCAGCGGTCGCGATAGACAATCCAATCGGGCGGCGCACCTCCTTCGCTGATGCGCCGCAAAGGATCCGACCTGAAGAACACGCCGCTCGCTCCTTTGAGCTCGAAATCCCGGAGCCAGAAATTGTTCACCGGGTGGGTCATCACCCAATAGACGGCGTGCGCTGCGATTAACGCGATCAGCGCCGCTGCCGTCAGCCAGAACGGCGTCGCGGCGGAAGTCGTGAAGGTCAGCATGATCAGCGCGATGATGCCGAGCGGCTCGGCAGCGCCTCCGAAGGTGAAGCCCGGATAGTAGATAGGCTGGACCGCCAGATACTCTTGCTTGGTCAGCCGCAGCTTGCCCGGATATTCGAGCGCATGCGCCAGAGACAGCGCCATCGCAATTGCAACGAGAAGAACAGCGACGATTTGCAGGACCTGAAACATCGGTCAAGCCTTTCTTCGCGGAGCTGCTGCGGTCTCGCAGTAGCAGGATTGTAACTCGGTTGCGGCGGAGCCGTTCCTTCCCACCGAAGCTTCGAGCCCGGCCCGCACGGGCTTCGCCGCACAGGTTAAGGAGCGCGGCAAGATTCCCTTAGATGTTTTCGCGTAGATGCCGCGTCATGAGTAGGTGGCATTTTAGTCGAATTGTATGTTCCTTTGTGTTGCTGGCGCTCTCCGCCTGCGCCTCGGCACCGGACCACATCAATGACATATGTTCCGTGTTCGACCAGCGGGACAGCTTCTTCAACAACTGGCAGACCGCCGCCGAACGCACCGAGCGCAAGTACGGGATTACGGTTCCTGTCCTGATGGCGACCGTTCGCAAGGAGTCCGGCTTCAAGCCACATGCCAAGCCCCCGCGAACCAAGCTGCTCGGCTTCATTCCGTGGAAGCGCCCTTCCAGTGCCTATGGCTTTTCGCAAGCGCTCGACGGCACATGGGCGCAGTACAAGCTCGAAAGCGGAAATTGGGGAGCGAGGCGCTCGAACTTTGCCGACGCCGTCGATTTTGTCGGCTGGTACCATTCGAAGACCGTCGACAAATACGGCGTTGCGCCGGACGACGCTTACCGGCTCTATCTCGCCTATTATATGGGCTGGGGCGCTTACGGGCGCGGCGACTGGAAGAAGGATGCCGGGGTACAGAAATACGCTCGGGCCACTCACGAGATGGCGCAGCGATATGCGGGACAGCTGAAGGACTGCCGGTAGCTTGGCTCAAGGACCGACAGAGCCGGCCCTTCTCGGCCGACTGTCAAAACCCTCGAAAAGTCCCCGAGCAAAGACCGTAAGCTAGATTGTACATCTCGGGCGTAAGCGGCCCATCACCCGCGCATTCTCTCGAGATTGGCGTCGAACAGCGGCGCCGGCTGGATACGTGCGGCGAGGCGTTTGCCGAGCAACTCGATCTCAAAGCCATTCGTCTCGTCGGCGATGTCCTTGGGTACATAGCCCATCGCCATCGAAAGCCTCGCGTTGTGTGCATAGCCGCCGGAGGTAATCCACCCCCGCACCTCACCCTTGAACCAGATCGGCTCGTCGCCGATCACGTCGGCGTCTTCGGCTTCGATGATAAAGGCACGCAGGCGCAGTCTGCCGCCCTGCTCGCGCTCCCTGAGCGCGGCTTCCTTGCCGACGAAATCGGCTGGCTTCCCATAGGCGACGAAGCGATCGAGCCCGGCTTCCAACGGACCGTAGATCGGCCGGTATTCGCGAGCCCAGGAGCCGTAGTTCTTCTCCAGCCGCAGCGAATTCAAGGCCCGGGACCCGAAAAGGCCGATGCCGAATTCCTCGCCTGCATTCATCAGAGTCTCGAACACGTGGCGCTGGTACTCTGGCGCCATCCAGATTTCGTAGCCGAGGTCGCCGGTATAGCTGATCCGCCCGACAATACAGGGCGCCATGCCGATATCCATTCTCTCGACCGCCATGAACGGGAAGGCCGCGTTCGTGAGATCCGCGCGCGTTACCTTCGCCAGGACGTCGCGGGCCTTCGGTCCGGCGAGCGCCAGGCCGACCCGCGAAAGCCCAAACGCCTCTATGCCGACTGAGCCGTCCCTCGGCAGGTGCTTCTCGAACCAGCGCATGTGGTACTGCTCGGCGACACCTGATCCGAAGATGAACCACTCGGTCTGCTTCTCGTCGACGCCAAGATTGGCAAGCGTGAAATCGCCGATCAGCTTGCCGTCCTCCTTGAGCATCGGGGCAAGCGCCATGCGGCCGGGTCGCGGCAATTTGCAGGCGAGCATCCTGTCGAGCCAGGCCGCAGCGCCGTCACCCGCAATGCGATATTTCGCAAAGCTTGAAATCTCCATGAGACCGACGCGTTCACGCACGGTCCCCACCTCTTGCGCGACGTGCCCGAAATCCGTCGAGCGCCGCCAGGAGAACTCGTCCTTTACGCCTCCGGGCGCGAACCACAGCGGCACTTCCAATCCGTAGGCGACGCCCCATTGCGCGCCCCTGGCCGACAGCAGGTCGTAGATCGGCGTGGTCCGAAGTGGCCGGCCGGCGGGCAGTTCTTCGTTCGGAAAGCGGATCGAGAAGCGGCGCGAATAGTTCTCGCGTACCTTGGCATTCGTGTAGGCCATGGACGCCCAGTCGCCGTAACGCGCCACGTCCATGGCCCAGATGTCGGCGCCCGGGTCGGCATTGATCATCCAGTTGGCGAGCGCGAGCCCCACGCCGCCACCCTGGCTGAAGCCCGCCATGACGCCGCATGCGACCCAGAAGCCCGGCAGCCCGCGCACCGGCCCGACCAGCGGGTTGCCGTCCGGCGCGAAGGTGAAGGGCCCGTTGATGATCTTCCTGATGCCGGTGCTCTGGAAGGCCGGGAAGTGGCGGAAGCCCACCTCCAGCGACGGCGCGATGCGGTCGATATCCGGCTCCAGGAGCTCGTGGCCGAAATTCCACGGCGTGGAATGTTCGGACCATGGCTTGTTGGCCTTCTCATATGTGCCCATCAGCATGCCGCCGCGCTCCTGGCGCAGATAGAGCTCGCCGTCGAAATCGACCGCATGGATGACCTCGGTGCCGGTTCTGGCATTCCATTCGGCTACCTCCGGCATGTCCTCGGTGATGAGATACATGTGCTCCATAGCAAGCACCGGCAGCTCGAGGCCGACCATGCGGCCCACCTCGCGTGCCCACAGCCCCCCGGCATTGACGACGTGCTCGGCGACGATCTCGCCCTTGTTGGTGATGACGCGCCACAGGCCGTCCTGCCGACGCACGAGGTCTTCGACCTTGGTGAAGCGGTAGACCTCCGCGCCGAGCGTGCGTGCCGCCTTTGCGTAGGCATGCGTCACGCCCGACGGATCGAGGTGACCGTCCTCGCTGTTGCGCACCGCGCCGACGAACTGCTTGGGATCGAGGAGCGGCATCAATCTCGCCGCCTCCTCAGCCGATATCTCCTCGAGGTCGAGGCCGAGATAGCGGCCCTTGGCGACGACGCCGCGCAGCCAGTCCATGCGCGCTTTCGTGGCCGCGAGCAGCACGCCGCCGGTGACATGCACCCCGGTCGCCTGGCCGGACAGCGCTTCGATCTCCTTGTAGAGCTCGATCGTATATTTCTGCAGCTTGGCGACGTTCGGATCGCCATTGATCGTGTGCATACCTCCCGCCGCATGCCAGGTCGATCCGGAGGTCAGCTCGTCGCGCTCCACAAGCACCACATCAGTCCAGCCATGCCTGGCGAGATGGAACAGCACCGAGCAGCCGACCACGCCACCGCCAATGACCACGACCTGCGCATGCGATTTCATGAATGTTCTCGTTGTTGTGTCAGTGGGTTGGAAGAGTGAGAGAGGGGTAAATCTGATTGTGAGGTCTCGCCCTTTCGCGCCCCCCTCTGTCCTGCCGGACATCTCCCCCACAAGGGGGGAGATCGGCTGTCATCTTCGGTTCCGCCAATCGCCAACGCTGCAGGTTGGCGAAATCATCGCGGCAGTCCAATCTCCCCCCTTGTGGGGGAGATGGCCGGCAGGCCAGAGGGGGGCGACGTAGAGTGCCCACGTGACATGGCTGGCGAACAGTTCCCCTCACGGATCCCCATCCCCTATCTCTTCCTTGCGCCTGGCCACATAGGCCTCGAGCGCCTCGCGCACGCCCTCCTCCATGGCCGGCTGCTGGTATTCCTCGAGCGCTTTCTTCCAGAGCCTGGTCGCGCGCTGCGTCGCATCGAGCCCGCCGGCTTCCTGCCAGGCTTCGTAGTTCTGCCAGGTGGAGAGCAGCGGCTGGTAGAAGGCGGTCGAGTAGCGCGCGAGCGTGTGCGGCTCGCCGAAGAAGTGACCGCCGGTCGGCACGCGGCCGAGCGCGTCGAGCGCAAGCTCCGCCTCGTTCACCTCGATCGGCTTAAGGAACTCCATCATATGCTGGATGAGCTCGACATCGATGATGAGCTTCTCGAAGGAGGCGGTGAGGCCACCTTCCTGCCAGCCGGCGGCGTGATAGACGAGGTTGCCATGGCCGAGCACCGCGCCCCAGAGCGCCATCATGGTCTCGTAGGCGCCCTGCGCATCGGCCGCGTTGGAGGCCGAGCCCGGCGTCGTGCGGTAAGGCAGGTTGTAGCGTCGCGCGAGCTGTCCCGACGCGACGTTGGCCTTGGTGTTCTCCGGCGTCCCAAACGCCGGCGCGCCGGATCGCATGTCGACATTGGACGTGAAGGCGCCATAGAGCACCGGCGCGCCGGGGCGGACGAGTTGGGTGAGCGCCACACCGAACAGCGCCTCGGCATTCTGCTGGGCGAGCGCGCCGGCGAGCGTCACCGGGCTCATCGCGCCCATCAGGGTGAAGGGCGTGACGCAGACCGACTGGCCGAACTCGCTCATCGTCATGAGGCCCTCGGCCATGGCCTCGTCGAAGCGGCGCGGCGAGTTGACCGAAATGACAGTGGTGACAGCGGGGTCGCCGCGCATTTGCTCGAGGGTGAGCCCGCGCGCGATCGCCATCATCGCAATACCGTCGAGCGCCCTGCCCCGACCGATCGCGGTGACGTGGAAGCTCTTGTCGGTCAGTGTCAGATTGGCAAGGTAAGTGTCCAGATGGCGAGTGCCGGCCGGCAGCTCGATCGGCGCGCAGACCTGGTTGCCGAGCATGGTGATCGAGTTGAAGTGCTGCGCGAGCCGCACGAGGTCCTGATAATCGCGCAAGTTTCCGGCACGCCGTCCACGCTTCATGTCATGGACATTGGGTGGGCCGGCGACCAGCGTGAAATTGATCGTATCGCCCCCGAGATGGACCGCGCGGTCGGCATTGCGCGGCGTCAGACGGAAGGCCGACGGCGCGGTCCTCAGCGCCTCCTCGACCATGCCACGGTCGATGCGCACGTTCATCGAGGCTCGGTCGATTGTCGCCCCAGCCTTCTCGAACAACGCGAGCGCGCGCGCGCTCATCACCTCGATGCCGAAATTTTCAAGAATATGCATCGAGGCTTCGTGGATCGCCTCGACCTGGTCCGCCGAGAGCAGCTCCATCGGCGGATACGGGTTGCGCACGCGGCGCTGCGGCAGCTGCGGGATCGCCGAGCCTCCCCGCATATGCGCCCGTTCGGCGCTTCGCCTTCGTCTCTCCGTGCCCATCGCGGCATGGATAAGCCGACGGCCCTCGAGTTCTGTCAGTTTTCCGACACTGGCGGGCGATTATTTAGGTCCGGCGTCACTTCGGAGATTAGAGTTTCGGTAAAGCGAACACTAACGTCGTTTTTCCTAAACCCTATTCCTCTGCCTTGTTCTCGCCCTGCCGCATATCGCTGTCTTTCTCCTCGACCGTCGGCCGAGCTATCGACCGCTCTGGAAGGACAACCTCGCGGCGCAATTGGGCAACCGTTCCCGTGTCTTCTGCCCTGCTCTTCTCGTCGGCTTCCGGCGATGCGGTCTTGCCGTGTGGTCGCCGCGGGGGCTCGCCGACAAAGCCGGGCCCGGCGCCGGGCGTGCCGTGGCTCGGCTCATCATCATCCTGCGCGAGCTTGATGACAGGCTCCATTTTCGCCAGCACGTCGTCGGGAAGCCAGCACAGGCTGCGGTGGCCGTTGCCGAGATCGCGGTTGGGCGGCAGCTCAGTCTCGCATTTGTTATCGGGCACCAGATGCTTGTAGCGGCAGCGAGTCTGGAACGGGCAGCCCGACGGCGGGTTCATCGCCGACGGGATGTCGCCCTCGAGCACGATATGCTTCTTCACCACGCTCGTGTCGGCGATCGGGATCGCCGACAGCAGCGCCTCCGTGTAGGGATGATATGGCGGCGAGAATATCTGGTCGGTCGTGCCCTGCTCGACGATGTGCCCGAGATACATGACGATCACACGATCGGCGATGTAGCGCACCACCGAAAGATCGTGGCTGATGAACAGCATCGTGGTCTTGTTCTTGCGCTGGATGTCCATCAACAGCTCGGTGACGGCCGCCTGGACCGAAACGTCCAGCGCGGAGACCGGCTCGTCGGCCACCACGACCTTGGCCTGACCGGCGAACGCACGGGCGACGCCGATCCGCTGCTTCTGCCCGCCCGAGAGCTGGCGCGGCATGCGGCTCTCGAACGCCCTCGGCAGCTTGACCAGATCGAGCAGTTCCAGCATGCGCTGCCGACGCTCCGCGCTCGTATTGCCGACGCCGAACTTCTCCAGCGTGCGGACGATCTGCGAGCCGACGCTATGGCTGGGATTGAGCGTGTCGAACGGGTTCTGGAACACCATCTGGATCGACGAGACGGTCTCAACGTCGCGCATCTCGATGGGCGTCGACTGGATATCGCTGTTGCCGAGCCTCACATTCCCGGCGCTCGCGGTTTCCAAGCCCATCAATACCTTGGCCAGGGTGGACTTGCCGCAGCCGGACTCGCCGACGATGGCAATGGTCTCGGATTCGCGCGCCTCGAAGCTGATCGCCTCATTGGCCTTGACGACCCGGCCTTCGCCGCCGCCGAAGATCTCGTTGGCCGAGACTTTGTAGTATTTCCTGAGGTCGTCTACCTTGAGCATCGGCGCGCCCGGCTTCACCGGCTCACGCTTTGCCTCGGCATTCGGCGGAAGCTGGCCCCAGTCGATCTCGTTGAAGCGCACGCAGCGGCTGTAGTGATTGTCATGGCCTTCGACGGGGATCATCGGGATCTCGTCGGCATTGCACAGCCCTTCGACGAAGTGCTGGCAGCGCGGCCCGAAATTGCAGCCCTTCGGCCGCTCGTGCGGCAGCGGCAGCTGACCCGGAATGGAGATCAGCGGCCGTTTGTTCTTGTCCGCGCCGGGCAGCGGGATCGAGCGGAACAGGCCCTGCGTGTAGGGATGCCGCATGCGATCGAACACATCCTTGACCGAGCCGGTCTCGACCGCCTCGCCGGAATACATCACCGTGATGCGATCGCATGTCTCGAGGATCAGGCCGAGATTGTGCGACACGAAGATCATCGACGTGCCGAACTGCTTGCCGAGACCCTTTACCAACTCGACAATGCCGGCTTCCACGGTGACATCGAGCGCAGTGGTAGGTTCGTCGAGCAGGAGCAGCGCCGGCTTGGAAAGCAGCGCCATGGCGATCACGATGCGTTGCTGCTGACCGCCGGAAAGCTGGTGCGGGTAGGAACGCATCATGCGCTCCGGATCAGGGAGCCGCACCGCGCGCACCATTTCAAGCGCCCGCTTGTAGGCTTCTTCCTTCGAGACCTTGTCGTGCAGGATCGGCACTTCCATGAGCTGCTGACCGATCTTCATGGCAGGGTTCAGGCTCGCCATAGGTTCCTGGTAGACCATGGCGATCTCGTTGCCGCGGATGGAGCGCAGCTCCTCCTCGGTCATCTCGCCCATATCCTTGCCTTTGAACTTGATTCGGCCGCCGACGATTTTGCCGACATTGGAGAGGTCGCGCATGATGCCGAGCGAGACGGTCGACTTGCCGCAGCCGGACTCGCCGACGATGCCCATCGCCTCGCCAGGCATCACCATGCAGGAAAAATCCATGACGGCCGGTATCTCGCCGCGCTTGGTGAAGAACGAGATGGACAAGTTCTCGATCTCGAGGATAGGCGCTTGCGGGTCCCTTACAGCTTCGTTCATTGGAGCCTCCGTCAATCCTTGAGGGACTGTTCGCGCAATGCGTCGGCAAGCAGGTTGAGCCCGAGCACGAAGGACATCAGCGCGATGGTCGGGGGCAGCGCCGGATGGATGAACTGACGGAGCAGCCGGCTGGCGTCCTTGATCGACGTGCCCCAGTCGGGGCTTTCAGGCGCCAACCCCAGCCCGAAATAGCCCAGCGTGCCGAGCAGGATCGTGGTGTAGCCGATGCGCAGACAGGCATCGACGATGAGCGGCCCGCGCGCGTTGGGAAGGATTTCCCAAAGCATGATGTACCAGGGGCTTTCGCCGCGGGTCTGGGCCGCGGCAACGTAGTCGCGCGTCTTGATGTCCATGGTGAGCCCGCGCACGATACGGAACACGCCCGGGCTCGACGCAAACACCACTGCCACGAAGATGTTGAGCTGGTTCGGGTCGATGTGGATGATGTGCAGCGGGTCGGCATCGAACACCAGCCCGGCATAGACCCATCCACCGATGATGAGCGTCAACGCAAGCTGGATGACGAGCAGCCGCGGCCGCTTGCGGAAGCGTGTCCAGAACAGCGCGAAGAAAAAGATGATCGGGAACAGGAAGAACAGCCCGGCCATCGCATAGGGGATCGGCGTATCCATGATGCCGGGCGTGACCAGCAGGTAAAACAGCAGGATCACCGGGAAAGCGAGCACCAGATTTGCGAGGAACGACAGCACCGTGTCGATCTTGCCCCCGTAATAGCCAGCAGGGAGGCCGAGTGTTGCGCCCACCATCAGCGCGAAGGCAGTTGCGGTCGGGGCGATGATCAGCACAATCTGGCTGCCATAGACCATGCGGCTGAAGACGTCCCTGGCAAGCTTGTCCGCGCCGAACAGAAACACCTTTCCGGAACTGGGCTCGATCGCGCCAACCGCCGCATCCTTCATCACCACATACTGTTCGAGCGGGTTGAACGGCGCGATGCTTGCGGCGAAAATCGCCGTGAACAGCCAGAACAGGCAGATGAATACGCCGGCGATGCCGACGCCGTTATCGTAGAGCTCACCGTAGAGACCGAGCCGTTTCCTGTAGATGAAGCTCGGCACCATGACCACGAGCAGCGCCACCCAGACCGGCCAGAAGCGCTGGAGAACACCGATGACGATGTTCAAGGCACCGACATATTCGAGTTGCATCGGCGCTCCGCTCCCTATTGGACCCTGATACGCGGGTTGAGATATGCATAACCCACGTCGGAAATGAGCTGCGTGATCAGGACGATGAAGACCGAGACCAGCGAACAGCCCAGCAGAAGATCGATGTCATTGTTGCCCGCCGCCTCGACCAGCGTGTAGCCGAAGCCCTGGTAGCGGAACATCACCTCGACAATGACCACCCCCGTCAGCAGCCAGGGGAACTGCAGCATGATGACGGTGAAGGGTGCAATCAGCGCGTTTCGCAGAGCATGCTTCATCACCACGTTGCGGAAGCTCAATCCCTTCAACCGCGCCGTGCGGATATATTGCTGGGTCATCACCTCGACCATCGAGGCTCTGGTCATGCGCGCGATATAGCCGGTCCCGTAGATCGCGAGCGTCATGACCGGCAGCGTGAAATTGTAGAAGGTGAGCCCCTGGCTGGCAGATGCGGCCGATCCGTTCAGCCAGCCGAGCCAGGACGCGAAGATCACGGTGAAAATGACGCCGGAAACGTATTCCGGGGTGGCGGTGGTCACGATCGAGGCCACCGACAGGCTGCGATCGGTACGCGAGCCTTCGCGCATTCCGGCCAGGATACCGATCAGCAACGCGATCGGGATCATCACCACCAGCACCCAGAACATCAGCATCCCGGTTGCCGCGAGACCGGGGAAAAGCTTGGCGGCAACGGTGGTCTTGAACTTGGTCGAGCAACCGAAATTGCCCTGCAATACGCCGGAATAGCTCGGCTCGATCGGCTCGTTGCAGAAGTTGAAGCGTCGGGCCGGCTTGCCGGTGGCGCTGTCGACGGTCGGCACCTTTTGCAGGACGCCGAGCCACTGACCGTAGCGCACGAAAAAGTTCTGCCGATAGCCGTGCTCGGCCAGCCAGTTCTCCAGCTGATCTGAAGTCGCATGCATCTCCGTCTGACTGATCGCAAGCTTCTTCAGATTCGGATCGAGATTGACCAGAAAGAAGACGACGATGGTCAGGCACAGCATCGTCAGGAGCATGGTGCCCAGGCGGCGCGCGACGAAAAGAATCATTTTGGCCCCCCTGCCAGCCGGGGTTGGGGTCAGATGATGCGACGATCCTGTCTAATGGCGACAAGACTCCCACATACCCGGCCTCCTCAGCCGGGCCGACATGCTACCCATGCCGATTGATTGGGGAGGGCTCGGAGCCCTCCCCGCGTGATTGCTCGATCACGCCTGATCGAGCCAGACCTTGCCAAACTCGTACTCATAGGTCGGATGCATGGCGTGGTTCTTAACCTCTGGCTTGATATTGATGTAGAGCTTGCGCCAGTAGGGCTGGATGATGATGCCCGAGTTCTGAAGGATCTGCTCGATGTCCTTCATCACCACCTTGCGCTTCTCAGCGTCGGCGATGGCCAGGGCTTCGTTGACCTTCTTGTCGAACTCCGGATTGGCATAGGCCGTTTCGTTCCACGCCTCGCCGGTACGGTAGGCGATCGCGATCACCTGGATGCCCAGCGGGCGCATGTTCCAGTTCGTTTCCGAGAAGGGGTACTTGGTCCAGTCATTCCAGAAGGTCGAGCCGGGCAGAACCGTGCGCTTGACCTTGATGCCGGCGTCGCGCAGCTGCGCGGCGATCGCATCGGTGGTGTTCTTGTGATAGTCCTCGTCATTGCTGATCAGCTCATGCTCGAAGTCCAGCGCGCCGGCTTCCTCGAGCAACTGCTTGGCCTTGGCGGGGTCGCGCTGCAGCTTGGGCAGCTCGACATATTCCGGATGGATCGGGCAGACGTGATGGTTCTCGGCGACGGTTCCGGCATTGCCGTAGCCGAGTTGCAGCACCGTGGCGTTGTCAACCGCCAGGCAAAGCGCCTGCCGAACCTTCTCGTTGTCATAAGGCTTGTTGTTGACGTTGAAGCGCGAAACGACAGTCGCCGCCGTCACGGATTCGGAGGGCGGAGCTCCGACATCCTCGATGATCTTGACGTAGTCGGCCGTGGTCTCGTGGTTGGTCTGAATCTCGCCGGATTCGAATGCCGATACGAGTGCCGCCGGGTCCGTGCCGTAGTCGATGAACTCGACGCCATCGAGATAGACGTCGCCCTGCCACCACTTGCCCGTCTCGCGACGCTTGAAGACGACCTTCTGGCCGACATCATATGAAACCAGCTCGAATGCGCCGGTGCCGATCGGACATTTGTCGAAGGTTGCCCCCTTCTCGTCGAAGGAGCGGTGGACGACGAGCGCCGGATAGTCGGTCAGGTTGGCGATGATCGCGATGTCGGGACTGGTCAGCGAAAGCTTCACCGTCATGTCGTCGACCTTGGTGACCGAGCCTTCGCGCAACTTGCCGGTTTTTTCGTCGACCAGCGAACCGAGGCGGCCCGGCATCGAATTGCCCGCCACACTCTTGTCCGCCCAGCGCGTGAAATTATAGATCACGTCATCGGCGGTGAACTTGTCGCCATTGTTCCACTCCACCCCCGGCCGCACGTGCAACGTGTATTGGGTGGCGTCGTCGTTGATCTCCCAGCTCTCGATCAGATAGGGCTCGAAAGTATACTGCCGGGTATACTTCACCAGCGGCTCGAGCGCCTGGCGCGATGCGTTGGAAATCTCGGACCAGTCGGCGGTGCGGGGATCCTTCGGATCCTTGACGGACATGCCGACATGAATCACGCCGCCCTTCTTCGGCTGATCCTCAGCCCGCGCCGGCGTCGGATCGGCGATCCCCAGCATGCCGTAGGCCATCGCCGTCGATGCGCCGAACGTGGTTGCCAGAGCGAGAAATTCGCGGCGGTCGATCTTCCCCGCCTTGGCGTCATCCGCCATCTTCAGAATGTGATCGGGAACACGATCCCCATTGCTTTTATAGAACTGCATGACCTACTCCCATTTTTTTGGCTTTGTGCCGTTACCATTCCCCATCCTGGCCGCCGTGTCAAAGCCGGCGGGGGAGAGAACCCCGGTGCAAGTCTGCAATTTTGAATGAGTGACGGTATGCCGGAATGCGACAATCTTGGCGCATTTTTAATAATCGCGCCGCGTTCCGGACAAATTTTCGCCACCTATGATTTCAGCACTCGCCTCTCAAATCGCATAGCGCCAACACGGGCGGGCGATCGGACCAGATTGTCATGGTTCAATATTCCCGTTCGTAGAAGATGCCGCCCCTGGCACTGCCGTCCTCTGCTGCCTCGCCGCGCAGCTTGACGCCACGCCCCACATTGAGGTCGATCGTTGCTTTGCCCGAACCGGGCTTCTCGCCCTTCTGGATCGTGACATAGGTCCGTTCGTTGAGGTATTTGCCGGCTGAAACGGCGGCCCTTCCCTGCGCATCCGTGGTGATGTCCAGGTCGTCGATGCCGGCTTTGCTGCGCAACGTGTTGAGCAGCGAGCCCGACCCGCCGCCGCCGGCGAGCTGCGCCGCCGCGTCGGCAAGCTGAGCGATTTGCAACGGCGACAGGTTGGACATGGAGCGCCCGAAGATCAGGCGCGCCAGCACCTCGTCCTGCGGCAGCGCGGGGCTGGAGCTGAAGTTGAACTTGGGGTCGTTCGCAAGTCCGGTGACGGTGACCGTCACCGTGGTGTCGGACACGGTCGAGTCCGCTGCAAAGTCGAGTGTTGGAATAAGAGAGCCGGAGAAGCCAACCGTCCCTCGCGTGAAGGTCAGCCGCCTGGCCAGCACCGTCAGTCGCCCGCGCCGCAGCGTGAACTCGCCTATTGCACGCGGTGCCGAGAGAGGCCCTGTCAGCTTGATCGATCCGCCGAGCTCGGCATCCAGCCCGCGTCCGCGTACGAATATTTCCTGTGGTGCATTGATCGTGAGATCGAGTGTCAACCCGCTGGCCGAGCTGCCCGATGCGCTCGCCGGTTGGATTGCAGCGCTCTGCTCACGCACGGCGGCCGGCGCATTTCTATGCTGCACGCCCAATGCCGCGGCGGAGCCGGGCAGCCGCTCGGGAACGGTGATCACCGTCCTGGCGAGATTGATCGTGCCGGAGAGCAGCGGCTGCCCCGTTAGCGGCCCTTTCAGGCTCAAATCGCCGCCGAGATTGGCAGTGACGAGGCGGCCATCCGTGTAGCGCGCCTCGACGATCCTGGCAGCAACGTCGGCCGGAAAACCTCTCGCAGCGTCGATGGTGACGGTCCCCGAGGCGCTGAGCGAGCCGCCGCTCGACAGCTTCCCGTCCAAACGCCGGATGGTCGCGACGCTGTTGGCGAGCCCGATATCGGCGTTGATGTTGTTGATCGCGAGGCCGGAGCGGGCGTCGACGAGACGGGAGCCGCTGGTCGTGATCGTGCCACCGATGACCGGTGCGCTCGTCGAGCCGCGAATATTGAGGCTCACATTCGACGTGCCCGACAGCGCGAGGCCCTGCTCGGCGAGCCGCCTCGTCAGGAAACCGAACGGCACCTGCCCGGAGGCGTCGAGCGACAGCGCCCGGCGCCCGCCTGTTTCGACCGAGCCGCTGCCCCGCAAACGGAGACCTGCGGCATCGCCGAGATCGGCGGTGAACTTCACTATGCCCGAAGAGAAGGTCCCCGACGAGGCGACATTCATCGCGCCGAAGCCGGCATCGCGCGTCTGTGTCGTCTGCGCGCCCTTCCATTCGAGCTGATAGTCAATGTTCGGATTGGCGGCAGCGCCGGAGATTCGGGCAGTGCCCGAGATCGTGCCCGCTGCATTCACCCCCGGCGCGAAGGCATTGACGATGTTCGCCGGGACCGCGTTGATCCTCACGTCCAGATTGAGCGTCTGCGCTGCGGTTCCGGTGACGTCGATCGTGCCGCCGCCGACGCCAAGCGTCGCATGATCGAGCGTGACGCCGCCGCCCTTGACCGCCACCGTTGTCGGGCGAGCGAGCGTTGCGGTGATGCCGCGCGTATTGGCCGAGCCCGAAGCGAGCTCCACGGTCGTGGCTCCACCGGCAATCGCGACCCGCCCGGCTGCTTTCGCTGCGATGTCGTTGACGGTTGCGCCACCGTCAAAGCCGGTCCAGTTGCCGTCGCGCGTCAGCGACACGTCGACATTCCGAACGGAAGTCCCGCCGGAAACGACCGAAGCGGCCCTCACCTTCCCCGACACGGCCGGTGCAACCATGTAGTTTGCAACCAGTGCATTCACCTCGGCATTATTGACCGACAGGTCGCCGCGCACGATCGATGCGGCCTTCGCATCGACGGCAACCTGCGGGATGCGGTCCGCCTTGGTGAAGCGCACTGTCCCGTTGACCGCGCCGCTTGCCTGCTCGAATGCCAGCGCTGCCAGAGGTCCGATGTCTGGGAGCGTGAAGGCAAGCGCGCCTTCCGGCACGAAAGCTTCGTCAAGCGCGAGATCACCGGATATCTTGTTGCTGCCGAGCGTGAGCGAAAGCCCGTCGATGCGGCGCTCGCCGTTTGCAGTCTTCAACGCCGCTGCACCCGCAAGCGGTTGGCCCGCGACATTTCCTTTGATCGTAACATTGGCGGCGGGGTTGGCGAGGTCGGCCCTGCCGCTCGCCGAGAACACGAGCCCGGTGATGTCGCGCCCTGCGGCTGTGAATTTGTCGCTGGAAATGGTCGCCACGATATCAGGTGCAGCCGGAGCGCCGGTCGCGCTGACCTCGAAGCCGATGGAGCCTGCGGCGTTGGGCGACAGCTTCGAGACGTCGGCGAAGCCGCCGCGCAGCTTAACGTCGAGCGCATCGGGCGCATAGGAAATAGTGCCCGCCGTGTTGAAGGCGCCTGAGGCAACATTGACCGGATCGACGCGAAGCAGGCCGGCGGCATCGCGGCTCACGGTCGCGGTCACCGATACCTGCCTGTCGAGCGCAGGCCGCGCCGCAGCAGGCAACAACGCCGAAAGGAGATCTCCCTTCACATCGAGCCGCAGCGAGCCGTCGGCAAGCGACGCATCGCCGGAGACCGCAGCATTCACGCTATCGCTGGCAAAGATGCCCTGCTCGATATGGATGCTGTCCTTCGAGAGCATTGCCGTGGCGTCGAGCTTGAGCATGCCGGCCAGCAATCCAGCGATCGTCTCATTTGCGCTGCCGCCGCTCTCGGCGGTGGCGGAGACCGTCACCGGCCCCGACCGGTTGGCAAGATCGAACCGATCTGAATGCAGCTTTGCCTCGACGCCGCTGAGCTCGGCTTGAGACGTGATCACCTTCTCGAGGCTAGCCGATCCATCGACGATCTGCGCATTGGCCGGACCAGAGGCGTGAAGCGTTACTCTCTTGACGATGATTTTGACTTGGCCGGGGCCTTCGCCAAAGGTCAGCAGTGCCGGCGTCTCGCCCGCCATGTCCATGGCCAGCTCAGGCCCGCCGGCAGAACCAGCCGCGGCACTTCTTACCGTGACGGTCGTATTGGGGAGTGTGCCGTTGAGGCCGCTGCCATTCGCGGAGGCGGAGGCGAGCTCGACGGTCGCGGTACCGTCCGACACGGCCAGCCGTCCCCTAGCCTGGGCCTCGATGTTGTTGACGATGGCGCCGCCGGAAAAGCTCGTCCAGCTATCGGCACGAGCAAGCGAGAGATCGACATTGCGTACCGTCGTCGCGCCCGAACTGACCGATACCGCCCTCACCTTGCCTGAGACGGCCGGCGCCGCCACATAATTGGCGACGAGGCCGGTCAACTCGGCGTCTTTCACCGAAATATCGCCGCGTGTGATCGACGCGGCTTTGGCGTTGATCGCAACCTGGGGCAGGCCATCCGCCTTGAGGAAGCGGAGCGTTCCGTCGACCTGGCCGGCAACCTGCTCGGACGCCAGCGAGGCGAGCGGACCGAGATCGGACAGGGCAAGCGAAAGCGAGCCTTGCGGAAGAAGCGCTTCATCGAGGACCAGGTCCCCGGAGATCCTGTTTTCGCCAAGGGTGAGCAGCAGGCCCTGAATGTGGTGTTGTCCGCCCTCGGTTTTGACGACGCCCTCGGCAGCTAGCGCCTGACCCGCAAAGGTAGCCTTGAGGCCGACATTCGCAGTAGGGTTGTCGGGCTGCACCTTTCCGCTCGCCGTCAGGGAAACGTCCGTGAGCTCGCGGCCCAAGGCCGCAATCTTTCCGCTGGTGACCGTCGCGGCAAAGTCGGGCGCTGCGGGAGCTCCGGTCGCGCGCAGCGTGAAGTCGGCGGAACCCGACAGCTGCGGCGACAGCTTCGAAACATCGGTGAGGCTGCCCTTGAGATCGGCGTCGATCCGATCGATGGCGTATGCGATGCTGCCGCCCGCATCTATGTTGCCGGACCTCGCGGTGAGCGGATCGAGGCGGATCATCCCGGCCGCGTCGCGATTGAGGGTAGCCGTGACGTTCACCTTGTCGGCAAGCTGTGCGCGGGCGGCTGCCGGCAATATGGCGGACAGCACATCAGCTGCGACATCGAGCTTCATCGTGCCGTCTGCCAGGGATACGTCGCCGGAAAGCATTGCGTCGACGGTACCTGTGGCGATTGCCCCGGCATCTATGCGGACCGCATTTTCCGTCAGGGTTGTTGTGACATTCGCTTTCAGCGTGCCGGCGAGCAGGCCCGCGACCGTTTCGTTGATGCTTCCTCCGCTCGCCGCGGTTGCGGAGATGTTCAGCGGACCGGCGCGTCGGGCGATGTCGAACCCGTCCGAATGCAATCTGGCTTCCACGCCGCTCAGCTCGGCCTCGGCGCTGACCAGTCGTTCGATACTTGCAGACAAATCGATTGCCGGAGTTGCGCCAGGCCCAGAGGCGTGCAGCGACGCTTGCTTGACGGTGATGGTGACCGCACCCTTCCCCTCGCCGAAGGTGAGCGATGCCGGCGACGAGCGCGCCGTGACTTCCAGGACGAAGTCGCTCGCCGCGGCCTGGTCGACAATGCCATGCGCCTTGGCAGACAGGATGGCCGAGTCGAGCGAGGCGCGCTCGATAGTGACGGCGCCTTCTCCTCCGACCGTTCCGGCAAAGTCGAAGTTCGTCTGCTCGCCGATCAGTGGACGGAACGTCTCCGGCACGAAGCGGGCGAAATTGCCCTCGCCTTTGGCTTCGATGCGATTGCCCTTGTCGGTGAGCTGCCGCTTGCCTGTCACTTTCGTGACGACCTGGCCGTCGATCGACAACGCCCCGGTGAGGTCCCAATTGGCTGCAGGTCCCGTTCCCGAGATCGCGATCTCGACCGGTGGAGTGCCGGGAAGCCTCAGGAAATTGGCGATGATGCCGCCGGCCGGCTCCGCCCCATGGATGTCGAGTGCCAGCTTGTTCTCGGCTGGCGCGAAGTCGATCCTGGCATCCAGCGTTCCTTCCCTGCCGTCGCGGCGGGCGATATTGAGGTCGGTATGCACGATCAGCGGTTGCGCACCCGCCCGTAGTGATCCTTGGGCCGATATCTCGGCGATCTCGCCGGCGAGCGATGGGCCGAGCACGACCTGCGGAAGGTCCAGGCGAGCGATATCGAGCTCTACCGGCAACCCCCCGCCGGCGCTGCCCTCACCCGCACTTGCACCGGCCGTAGGTTCAGTTGCCGGAAGCCGCGCCATTTCGATGCGGCCGGCATGCACGAGGTCCGCCTTGAAAAGCTTCGAGAAAAGAGCTCGGGGAGACCAGTCCACCGCGATGCCCCGCGCGGCTAGCCATGCACCTTCCTGGTCGGAGATCACGACGCTATCGATGCGCAGCTGCCCCGACCAGATGCCGGAAATGCCCAATATCTGGACGCCCCTTTCCGGGGTGGAGGCCATGGTCGAAATCAGGCCCGCGAGGTTCTCGCGGCCCTTGCCGGTGAGCGTCAGCATCGCGACCGCGCCTGCCGCGAGCGCGACCAGGATGAGGACCAGAAATCCGAAGAGCCGAAGGATTCTCCCGATGCTCATGGCCATCAGAACGCCTGTCCGATGCCGGCATAGATGGCGAAAGAGGGATCGCCGGGACTGGGGTTGACTGGCACGGCGGCGTCGAGCCGGAGCGGCCCGAACGGCGTCAGGTAGCGCAAGCCGAGACCGGCGCCGACCTTCACGTCGGCAAAGTCGGGATACTCTTCTAAAGAGACAGTGCCGGCATCGACGAAAGGCACGATGCCTATGGTGTCGGTTATGCCCATGCGCATCTCCACCGAAGCCTCGGCATATGACAGGCCACCCGTCGGCTGGCCCCTCGCATCCTTCGGGCCGACGCCCTGATAGGCGTAGCCCCTGACGGACCCTCCACCCCCGGCATAGAAGCGTCGGTCGGCTGGGATATCCGTAACATTGTCGACGCCGACAATGGAGCCTGTCGCGACGCGTAACGCACCTACATATCTGCCGTTCGCGTCAAGCGACTGGTAGATCGAGGCCTCGCCCCTCAATTTCAGCCAGGCCGTCCCGTGTATCGTATCATAGGACGGCTCCGCGAACACCAGGGCTCGCCAGCCTTTCTTCGGGTCGAGCTTGTTGTCCCGGTTGTCATAGACATACTGCAGGGGCGTGCTGAAGATAAGATAACGGTTAGGGGCGATAGAGCCGAAGGCGTCGGAGATCTTCGAATATTCGACCTTTGCCGATGCCGAGACGGACTGCTTCCTGGTTATGTCATACGATACACCAAGCTCGCCGCCGACCGCCTGGCGGTCATAGGCATCCGGATGTTCCGATACTGCCGCAATGGTCGTGAAGAACTTCGAGGGCGGGCCGAGCACACCCGGCTTCTCGAACATGATGGAGGCGTTGTAGTCCAGCTGGCCAACGTCGCTCGACTCGCCGATGCGGCTGATGGAGCCCTTGATCAGGAGCTTCTCGGCGTGGCCGAACAGGTTGCGGTGGCCCCAATAGCCTTCGATGCCCAGTCCGTCGGTGCTCGAATAACTCGCTCCGATGCCGAAATAGCGTCGCTTGCGCTCGCTGACTGCGACGTTGATCGGGATCTGCCCGTTCGCGTCGAGAGCATCGGCCTCGTTGACCGCCACGCTGTTGAAAACCTCGAGATTGAGAAGCCGCTGACGCGCGTCGTCGATATCGACCGGCGAATAGGTCTGGCCACGCTTTAGTCCCGCCATGTAGGCGGTGAAGTCGCGGTCCATCGCTTCGGTGCCCTTGACCGTCGTCGCGCCATAGCCGGCGATCGGCCCCGCCTCGACCGTCATGGTCACGTCGAGCGTCGTGGTTGCGTGGTCGGCGACGATCTCGCGGTTCGTCACCTTGGCGAGCGGCCTGCCCTCCTCCTTCAGCGTCCGCACGATCAGCGCCTCGGCTTTCAGGATGGCATCCGAGCTGGCATCGCCGCCGCGCACCAGACCGAAGGAGACCGGAGAAAGACCGGCGGCATCGCCCTTGAGCACCACATCTCCCAGCGTGAACACGGTGCCCGGATCGATGACGATCGAGACCGGCACGGGCCCGGCGCCGAGCTCAGCGTCCGGCGGCAGTTCGTCGAGAGGCGTGCCGGCAATGCTGATGTTGACCACCCCGTCATAGCGCGCACGCCTATAGAGCTCGGAAACGAGCAGTTCGCGTTCGCTGCGCGCCTTGGCTAGCACGCCGAGTGAGCCGGAGACCGGCCGTTTTTCGTCGGCGACCATCGCCGAGGCATCACGAAGCTGCTTCGTGAGATCGGTATCGCCGCCGGCGACTTCAAACGTCACCGTGTAGTGGATCGGGTCGACGATATCGGCATCTTCGTTCTCGGATTCAAAGAACCTGAAGCCGAACAGCTGGAAGGCCCCGGCAGTGGTCGCGGCGGTCGTCGCACCTGCAAGAATCAATGCAGCCAACAGGGCGCGCAGAAGCCGCCTGCCGTCGAGGCCGCCCCCCTTCTTACGCGGTCCCTCACTCAACATGCCCTCAATGTAGCTCCTAAAACTAAAAATCGACTGAACCCGTCAAGCACTCTTAAAGGAGCCACAATCGAACTGTCAGGATTTGGCGGGCGAAGGAAGTCTTTTCGGGCGGCGTAAGCCCGTCCGAGTGGCAGATGCGATGCAAAACGTTACAGATTTGCCACGCTGGGCCGCTACCGTCGCCCTATCGGGACGGACCGGAAACGTCCGTCGCGTGCCTGATTGACAAGGTTCTGCGGAGCCGTGTCAATTGGGAGGGGGTTGCAGCCAACGTCCGGAGGGCAAGATGACGTTACGCGTGGCTCGGGGGTTCTCTTCCTTTCTCGTTTTCCTGCTCATGCTGATTGGCCTGTCCTTGCAGACAGGGCTTGCGCAGGCCGCCAGCGAGGCGCGTAGCGTCGTCACGACCGAGAACAGCGACTATTTCGGCTTCGACTTGCGCGCCGAGCAAAATTTCTCGCTCGACCAGTGCAAAGCAGCCTGCCTGGGCGACTCGTCATGCCGCGCTTTCACTTACAATACAAAGGCTAAGTGGTGCTTCCTCAAATCCGACTATAATCAGCTGAAACCGTTCAACGGCGCGGTTGCCGGCAAGGTCGTGAACGTCGCGGGGGCACCCGACATCGGCGCCCCGCCCGAGCTCGCCTTCTTCCCATCCTGGATGGCCGATGAGGCACGGCACTTCCGGCAGAGCCTCACGGGCAACAGTGCCACGACGGCCAGCAGCGATCGGGGCTTGGCCGCGCTGACCAGCGCCGGTGACCAGGCGATCCAGTCGGGCGATGCTCGCGCTGCCATGCAGGATTACACGGCTGCACTCACGATTTCGCCCAATGACGGCGCGCTGTGGGTCTCGCTCGCCCGCGCCGTGCTCGCCATCCAGCCGGCCAACGGCGACGAGACGGCACTGTTCCAGCGCAACAGCACGGCCGCAGCGTGGAATGGGTACCAGTTCTCGCGCACCAAGACTGCTCGCGCCGACGCGTTGCGCATCCTCGCCCAGGCGCTCGACCGTCGCGATTCCTTCCGCGCGGCGCTGCAGGCTTACGAGGCGTCGCTGGCGCTGGTGAACTCGGCAGAGGTCAAGGCCGAGTATGATGATCTCAGGGCACGCAAAGGCTTCCGCGTCGTCGAGCATTCGATCGATTCCGACAATTCGTCGCCGCGCGTCTGCGCGCAGTTCTCGGAAGATCTGGTCAAGCAGGGCGTCGACTATTCGCAGTTCGTTACCGTCGACAACCAGGCTCCAAAAGCCGTCGACGCGGGCGGCCGTCAGATCTGCGTGGGGAGCCTGGAGCACGGCAAATACTACGACATCGCCTTCCGCCAGGGCCTGCCGGCTGCAATCGGCGAGGTGCTGGCTGCTCCAGTGTTGCTCAACGTCTACATACAGGACCGTGCCCCATCGGCGCGTTTCACCGGTGACAGCTTCGTGCTGCCGGCGACGGCTCGCCATGGCATTCCGGTCGTCACCGTCAACATGAACGTCGCCGACATGAAGCTCTACCGCATCGGCGACCGCTCGCTGGCCCAGCTCCTGTCCGGCTACCAGTTCCTGCGCCAGCTGGACGGCTATGACGTCACTGCGATCTCCGACCAGATGGGCGCGCCAGTCTGGGAAGGCAAGCTCGACATCGCGAGCCAGCTCAACCAGGAAGTGACGACCAGCTTCCCGATCGACGAGGCGCTGCCCGACCGCAAGCCGGGCGTCTATGTGCTGACCGCACGGCCGGAGAACGACAAGAGCGACGAATGGAATTCGCGCGCCACGCAGTGGTTCGTGGTCTCAGACATCGGGCTCTCGACCTATGCGGGCGAGGATGGGCTCAACGTCTTTGCGCGTTCGCTTGCGACGGCGAAACCTCTCGCCGGCATCGATCTCACGCTGCTGGCCAAGAACAACGAGATCCTCGGCACGGCCAGGACCGACGCCGACGGCCGCGCGACCTTCACGCCGGGACTTACCCGCGGCGACGGCGGCATGACGCCTGCTGTGCTGATGGCCGAGCAGGCCGGGAACGACTTCGTTTTCCTTGACATGACGCGGGCTGGTTTCGATCTTTCCGACCGCGGCGTCGACGGGCGCCCGGCACCCGGCGCGCTCGACGTTTATGCCTGGACGGAGCGTGGCATCTACCGCGCAGGCGAGACCGTGCATGTCGGCGCGCTTGCGCGGGACGAAGCTGCGAAGGCCGTCGAGAGCCTGCCGCTCACTTTCATCTTCTCACGTCCCGACGGCGCCGAGGACCGCCGCATCGTGAGCGACGGCAGGGAGGCCGGCGGCCATGCCGTGGATCTCCGGCTCGCCGACAACGCCATGCGCGGTACTTGGACCGTGAACCTCTACACCGATCCGAAGAAGGAGCCGGTGGCAAGCCAGATGTTCCTGGTCGAGGACTTCGTTCCCGATCGCATCGAATTCGATCTGTCAGCCGACAGACAGGAGATCGCGGCAGGCGAGACTGCCAACGTCACGGTCGATGGCCGCTATCTCTACGGTGCGCCCGCCGCCGGCTTGGCGCTGGAAGGCGAGATCAACCTGTCCACCACGCGGGAATGGAAGCGCTTCGACGGCTATCACTTCGGCCTCGCCGACGAGCAGGAGGGCGACGCCACGCGTATTCCGCTGGGGGACCTGCCTGTCGTCGGCGAAGACGGCAAGGCGACCTTCCCTGTGGAAGTCGGGCAGCTCCCGTCGACCACGCGGCTGGTTGCCGCCCAGCTCGCAGTGCGCATGCGCGAGACAGGCGGACGCGCCGTCGAGCGCTCGCTCGACATCGATATTCGCCCGGCGGGCGACTTGATCGGCATCAAGCCGGAATTCACCGACGACTACGTGCCTGAAGGCGGTACGGCCAAGTTCCGGGTGATCGATGTGGACCCGGCTGGCAACAAGAAGGCCGTCGAGGGGCTGCAGTGGTCGCTGGTTCGCCTCGACCGAAATTACCAGTGGTACCGAAACGGCAACTCCTGGAACTACGAGCCCATCACGACGACGGTGGCGATCGGTGAAGGAAAATTGAAGGCTGGCCCGGACGGTGACGTCGCGATCTCCCTGCCTGTCGGCTGGGGCCGGTACCAGCTCGAAGTGTCGTCGGCCGACCCAGGCGGCCCGGTGACGAGTTACCAGTTCGACGCCGGCTGGTACGTCGAGGCGACCTCCACCGAGACGCCTGACGCTTTGGAGATTGCCCTCGACAAGGCGGAATATGCGCCAGGCGAAGTCGCCAAGCTCAAGGTGTCGCCGCACTTTGCCGGCGAGCTGCTGGTGACGATCGGCTCCGAGACGCTTCTGAAGACGGTCACGGCAAGCGTGCCGAAGGACGGCGCAACGATCGACATCCCTGTCGCTGAGAATTGGGGCGCCGGCGCCTATGTCACGGCCACACTCTTCCGGCCGGGCGATTCGCAGCAGTCGCGCATGCCTTCCCGCGCCATAGGCGTGGAGTGGCTCAGCGTCGATCCCGGCCCCAGGAAACTCGACGTTTCGCTCGGCACGGTCGAGAAGACCGAGCCGCGCCAGCCGCTTTCGATCCCCGTCTCCGTGTCCGGCCTTCCGCCGGCGACGGTCGCCTATGTGATGGTGGCGGCGGTCGATGTCGGCATTTTGAACCTCACCAACTATAAGGCGCCTGACCCGGCCGACTGGTTCTTCGGCCAGCGCATGATGGGACTCGAGCTGCGCGACCTTACGGCCGCCTGATCGACGGCTCGCTCGGTACGACCGGCAAGCTCAGGACCGGCGGCGACGGCGCTGAGATGCAGACCAGCGGCAGTCCGCCGACCGAGAAGCTCGTCGCTTTCTTCTCCGGCATCGTGAAGCTCGATGCCGAAGGCAAGGTAGTGATCGACTTCGACCTGCCGCAGTTCAATGGCACGGTTCGCGTGATGGCGGTCGCCTGGACAAAAGACGGGGTCGGCCATGCCACATCAGATGTGATCGTCCGCGACCCGGTCGTCGTGACGGCCAGCCTGCCGCGCTTCCTGACGCCCGGCGACAAGGCCGAGCTCAGGCTCGACATCGCCAACACCGACGCACCGGCTGGCGACTATAGGCTGACGCTGGAATCCTCCGGCATAGATACCGGCAATTATCCCGACACTCTGAGGCTCGAAACGGGCAAGCGGCAGTCGCTTACCGTCCCGATCAGCGCCCGCCAGACCGGCAACGCGGACCTCACGATCCGCCTGGCTTCCGCGACGGGCGACTTGAGCCTGGACCAGGCGGTCTCCATCCCCGTCCGTCCGGCGGTATTCCCGGTGACGACCCGCCAAGTCGTCAAGCTGGCGCCAAACGGCGGCAGCCTGAAGATCGACAACCAGCTTCTGGCGGCGAGCATCCTCGACGGCGCCTTCGTCAGCGTCGGTGTCTTGCCATCCTCGGCATTCGACATCCCGTCTCTGCTGCTGACGCTCGACCGCTATCCCTATGGCTGCGCCGAGCAAACCACGAGCCGTGCGCTTCCGCTGCTCTATGTTTCCGAGCTCTCGAAGAAAGCCGGCCTGCCGGAGGATCCGGACCTGCATGAGCGTGTGCAGCAGGCCATAGACCGCGTGCTCAATTATCAGTCGACGACCGGCAGCTTCGGCCTGTGGGGGCCGGCCTCCGGCGACATGTGGCTCGACGCCTATGTCACCGATTTCCTGACCCGCGCCCGCGAGCAGGGCTACAACGTGCCGCGCGAGGCGATGCTGCAGGCTCTGAACAACCTGCAGAACTCGCTTGCCTATGACGTCGATCTTTCCGAGCGCTCTACGGAAGTGGCCTACGCGCTTTATGTGCTGGCGCGCAACCACAAGGCCTCGATCGGAGACCTGCGCTACTATGCCGACACGCAATTGGCGCAGTTCAACAGCCCCATGGCGCGCGCCCAGCTCGCCGCGAGCCTGGCGCTCTACGGCGACACGCAAAGGGCCGACACGACCTTCTCCTCGGCGCTGTCGCTCGCCATGGACACCACCGAGGACGACTATTACCGCTCCGACTACGGCTCGAAACTCCGCGACGGCGCTGCGATGCTGGCGCTCGCCGCCGAGACGACGCCATCACCTTCGGTGGTGCCGGCGATGATCCGCTATGTCGCGGCTGCACGTGCCAAAGCCCGCTGGATGTCGACGCAGGATGAAGCCTGGATGCTGCTCGCTGCCCGGGCCATCAAGGAGGGCAAGGAAGGCATCAAGCTCAACGTCAACGGATCACCGCATGACGGGCCGTTCTCGACGCGTGTGAGCGGCAATGAGCTGCTCGCCAGTCCGATCACGGTGGCCAACGCAACCCCGAACCCGCTCGAAGCTGTCGTCACGACCGTTGCCGCCCCTGCGCAGCCGTTGCCGGCAGGCGGCAATGGCTTCGAGATCGAGCGCACCTACTACAATCTCGACGGAAGCGAGGCCAATATCACGGAGGCCAGGCAGAACCAGCGTTACGTGGTCGTTCTCAAGCTCAAGCAGCTCAACGACTGGCCGTCACGCGTGCTGGTCAACGACCTCTTGCCTGCCGGCCTGGAGATCGACAATCCGAGCCTGGTTTCCAGTGCCGACCTGTCGAACTTCCCCTGGCTTGCGCAGACCGAGGCCGCTCACCTCGAATTCCGCGACGATCGCTTCATCGCGGCATTCAACCGCGACCAGGGAGCGGATGCCTCGTTCACGCTCGCCTATGTGGTCCGCGCCGTGACGCCCGGAAACTATGCGCATCCGGCGGCGAGCGTGGAAGACATGTACCGGCCGGAATTCTCGGCGCGCACGGCTTCGGGCATGATGGAGGTGAAGGCGCAGTAACGTGTTTACGGCAACGGTAGTGCTGCCCCTCACCTGGCTGCCGCCATCCTCTCCCCGTGAACGGCGTGAACGGAGAGAAGGACGACGCGGCTGCTTTGAAGCGCCCCTCGTCCCGCTTGCGGCAGGGAAATCGCAGGTGGCGCGGCGCCGGTGCCCCCCTCCCCCTTGTGGGGAGGGATTCAGGGTGGGGGTGCCTCGCGATTACCTTGCCAGTTTAGCTGAAGTAGACAACCCCTTCGGCTCGGATTGGCGCGCTTCGCACCCCCACCCTGTATCCCTCCCCACAAGGGGGAGGGAGTCATGGGCGTCGCGCCTTCCATTTGCGATAACCCCGCCACCTGCGGGCAGAGCGTAAGGGTAAGGCAGCGCCATGCTGTCCCGGAAATTGCTACGCCGCTCCGCAACCGCCCTCGCCGGCGCAGCCCTGCTCGCCCTCGCCTGGGGCGCGCTTGAATGGGCCGATCGTGCATTTCCGCCGCCGATCGCCTCCTCCCTACCGGTCTCGACCGAAGTGGTCGATCGCGACGGCGCGCTGCTGCGCGCCTTCGCCACGCCGGACGGCCGCTGGCGGCTTCGAGCCGATCTCTCCGAGGTCGATCCGCAATTCGTGAAGATGCTGGTCGCCTATGAGGACAAGCGCTTCTGGGATCATGATGGCGTCGATGCCTTCGCGCTGGTGCGGGCTGCGGTCCAGTTCGCCGAGAGCCGCCGCATCGTCTCCGGCGGTTCGACGCTTTCGATGCAGCTCGCCCGTCTCATTGAGCCGCGCGAGAGCCGTTCGCTCGGCGCCAAGCTCAGACAGATCCTGCGCGCAATTCAGATCGAGCGCCGGCTCTCCAAGCGCGAGATCCTGGAGCGTTATCTGACGCTGGCACCCTATGGCGGCAACATCGAAGGCATTCGCGCAGCCTCGCTCGCCTATTTCGGCAAGGAGCCGAAACGCCTCACCTTGTCGGAGGCCGCCTTGCTGGTCGCGCTGCCGCAGCTTCCAGAGCGCCGCCGGCCCGACCGCAACCTTGAGCTTGCCCACGCCGCTCGCGACCGCGTGCTCACCCGCATGGTGAGCGCCGGCCTGATTGACCAGCCTGAAGCCCGGCGTGCGGCGGCAGAGAATGTCTCGGAGATCCGCCGGCCGCTGCCGGCGCTTGCGGCCCATGCCGCCGGCACCGCGCTTCGCAACGCCCCCACCGAGCATCGCCACCAGCTCACCATCAAGCGGCGGGTACAGGAGGGGCTGGAAGAAGTTGCGCGCGCGGCGGCGAGAAAGCTCGGTCCCAAGCTCTCGGTCGCCATGCTCATGGCAGACGCTGAGACAGGCGAGATCTTGGGCGAAGTCGGCTCGTCGGACTTTTTCGATCCGAGTCGATCTGGCTGGATCGACATGACGAGGATCGTGCGCTCGCCTGGCTCGACGCTGAAGCCCTTCATCTATGGTCTCGCTATGGAACAGGGCCTCGTCGCCCAGGAAACGCTGATCGAGGATCGTCCCGCCGATTTCGCCGGCTACCGGCCGCGCAACTTCGACCTTGGATATCAGGGCGACGTCAGCATCAGGCAGGCCCTGCAGCTTTCGCTCAATGTTCCGGCGGTGCGGCTGCTCGATGCGCTCGGCCCCGCAAGGCTCATCGCGCGTTTCCGTCAGGTCGGCGTCAAGCCCGACCTGCCGAGAAACGAGCCGCCCGGGCTGGCGATCGGCCTTGGCGGCGTCGGCGTCACGCTGCGCGATCTCGTCCAGCTCTATACAGGCCTTGCCAATGGCGGCGAGGTCAAAGCCCTGCGCGACGGCACGGAGGCCGGAAATGCCGCACTGCCGGCCGGCGGCACGATCCTCGACGACCACGCGACCTGGCAGATCGCCGACATCCTCTCCGGGATGAGGCCGCCGGAGCGCGCTTCGCGCCGCGGCATCGCCTATAAGACGGGAACCAGCTACGGCTACCGCGACGCATGGTCGGTCGGCTTCGACGGTCGTTACGTGCTCGGCGTCTGGGTCGGCCGGGCCGACGCCGCGGCAGTCCCTGGCCTCTCCGGCTATGTCTCGGCCGCTCCCATCCTGTTCGAGGGTTTTGCCAAATCGGGACTTGCCGCAGTCCCGCTCAAGGCGGCGCCGCCAGGCACCTACCGGCCCAAGCGCGATGAATTGCCTGTCACGCTCACCCGCTTTTCCACAGACGGCGGCCTGGTGGCGACCGCGCCGACCGAGCCTGCGCCGCAGATCGTCTTCCCCCCGCAAGGCGCCCGAGTCGACCTCGGCATTGCAAGCGGCAATCCCATGCCGCTGGCCCTGAAGATACAGGGCGGCCGAGCCCCGTTCCGGTGGCTTGCCAACGGCAAGCCGCTCGCGACGATCGAACGCCGCCGCACCGCGAGCTGGACACCGGACGGAGCCGGTGCCTCGACCCTCACCGTCATCGACGCCGCCGGTCGCGCGACGAGCGTCAGCGTGTTCGTCGAGTAGATTGCAGCCAATCTTCGCGCGCAGCGCCCTGTCGCGCCCCCTCTGTCCTGCCGGACATCTCCCCCGCAGGGGGGGAGATTGGACGGCCGATTTGATTTCGCCAATCACCGAGGTTTGGAGATTGGCGAAACCGTTGATGAAAGCCAATCTCCCCCCTTGCGGGGGAGATGTCCGGCAGGACAGAGGGGGGCAACGTAGGGCACCACCCTCGCGGACAACTCGCCCGACGTCGCCTCTCGGCCCTTGGATTTCGTGCCCTGAACCACGAAATCTGCAGCGTGCCTCTATTGATTTGGCTTGCCGCATGATACCGGCTCAGCTTTCCATTTCGTCGGAGAACTAACATGAACAAGCACGCGACCGTGCAGGATTTGGCGGCCGAGACCCGTGAGCTGCTCCGCCAATGCGGCGTGGCCGATGCGGCCTTTACTTCCAAGGAAGGCTTGATCGTGCGCTCGCCGATCGACGGCCGAGAGATCGCCCGCATCGACGAAGCCGGCGCGAAAGATGTCGCCGCCGCTGTCGGCCGCGCGCATGAAGCCTTTCTCGAATGGCGCCATGTGCCGGCGCCGAAGCGGGGCGAACTGGTCCGTCTGTTCGGCGAGGAACTGCGTGCGGGCAAGAGCGCGCTTGGCCGCCTCGTATCGATCGAGGCTGGCAAGGTCGTCTCCGAAGGGCTCGGCGAGGTCCAGGAGATGATCGACATCTGCGACTTCGCGGTTGGATTGTCGCGTCAGATTTATGGCTTGACCATCGCCACCGAGCGTCCGTCCCACCGCATGATGGAAACCTGGCACCCGATCGGCGTGGTCGGCGTCATTTCCGCCTTCAACTTCCCGGTCGCGGTCTGGTCATGGAACGCGGCGCTTGCCCTCGTCTGCGGTGACTCCGTTGTCTGGAAGCCGTCCGAGAAGACACCGGTGACCGCGCTCGCCGTGCGCGGCCTCTTCGAGCGCGCGGTGAAGCGCTACCGCGAAGAAGGCTTCGCGGCGCCCGACCATTTGGTCGAACTCGTCATCGGCGGCCGCGAGGCCGGCGAGGCGCTGGTCGATGATGCGCGCGTGCCGGTACTTTCGGCAACGGGTTCGACCGCCATGGGTCGCGCCGTCGGTCCGCGGCTGGCAAAGCGCTTTGCCCGCGCGATCCTCGAGCTCGGCGGCAACAACGGCGCGATCGTTGCGCCCTCGGCCGACCTCGACCTGGCGCTGCGCGCCATTGCCTTTGCGGCGATGGGCACGGCAGGACAGCGCTGCACGACGCTGCGTCGCCTCTTCGTGCATGAAAGCATCTACGACAAGCTCGTTCCGAATCTGAAGCGCGCCTATCAGTCCGTGAAGATCGGCAGCCCCCTCGAACAGGGCACGTTGGTCGGCCCACTGATCGACGAGGCGGCGGCAACGAAGATGGATGCCGCGCTGGAGGCCGCCCGCAAGGCCGGCGGCACGGTGACGGGCGGCGACGCGAAAGTGGTATCCGGGCTGGAGAATGGCCACTACCGCGCGCCGGCGCTGGTCGAAATGCCGAAGCAGGACGGGCCGGTGCTTGAAGAGACCTTCGCGCCCATTCTCTACGTCATGCGCTATTCGACGCTCGACGAGGCGCTCGCCGCGCATAACGGCGTGCCGCAGGGCCTGTCGTCATCGATTTTCACGACCGACCTGCGCGAGGCCGAGCTGTTCACGTCGGTGATGGGCTCCGACTGCGGTATCGCCAACGTCAACATTGGCCCTTCGGGCGCCGAGATCGGCGGCGCCTTCGGCGGCGAGAAGGAGACCGGCGGCGGCCGCGAAGCAGGCTCGGATGCCTGGAAGGCCTACATGCGCCGCGCCACCAACACGATCAACTACGGCTCGACGCTGCCGCTCGCCCAGGGCGTGACCTTCGATATCGGGTGAGGCAAGAGCGGGGGATAGTTTTCCGCTGGCGCCTGCCAATGAAGTGGATCGGCCAGTCTTCGGAAACGATGTAAGACGAAAGAAGGGATCGTCAGCGTTGCGGTTGGTACGGGCGGTGGTAGGTTTTTGAGCGTTGGCGCTGCCCCTTGTATCTGCGCGGAAAGATTTCTGTGCGATGGAAGCGACTGAGCCTCGAACCGGATGGCCATCCGGTTCGAGGCTTGGCGAAGTCGCCCGACGCCCCTTCGGCTACAACCG
>NZ_JAWRCU010000024.1:0-72183 GCF_033542235.1 Mesorhizobium sp. BAC0120 | reverse complement strand
CGGAATCACAAATCCATTTTGCAAGGAATCCCCAGCCGAAGACTTATTTTCCGGCAAAATCGGCAGCTTCGACTGCCCCAAATTCCCACTGCAAATCAGCGACTTGGCAATTCTTCACGGCCGACGATGTAACGGGGTGCGTCGTTGCGCGCCCATGGATAGCGATCCGAGAGCTGTTCCATTTCATGCCCCCAGCGGATCCAGTAAGCGCCCGGGTAGCTCGCCAAGGCACCGCAAACGGCGGCTATTTCGTGGTCGAAGGCACCGCTCACAATGTCGGCGAAGAGATGCTCGCCCCCATCCCGCCAATTCACTGCCTTGGTATAGGGCTCCACCGTCACCATCAGCGTACGCGCCTTCATCTCGGCGAGGCGCATCTTGGCTGCGAGCATCGGCTCATCCAAGGCTTGCCAATAGACGAACACGTGCTCGATGCGGGGCCCGTCGGAATTGCGCAGCACATCGTGAGGGTCGTAAACGCCCATGAGCAGCGGCTCGATCGCCCCAATGCCCCTGCCGCTCACCCGGCTCGGCCCAATCCAAGTGGTCTTTGTGCCCTCGGCCGCGACGCCCGCCCCCGCAACCGCGGCGGCCAGCAGCGTCAGCTGGATAAAGATGCACAAAGCCAGGACAATCGCACGCGGCATGGAGATCTGCCTATGCTATGTAACGGAGGCTCACCCCCTGCGAAGGAAGCAGCCTGACGTCCGGCCAAAGCCGCTCGGCGTGCAGATATAGGGTGCGCGGCCAAGAAATCCGTAGCTTGCTACTTTGACGGGCAGCTTGCTTCTTATTACCTTTTCAGGCGCCGCCCTGTTCCTTTTCAGAATAGAAATATCCGGATAACCAGAGCCTGTCGATATGGAAGAGACCGTCATCCCCCGCTCTGGAGCCATTACACAACCAGCGAGCATGATGATTGCAATCGAAGCGAGTGCGACTTTCTGAAGAGTATTTGATGTCAAACCCCCACATTCCTTTGAAGAGATCGACGAAACGTTACACTCAATATTTGCCAATGTTATTCTTTTCATTGCGACTGAGACCCCCTGTGTTTTTTTGGTTCTAACACAGGAGCATTTTGCTGCGCTTAACCAGCACTCGACAATTTGCGGATTGTTTGTAACCAAAAGGTCATTCCCGGCCCTCCCTCTGAGAGGCCGGCGGGCCGGCGATTGCCAGCCCGCTCAAAGTTTGCGGTCGCGTTCATCTGTCGCCCATCGTGTCTTGCACGATCGCTATGCGTCACTGGCGGAGATCCGAGGCAGCAGCGGGATTGGCACCAGAATGTCGGAAGCGACCGGACCCCGATCTGATATCGGCCAGTCAGGTAGAACTACCCGGCTTTGCTCGATCCCGGATTTTGGGAGGCAGTGGGATCGTAGGCGGCCCAACTTCCACGCCGTCGTGATTTTGCCAGGTACAGTGCCCGATCGGCGTTCTTCAGCAGCCCGTCAGCATCCGAAGGATCGTGGGGAAAAACGGTATAGCCGATCGTCCCTCCCGGAAGGTGCGTCACATCGCCAAATTTTATGGGCTGGGCCAGGACCTTGGAGAGGCGCTCCGGCAACCCCATTTCGGCTATGTCTGCTGTGGGCTCAGAGATCAGGATGGCGAACTCGTCGCCACCGAGGCGTGCCACGAAGTCTCCACGGCGCATCACTTTTTGAAGGCGCTGGGCTATCTCAACGAGCAGTGCATCACCAGCCGGATGCCCGAAGGTGTCATTGACCTCCTTGAATCGATCGAGATCGACGAGCATGACCACCAGCTGGGTGTCGCTTTCCCGAGCCCTTTCGATCAATCGGCCGAGTTCGCGGTTGAAGAAGGCACGATTCGGAAGCCCCGTGAGCGGATCGTGCAGGGCCAGATGCTCGAGCTGCCTCTGGTAGCGCCACCGCTCGGTAACATCGGATACGATCATCAATACGCAGCCGTTACCGACAATCTTGGTTCTGGACGACAGCCTGCGCCCGTCGACCAGCTCGATGAGCCGCTCCCCGTCTTCATGCAACGCGGCCATCTTCGAGGCGATGTGTGACTTGAGAGTTCGGCCCTGCACCAGGCGCTCTTCTCCCGACTCGATGGACGCACGCACGATATCGGCGAAACTCATGCCTGGCACCCGCAAGTAGGAAGTTTGAGGAAAGAGTTCCCGATAGCGACGATTGCAGAACAGGAAGATGCCGTCCTGATCGTACATCGCCAGCCCTTCGTTCATGTTCTCGAGCGCATCGTCGAGTTGCTCCTGAGCAGCTGCCAGCTTCTGCTGCAGAGATTTGGCATTGCTGATGTCGCGGTTATGGGTGATCAGCCCGATAAGCCTACCGTCCTCATCCCGTACCGGAACCTTCATCGTGGAAAGCCACCCGGAGACTCCGTCGCGCGAACGGGTCTCCTGCTCGATCGTCATGGCCTCGCCGGTTCGCAAGACAGACAGCTCGTCATCGCGGTAACGCGCGGCAATTTCGGGGGCATAAAAATCGAAGTCGGTCTTCCCCAGTAGCTCGGCAGGCGCCACTGCCTTCATCAGCCTTACCGTTGCCGGATTGGCGGCAAGAAAACGGCCTTCGGTATCCTTGATATTGAGGCAATCGGGCAGCGCATCGACCATTGAACGGTAGAGCAAATTGGATTTCGCCAGCTCACGCCGTCGCTGCTCCTGGAAGAGCAGCGACGCAACCAACAGCGTCCCGACAAAAGTCAGCACCAATGAAGTGCTCAAATTGGCCAGAACGACTCCTTGGCCCTGGTAAACTCGCAGACCTCCGATCAACGCGTTGGACAGCGTCACGGCCGCAGCCAAAGCAATCAGATCAAAGTATGCCATGCTGCGCAGCCGATGCCGCGCATGGCCGACAAGTCCGATGACGGCCGCAATCACGATGCTGAACGCACCGATCAGGACCGAACCGCCGCCCATATAGAACCTGTAAGCGAGGGCGGAGGCGACGGTTACGAGGGCGGCAACGGGCCCCCCGAAAAAGCTCGATACGGCAAGCAGTGGACCACGCAAGTCGTAGAATATCCCCGATGATGGTTGATAGGCCATCATCAGGCTTCCGACCGTACCTGCAGCCATAACCGCGCCGAACAGCAGATCCTGACTTGTCCGGCCAAATCGGTTGACGACATCGCCGAGCGCATTCCACGCGACCGTGACGATCGCGACGACAGCGAGATTGGCAAAAAGGGACTGCCACATAGGCGCCTACGCCCCTCCGTGTGGTCGAGCAAATTGGGTGGGGCGTGGTTTCCGATTGGTTACCTTGGACCATCGCCCGTCCGATTCAGTTAACAGTTCAAGAAAGTCATAGCCGCAAGCTGCTGTCGATGCAGCAGTTCTGCATTCTGTGCGTTGTGTTGGCCTCAGAGAACAGTTGGCTATTCGGGACGGCTGACCCGGGCACCCCCTCCCCAGACCTATTGGATGCGGTTGGCCGATACCGGATCGAAGAAATGCACGGCCGGTTTGCGGAAGGAAAGCCTGACGGTCTCGTTCGGCTGCGGGCGGACGCGCTCGCGCAGCACACAGGTCAGCTCGTGGCCGCCGAGCTGGACCACCAGATGCGTCTCCGCTCCGGTCGGCTCCAGATTGATGTTGCCTTCATATTCGGGTTCGTCATTGACGACTGGCTTGCCATACGCCTCGCGCTATTCGGGCGTGCGCTTCACATCCCAGTTCTGGATGCAGACATGGCTTACCCATGGCTTGCGATGGTCGAAATTCATCGTCTGGTCGCCGTTGTGGATCGATTTCAGGTGCTGGTAGGGATCGTTCTCTTCCAGGATGTGGAAGTAGCGGTCCCACTGAGCGAGCGGCTTGGTGTTGAGCAGGAAATCGTACTCATTGGCGAGCGACCACCAGACATTGCAATAGGCGGCTAGCCGCGCCGCCAGATAGGCAACGTAGCGAAAGTCCTGCTCGGCGCTCATGTCGGCGTACCCCCAGCGGTCGTAGGGATTCTCGTGCTGTGCGGATGCCAGCGACATTCGCTTGCGCTTCGGCCGGCTGTTCGCGAAAGATGCATGGCACGTTCGCCGATTAATTCACGGCATCCGGAGGATCGCGGTGCAGACGAAGAAGATCATCAACGACGGCAACAAAGCCGTGGACGAAATGCTCGAAGGCGTGCTCGCCGCACATCCGCGCCATCTGCATAGCGTTCCGGGCAGCCCGCGCTCGATCGTTGCGGTCGACGGCCCGCGTCCGGGAAAGGTCGGGCTGGTGATCGGCGGCGGCTCGGGCCACGAGCCCACCTTCCTCGGCTATGTCGGCAAAGGCTTGGCCGACGCCGCCGCGATCGGCAACGTTTTCGCCTCGCCGCCTCCCGACCCGATCCTCGAATGCGCGAAGGCCGTGAGCGGCGGAGCGGGCGTCCTCTTCATGTACGGCAACTATGCCGGAGACGTCATGAATTTCGACATGGCAGCCGAAATGGCGGCCATGGAGGACATCGAAGTGCGCACCGTGCTCACGACCGATGATGTCGCCTCGGCCCCGCGCGCCGAGCGCGAGAAGCGCCGCGGCGTCGCCGGCAACTTCTTCATCTTCAAGGCGGCCGGCGCGGCCTGCGACAGGATGCTCCCCTTCGATGAATGCGAGCGTATCGCTAGGAAAGCCAACGATCACACATTCACCATGGGCGTCGCTCTGGGGCCCTGTTCTCTGCCGCAGACGCGGCGGCCGAATTTCGAGATCGGCGAGGACGAGATGGAAATCGGCATGGGCATACATGGCGAGCCGGGGGTCGCGCGCGGCAAGCTCAGGAGCGCCGACGAGATCACCGACGAGATGATGGACCGCATCCTCGACGAGATGGCGCCCTCGCGCGGAGACCGCGTCGCGGTGCTCGTCAACTCGCTCGGCTCCACGCCGCTGATGGAGCTCTACATCATGAACCGGCGCGTGAAGCGTCGGCTGGACGATATCGGCGTCGAGATACATGCGAGCTGGGTCGGCAATTACTGCACCTCGCTCGAGATGGCAGGCGCGTCTGTGACGCTGATGCATCTCGACGGCGAGTTGACCACCATGCTCGACCATCCTTGCGATTGCGCCATGTTCCGTGCGGGATGACGAAGCCATGGCCGCAATCGATACCGCACGACTGAAAGATATGTTCGGCGCGATCGCCGCGGCGATCGAAACAGAGCGCGACCGCCTCTGTGCGCTCGACGGCGTGATCGGCGATGCGGACCATGGCATCGCGATGGCGCTCGGCTTCAACGCCGCACGCGACGCCGTGGCGGCCCTCGATTCCTCGATCGATCCCACCGCACTGCTGAACACGGCGGCCAAGGCATTTCTCAACGCGGTCGGCGCTTCGTCCGGGCCGCTCTATGCGACGGCCTTCATGCGGGCGGCAGCCAGCGTCAAGGGCAAGCAATCACTCGACGATGCCGACGTGGTGACGATGTTCCAGGCGATGGCCAAGGGCATAGCCGATCGCGGCAAGGCGACAATCGGCGAGAAGACCATGATCGATGCCTGGCTGCCGGCCGCCGACGCTGCCGTGGCGGCGCATCATAATGGTGGAGGCCTTCCCCAGAGCCTGTCGGCAGCAGTCGAAGCAGCCCGCGCCGGGATGGAAGCGACCAAATCCATGATCGCGACCAAGGGCCGTTCGGCACGGCTCGGCGAACGATCGGTCGGCCATGTGGATCCGGGCGCCGCCTCGGCCCTGATCGTGATCGAAGCGGTGCGCAAGGCATTGTGCTGACTTGCCCCCCAAGCCCCGTCGCGGTCGCAGATAGGCCAGCAGCAAGCTGACCGTCACGTGCTCGAACGGCGCTGATCCACACTCAATTGCCGACGTCCGGATTCGGCGAAGGATCATCGCGCACGTCACGGGGGTGCGGATTGCTGTCGGGTTTCCGCTTCTGATCGCGCCGATTGCGCACCGAAGATCGCGATGCGGCGAGGGCATTCTTATTTTTTTTGGCGGCAGCCTGGCATTCGGGACAGTCCGGATCGACTTTGCGCACAAGCTGTTGTGCCCTGTCGACACGTTGCGCGGCGATCCTGATCCGGTCCAATAGCGCTATATTGACGATCAAGCCGCAATCTTGGTCGAGAAGCTTTTCGGCATGTCTCAGGGCGGCTTGCGCTTTGCGGAGCTTCTGGCGTGCTGTTGCTGCTGGGAAGTCAAACTCAATCATTGTTGTCGTCACCTTGCCTTCTCGCCAGCGAGCGCCGGGACCGGTGTGCCCAGGCGGGAAGGCTCCTTCATCATTGCGCCTTGCCTGATGCGTGATCAGGCTCGTTCTTTATGATTTGCTAATTCAGGTCGTAGGATATCGTTCCAATGTCCGCCGGCCCATTTCGGGCCACCTCCCCGCTAGTGGCGCGCCTTGGCCGGGCGGTACAGGAACGTCGGATCTCTAGCTACTCTGATCGATGCCTGTGCCGGAGGAGCGGTCCTGATCGGCACCCGATCTGAAATCTGCCCTGCAAGTTTGACGAGGCGACGTTGCACAGGCGACAATCCCGCCTGCTCCAAGCCGAGCATGAGCCGGATATTATGCGGAACGATGTCGATCGCCGCGCGTACCATCAGCCGCTGCACCGCGCGAAGCGGCCTCGGCACCAGCGGCGCTTGGTGCATGATGTCAAGGAACTCGAACACGATCGGTGAGCTCTCCAGCGTCGGTCCGGTCTTGGCCAGCAAAGCCTCCCACTCCGCCTGGGATCTCGGTGCCCCGACTGCACCATAGAGGCGCGCCGCTACGGCGCCTTCGGAAATTGCCTGCGCCCGCTCCTGTGCCGTCAGCCTGTGCACGAAGCGGCTATAAGCCTCGATAAATCCATAGGATGCGGTCGCCTGCACCCAGTCGAGCAGACGCGGATCGTTGGCCTCGTATGGCAGTCCGCTTGGTGTCGTCCCACGGATCTGTTCGTGGATCCGTACGACGCGCTCGATCATTGCCTGCGCAGCTCCCGCAGGGCCATAGACTGTCATCATTGCGCAGGCCCCGGTGCGGCGCAGGCGCATCACTGCGTCCCTCCGGAACGAACTGTGGTCCCATACGCCCGAGCGCACCGAGGGCTCGGCGAGCTCCAGGATCACCGCGGCAACCCCGCCGATGAAAACGGAGACAGGATTCTTGAAAATGCGCCAGGACATGGAATCCGGGGGCTGAAGCGCAGGCTCTCCCTCGGGATGCAAGAAGTCGAAATGCATGCCGCGAGGAGGTTGCATCATCTGCGACACCGGTTCCATCAAGCGATCGAGTATGCCGGCAGCAATCATGCCTGTTCGGGCCCGTGGGTCACCGCGATGAACGCGGAGGATGGGCTTATCGTTTCAACTCACCTGGGGTAAATCAGCGGCATCGGCTCCTGTCGCAAATATCGAAAAGCAGTAACCGCATGACGAACGAAACACCGCTTACCCTTGCCGTGCTGGTGTTTCCGCAGTTTCCGATGATGGCCTTCAGCTCGGTCATCGAGCCCCTTCGCGCTGCCAATGTGCTGGCGAAACGACAATGCTATCACTGGTTCATCGTGGGCGCCGACGACAGGCCGGTCGAGGCCTCGAACGGCGTCGTCATCAAGCCGGGCTTTTCTGCCCATAGCGCGCCGCGGGCCGACCGCATCGTGGTCTGCTCAGGCGGTGACGCCGACCATCTCGTGGCGGATGGCGCAGTCGCCTGGATCCGCAAGAGCCTGCGCGGCGGCGCCCATATCGGGGCCGTGGCGGACGGCGCCTTCTTTCTTGCTCGCGCCGGATTGCTCGACGGTCACGCATGCACCTTGCATTGGACCAGCCAGGCCGCTTTCGCCGAGGCATTTCCCACCATCGACCTGAAGCGTGACCTCTACATCATCGACCGCAAGCGTTTCACCTCCGCAGGAGGCGTTGGCAGCCTGGACATGATGCTGGACATCATAACGGCCGACTACGGCGCGGGGTTGGCGGCGGGAGTCGCCGAGTGGTTCGTGCACAGCCCGCTTCGGTCCAGCGTCGACCGCAAGATGATGCCATTGCGGCTGCGCACCGGCGTGCAGAATGAATTGGTGCTGTCGGCCATCGCGATCATGGAAGACGATGTGGAGGAACGGCTGGCCATGTCCGACCTTGCGACCCGTCTCGGCGTGTCGCCGGATCGGCTGGAACGCTGCTTTCGTGCCGAGCTTTCGATTTCCCCGAACGGCTATTATCGCCGGCTAAGGCTGAAACGGGCCGCCGATCTGCTCGCGCATTCGAGCATGGCTGTACGCGATGTGGCACTCGCCTGCGGTTTCTCCTCCATGTCGAGTTTCGCGCGGGCGTTCCGAGAAGAGCATGGCCATCCGCCAAGGCTGGCGCGCCGCCATTGACGCGCGGGACGCGGCATCACATCTGCGGTTTTCGGCACAATCCGGCCCTATGACTTGGCTCATGGTCCGCCCTTCAGGAGGACCCCATGAGCATCGTTGTTTTCGACCCGGACAGCACAGAGGATGTCGATTTCAGGGACCGCATGCGCCACCCGGCTGCGGCCGATCCGGCGGGAGGCATGTGGCTGTCCGACACCGAACCGTCCTTCATCGATGCCGACGCCTTGCGCAAGGGCCGGCTAAAGCGACTACGCGACTGGATGAGAGAGGCGGGCTATGGCGGAGTTGTGCTGTTCGACCCCTATAACCAGCGCTATGCCACGGGCTCGCGCAACATGTTCGGCTATTTCCTGCGCAACTCGACGCGGTATTTCTTTATCCCGACCGAGGGGCCGATCGTGCTGTTCGAATATCCTCAGAGCTATCACGTCTCGATGGTGCTCGACACGGTCGACGAAGCGCGGCCGTCCAAGCTGGTCTGGTCGTCGGTGTCGGGCCGGGACGACGAGACAGCTGGTCCATTCGCCGACGAAATCGCGGATCTTTTGAGGACCCATGGCGGCGGCTCCATGAAGCTCGGCATGGACCGCTGCAGCCATCTGCAAGCGCTGGCGCTGGAAAAGCGCGGCTGCGAGGTCAAGGACTGCCAGGGTGAGATCCTCGCCGTTCGGGCGGTGAAAACACCGGAGGAGGTAAAATGCCTCGTCGCTTCGATGGCAGGCGCCGAGGCTGCTGTGGCGGCCGTGCGCGAGGCGATCAAGCCGGGCGTCTCCGAGAACGAGCTGTTCGCCATCATGTATCATGAGGTAATCCGCCAGGGCGGCGAGTTCATCGAGACGCGGCTTCTCACTTCCGGGCAGCGAACCAATCCCTGGTTCAACGAGGCGAGCGGCCGCAAGGTGAGGCCAGGCGAACTCGTCGCGCTCGATACCGATACGATCGGCTGCTACGGCTATTATTCGGATTTTTCACGCACCTTCCGTTGCGGGCCGGGGAAGCCCACCGATTACCAGAAGTCGATCTACCGCATGGCCCACGAGCAGGTGCAGCACAACATTTCGATCGTTAAGCCCGGGATGGCTTTCCGTGAAATCGCCGAGAAGGCATGGAAGATCCCGGAGCGTTTCATCGACCAGCGTTATACGTCGGTGATGCACGGTGTCGGCATGCATGGCGAGACGCCCTTCATCGCGCATTCGATGGACTACGAAACCTATGGGCGGGACGGTATCCTGCAGCCGGGCATGGTGGTGAGCGTGGAAAGCTATATCGGCGAGAAGGGCGGCCGCGAGGGCGTCAAGCTGGAGGATGAGGTGCTGATCACGGAGACCGGCACCGAGCTCCTGTCGCGCTTCCCTTATGAAGATGAATTCCTGGCGGGGAGCGCCTGATGAAGTCGCCGATTTCGATCAGGAAAGGCAGCGTCGCTGCCTGCTTCATCGACCTGCAGGAGGAGCACCGCAAGGATAGTCGCTATCTCGTCGAAGGCTTTGGAGAGGTGCTTAGGAATGTCCAGCGCCTCCAGGCCACGGCACGCATCCACGGCGTGCCGCTCTATCATTGGGCCTACGTCGTCGACGTGACAAGTTCCCGCCCGTTCCACCCCATCGAGGCGAACGGCAAATCGGCTTTTAGCGATAAGGACGATCCGCTGACTGCCATCTGCGCCGAGGTTGGACCGCAAGGCGGCGAGAAGACGATCATCAAGTCGCAGGCGAGCGCTTTCGGCCCGGGATCGATGGCGGCGGAACTCAGAGCGCAGGGGATCGAATGGCTGGTCGTCGCCGGCGTATGGACAGAAGCCTGCATAGACGCGACCGTGAAGGATGCCGTCACCCTCGGTTTCCGCGTGCTCCTCGTCAAGGACGCCTGCGGCAGCGGCAGCGCCGCCATGCACCAGACCGGCATCCTCAATCTCGCCAATCGGCTCTATGGCGGGGCGGTGACGAATACCGAAAGCGCCCGCAGGCTGATGGCCGGTGAAAGCGTCGAGGTCTGGCAGGTCGAAGGTGCGGCGCCGCTGCGCTTCACCTTCGAGAACGCTGCCGAGCTCTATGCATCCCTCTGACCGGCGCTCGGCAGCAGCGATGACCGAGCGCGGAAAGTACGAAACCAGGCTCGATCCAGAATATTGGGCCTATGTCGATCGGGTGAATGGCTGGTATCCGCCGGAAGTGCTGGGCCAGCCGATCGAAAGACAGCGCGAAATCTATAATGCGATGTGCCGCGAATTTCACGCCGGCTATCCGGCGGGCGTGACCGCGACCGACAGTTTGATCGCGGACGGAGACCGGCCGATTGCGGTCAGGCGCTACACTTTGGCCGGGAGACAGGCGAAGGCGTTGATCCTGTATTTCCATGGTGGCGGGTACGTGCTTGGCGGACTGGACAGCCATGACGACATCTGCGCAGAGCTTTGCGCCGGAACGGGTTATGCGGTCATGTCGGTCGATTACCGGCTTTCGCCGGAGCATCGTCATCCTGCCGCCTTCAACGACGCGCTGACCGCATTCCGCGCCGTCGCGACGACCTGCTCGGTTCCAGTGGTGCTGTGCGGCGAAAGTGCCGGAGGCAATCTGGCGGCGGCGGTTGCGCATGCAACGCGCGGCGACCTTTGCGCCCCGGCCGGCCAGGTGCTCGTCTATCCCAGTCTTGGCGGAGACCAAAGCAACGGCTCCTACGTGGAGCATGCACAAGCGCCACTGCTGTCGGTTCGCGATCTCGCCTTCTACGACCAAGCGCGCACGGGCATCGCCGGGGTGGCGGCTGACCCCACGCTCGCGCCGCTCTCCGATGCCGTTCTTTCGGATCTTCCGCCAACCGTCATCGTCACGGCCGAATGCGACCCGCTATCGTCGGACGGCGAAACCTATCGCGACCTCATAAACGCTGCGGGGGGCCGCGCGGCGTGGATTGAGGAGCAGCGTCTGACTCACAGCTTCCTGCGTGCTCGCAAGACCGTAGCCCGTGCCGCCGAGGCCTTTGTTCACATCGTCCAAGCCGTCGACGCACTCGGCAAAAGCGACTGGCCGTACTAATCGCATTTCTCCACTCGATGTGCCTGCGTCGATGAGAAATGCGGCCCTCAGCACGACTGCGGAACGCAGCACAAGAATCGCGGAATAGCGAACATTTCGGAAAAAATCCGCGAACTATCCTCACAAGGTCAAAAGTTCTGCCGCGACCGCATTTCGCTGTGATCGGGCCGTCGCTTGAGCAGGCAGGGAGGAATAGATGGCAAAGTTCATGCTGACAGACCGGCATCTGCACCCGCAGGCCGAGGCCACCGCCGACAATTTCAGAAATGGCCGGATGAACCGGCGCGAATATCTTGCCCTGATGGCAGGCTTGGGTGTCTCCTCCGCCGGCGCCTTCGCATTGGGCGGTATCGTTCCAACGCCCGCCCGCGCCGAGGAGCCAAAAAAGGGCGGCGTGCTGCGCGTTGCCATGAACGTCAAAGGATTCAAGGATCCTCGCACCTTCGACGGTGTCGAGATGTCGAATGTGGGGCGCCAGTGCAATGAATATCTGGTTCGCTGGAACCGGGACTTCAGCTTTGAACCGTGGCTGCTCGAGGCCTGGGAGTTGAGCGATGATGCGAAGACGCTGACGCTCCATGTCCGCAAGGGCATCACCTGGTCGAACGGCGACACTTTCAATGCTGAAGACGTGATCCACAATCTGACGCGCTGGTGCGAGGCCGATGTCCCCGGTAATTCAGTTGCTGCGCGCATGGGCGCCCTGGTCAACCCTGACACCAAGAAGGCGGTCGACGGTGGTATCGAGCGCATCGACGACTATACCGTCAGGCTCAACCTGCCGCAGCCTGACATCTCGCTGATTGCCGGCATGGCCGACTATCCGGCGCTGATCATGCATCGCAGCTACGACGGCGACGCCGACCCGATGAAGGCGCTGGCGATCACGACCGGACCTTACGAACTGGTCGAATGGCAGGCTGAAACTTCGGCGGAGGTCAAGCGCAAGGACAAGCCCTGGTGGAAGGGCGAGGTATATCTCGACGGCATCAGGTGGGTGGATTACGGCTCCGATCCAAATCCGATGCTATCGGCCTTCGAGGCCGGCGAGGTCGATACCAATCATGAGACCTCGGCCGATACGATCCCGCAGATGGAAGCCATTGGCCTGGCAAATTCCGAGATTGCCACCGGCTCGACGATCGTGGCGCGTTTCAACGTCGGCAATGCGCCTTACGATGATGTCAAGGTGCGGCGGGCCGCCCAGCTTGCGGTCGACAACACTGCTGTCCTCAAGATCGGTCTGGATGGCCGCGGCAAGACCGCGGCGAACCATCATGTGGCGCCCATACATCCCGAATACGCCGATATCGGGCCGCATGTGCGCAACGTCGATGAGGCCAAGTCCCTGCTGGCACAAGCCGGAAAGTCGGATCACGAATACGAGCTCATCTCCGTCGACGTGGAGTGGCAGAAGGCGACGGGCGACACCATTGCTGCACAAATGCGCGAGGCGGGCCTGAAGGTTAAGCGAACGGTCCTGCCGGCGGCCACCTTCTGGAACGACTGGAGCAAATTTCCATTCTCTTGCACGGAATGGCTCGGGCGGCCGCTTGGCGTGCAGGTCCTGGCGCTCGCCTACAGGTCGGGCGCCGCCTGGAATGAAAGTGCCTATTCGAATGCGGAGTTCGACTCGCTGCTGGACAAGGCTCTTGCCACGCCGGATGCAGACAAGCGACGCGAGATCATGGGCAAGATAGAGCAGAACCTGCGCGATTCCGGCGTGATCATCCAGCCCTACTGGCGCTCCGTCTACCGGGCATACCGAACCGGCGTGCATAATTGCGAACAGCACCAGGCGCTCGAACAGCATTTCGAGAACGTCTGGCTGGAGGGCTGAGCGCTCGGCTGAGAGCGGCGTGCATTCAAATTGAACCGCCCTCGCCGCTCTGTCTCTTGTTTAGTCTAAGCGTCGGATTGGTCCGAAAACCGCTACGCACTTCGGTCCGATGCGCTAGCTCGCCTTGGCTGTCGCTCCGGCCACGATCGGAACTCGCGCGCGGATAGCGTCATCGCGCCGTTTGCGCGCGAGGGCCTCTTCGCCGCCGGTGGTCGCGTGGTAGAGATCAAGCTGGTCGAATTCGTCTTCTTGCGGCGGCGCGATGGCGAGGTCGGAGTAAGTCCAACGGTCGGGCGATTTCAACGCCGCATCGAGCATCCTTTTCGTTCGCAAATAGGTTCTGATATAGCCGACCGCCTTGACGGCGGCTTCACCCGCGAGACGGGGATAGAAGACGAGCGGGTTCTCGATCGGCATTCCAGAGCGGCGGTCGCGCCGGAATTTGAGGCGCACCGCGCCGCCCTCGAGTGGGTGCACACCCTCATAGAGGATCATCAGGTAGAACCACAGGATCGTAGTTAGAGTCGTGCGCGGACGTCCGACCTTGCTGGCACATGTCCGGCGTATGATCGTGGCGATGTGTTCCGGCGTATAGAAAGTATCCCACGCCAACCGATAGGCCTCCTCCCACTCGAGGTCCGACATGGTCGGATGATGCGAGACGCGGTGATTGAGATCGTATTTGTTCATGTCGGGATCCATCCAGACCCCCTTTTGCAAGAGAACCTTATGGTCCTCCGACCCTGGCAATGGTGTCAGGAAAAAGAACTCCAGGATGTCGATGGGGAGTTCGCGCTTTATGATTTCGATGTCACGCGCGATCGACTCCTTGGTGTCAGCCGGAAAACCGAGGATATAGCCGGCATAGGTGATGGCACCGTGATTGCGCCACTTCTGCAGCATCTCGCGGTATTCGGTGATCTTGTTCTGGCGCTTCTTGGCGGCGACCAGATTGTCGGGATTGATGTTCTCGAGACCGATGAAGACCCGCCGCACGCCGGCCTTCGTGGCCTTCTCGATAAAGTTCGGGATCTTGTGGCAGAGCGTATCGACCTGGATGGTGAAGCCGATATTCATGCCTTCGCCCACGCGCATGCTGATCAGCCGATCGAACAGCGACTCCCATTCGCTGTTGCGTGCGAAGTTGTCGTCGGTGATGAAGAAGCGCTTTATTCCGTCCGCATAGTTCTCGCGCACGATCCGCTCGAGATCGTCCGCCGAACGGACACGGCTCTGCCGCCCCTGCACATTGATGATGGTGCAGAACGAGCACTGGTAGGGACAGCCTCTGCCGAGATCGATGCTGGACAGCGAACCCGAGGTGCGAGCGACATGCTTGCGCGGCAGGATCGGCGGCGGCTCGCCTGTCAGCGTCGGCAGCGCGTCCATGTGATTATAGAGCGGCGCCAGCTTTCCGTGCCACGCATCGCGCAAGACGTCGTCAAGCCTGTGCTCCTCGGCCTCGCCGGCGAAGAGCGAAATGCCCAGGTTCTGAGCCTCGCGGATGTCGGCAGGCAACTCCGGCAACATAGCCAGGCAGCCGGAAACGTGAAACCCGCCAATACATACCGGCAAGCCAGCCGCCAGGAAGGGCCGCGCCAGGTCGACGGCCCGAGGGAACTGGTTCGATTGAACGCCGACCATGCCGATCAGCGCCTTGCCGCCGGCTTTGCGGATTGCGCGGATGATCCTGTCGGGCCGTACACGACGGTTGGTCTCGTCAAAGGTATGCAGCCGTATGTCGACGCCGGTGCCGAGCACTTCACGACGCCGCGCGTCTTCCGCGAGTGCGTTCAGGCAGGCCAGCGTGTTGGAGGGGATGGCCGAACGAAACCATTGGATGGGGTACCCATCATCGTCGTAATGGGTCGGCTTTATCATTACGAAGTGAAAAACAGGCGCATTTCCTGCAGGCACTATGGCCATCGCGGCCCCCCTTGACGTTGCGCAATGCCGGACCTTACCCGATCTGGCCAAAACGACAAATGCAGGAAGCAGACCGCGACGCTCTCGGCGCCGCCGGCACGGATGTTCTCGGCTATGCGCTCGATTTCTTTGAGATCAAGCGCCGTCAGAACTTCGCCACGAGCCGACAGTCTTTTCTGTTGACCCCGAAGATCGCCGAGCGAGCGGTGAGCGGCACCGGCCGGCGAAACGAGAAATTATAGGCTTCGGGACGGTTCTGCCGGCCGATCTTGTAGACGTCGCGCGTGCCCTTGGTGACGACGAGAGCCGTCCTGGCCCCCTTCTCCTCGATGGCGATGTTGATGGCGATGGTGGAACCATGAATGCGGTTGGCGAGCGCGGAAGGATGCAGCTCAGCCTTCCCCAGGCAATCCCACACGCCCTGCGACAACTCGTGATGGGTGGTCAGGGATTTGGCCTGGAATATCCGGCCGCTCTGCTGGTCGAAAGCCACGACAATCGGTGAATGTCCCGCCGATATCGACGGCCACGCTCAAAGCGGCAGACTCATTTCCGTTCCCCAATGATCGCTCTCCCGCCGCGTGTTCTTAACGACCCGGCTGCCCTGCTTCCGTGCGCTGAGAGCGAGTGAAAAGGTCAAGTGGCTGGGAGCATTGGACGGTTCGCACCTTGCGAAAGCAATCCAGTCATCATCTCGAAAACCGATAGGCTTGGAGCTATCGTCATGGTCGCAAATGGACCGGCACCCGGACAATTGCTTCTGCTCTGGCACAAGCGCGGGGCAGCAGCGAAGGGTTCGACTTCACCGCGATTACGCACGAGATGGGGCATTGAGGACGGAGTAGCTAATGACTTGGGTCGAAGCACATTATGACGGGCGTTGAGTTGATCCGAAGGCGACCTTAGTCAGACGCGTGGGAACGGCGGCTTTGCGCCTTCATCTCGGCCCTTGAGACTCGTTTTGCCGCTACCCAAAAGCGGACGCCTGCCGCGAACCACACTGCAGGTCATCTGTAAGCCAAGCATCGACGTTGGCAATCGCTTGATCGATCAACTCCATTTGGCGAGAACGCTTGGGCGACCAGAGATCTCACCCGCGGGAGCGGACCACCTGCACCCACGCTCCAACGAGTGCTTCGGCGTCCCTCCGCATTGCCACATCCGCCGCCTCGGCCTCCGCGACGAGCGTCTCCTTGTCGAATCCGAGCGCCGCGAGTTCCGCGGCGTTCCAGTCGCGCACGTTCTCAGCACTCACCTCGGGATGGAACTGCGTTCCCCACGCAACCGGTCCGAGGCGGAATGCCTGGAACTCGCACGCCTCGCTTGATGCCAGGAGCACCGCCCCGGGGGGGAGTACGGTGATGCGATCAACGTGGCTCTCGATGAAAGCGGTCTCCTTCGGCACGGCTGAGAAGACCGGGTCGTTTTCGGCATCAGCGGTGAGCCTTATGCGAGTCGACCCCTTCTCTGGTACTCCCGTGTTGGCAGCAACCGTGCCGCCGCCCACATGCGCGAGCATTTGTCCGCCGAGGCAGATCCCCAGCAACGGTGTTCCCCGCGCGAGTGCCGCTCGCGTGAGATCTGCCTCACCCGCGAGCCAGGGACCACGCGCGACATCGTCGGGCATGTATCCCCCACCGAGGAGCACTAGTCCGTCATAGTCCTCGAGATCGTCGGGCGTGGGAGAGCCGCTCACGGCACCGATGCGCACGTTGAATTCGACATCACGCCCGAGGAGCCACGGCACAAGAAGACCTGGCTTGGAGCCGGTACTGTTGACGAGGATGAGAACGCGAGTCATGCGAAGATTTCCATGAGGGTGGAGTACGCGGCGATCGTGGACATCGAGGATGTGCACCGAAGTCCGTCGCACTGCAACCGTGGTCAGGCAACAACCTTGTTAACCCGTAGAAACCCTCCATCCACTGCGCGGCACTCCGCTTCGTCTGCGGTTGCGAGAAGGGGCACCTGCAAGACATCGAGTGGCGGAGCGTCGTGCACGCCGGGCGCTTTGGCGAGGCACATTTGGCCGCCCGCGACAACGTCGCCAATCCTGACATTTACGACGTCACAACCGCGTAGTTTGCTGTCGATCGCCAAGTCGAACAGCGCACGGTCACGAAGGCGCCCATGCTGATTGAGGAAGAAGCGAATTGCCCAGACCTGCCGTGGTTTCAACGGCCGCTTAGCTCCCACCTTCCGTGCAGCATTCCATGGCTGACGGTGGCGCCAGCCAGGATCAAACTCTGACATTCCCATCTCATTTCTCCTTCGGCCGGGATGGCCGAGGAGGAAACGGCAATGGAGAATGCTCAAATGGGGCCGTAAGCTGACCATCCACAATCAGGACGAAACCTATCAGAAAGTGGCCATTCCGCTGACGACCTCTACTAAACCAAGTGGTCCCCAAACTGCGACGAGAGATCGGCTATCGCTTCAACATTATAGTCAGCCACAGCCGACATATAAGCTCAAACGTGGCTCAGGTGCTCTATCGGCCGGAACGAACCGGACTCCATCTCCCCGTCCGAGTCGTCCGCTTGATCTAACTATCCCCATTTTCCCCAGATATTTGAGACCGACGTAATACCTGGAATCGGGCGGCATTGTTGGAATTGTCCCGCTTTGTTGGTCTGCTTCGATGAAAGTAAAAAGGTGCCGCGCCCCAGGATCGATCGTCTCATCGAACTCGTGCGATCTAGAAGTCGAAAGCTGTGTAGCAAGCGTGGTGTGAACCGGAATATCTTTGATGTCGCACGATGCCCTCAGAACTCCTCGCGAAGGGTCAAATATAAATAGCTTGTATCCCGCACCAAAATAGTATGTCCCGCTTTCGGCGGACCGATAGATAACAAGCCCGGCGTTATAGGGTCTTTTCCATATCTCGATCCATTCGCTTGACGGCCCTGATATTAACGCCCCGACGGGTGTGAGACTGAATTTCTCGTCCATGCCCCAACCCCAAGCCATGGTGTAGGTCAAATTATATCCGGCCGCCTCCAACCTGATCGTTGTCGAGCGCGTCATTTCAACTTTCCAAAAGGCATAGCCTACGCAGATCACGACCAACGTGACGGTTAAGATGCGTCGCACAGTAACCCTGTCTGGTGACCGCTCGTTCGGTAGACCGTCGGCCGCGACACCGAAAATAATCGTTAACATCTTAGGGACTTTTGCGGCTGCCACAATGACTGCTTGGAGGCGCGCTGCTGTTTGATCACCTGGAGGGCCGAATGCGGACTGTCCGGTCCTGGCAGGTGCCCAGCCTATAGCTGCCCTTCGGCAAGCGGCCCCCGAGCGATAGCGCCCCGCACCGTTTCTCTTCGGCCAATCACGGCCGAGGAGAACTCACATGGGTCACTCTCAATACGATGATGCCAGCCGCGAGCGCGCAGCTTGGAACGCTGGCAAACGGGTGGGAACGAAGCGCCCGCTCACGCAGAAGCAGATCTGGGCCGTCCGCTTCTTTCTCGACCGCGAGCGCCGCATTCGCGACCGTGCCCTGTTCGATCTTGCGATTGATAGCAAGCTTCGGGGCTGCGACCTGGTCAAGATCAGGATTTGCGATGTGGTCGCCGGACCAGACATCAGGACTCGCGCGATCATAGTTCAGCAAAAGACGGGACGGCCGGTCCAGTTCGAGATCACCAGCGATGTTAGAGCCAGCCTTCTGTCTTGGCTCGAACGGCGTGGCGGCACGGTCGAGGACTATGCCTTCCCAAGCCGGATCGATCACACACGTCACATGAGCACAAGGCAGTATGCTCGCCTCGTGGACGAGTGGGTGACTGCCATCGGTTTGCGTTCAGAGGAGTATGGCACTCACTCGCTTCGTCGCACGAAGGCGTCGATGATCTACAAAGCGACGGGCAATATCCGCGCCATCCAAATCTTGCTCGGTCACTCCAAGATTGAGAACACCGTCCGCTATCTCGGAGTCGATGTGGAGGACGCCCTGCTCCTGGCCGAGCGAACCGAAATCTGACGGTCGGCGGTCATCCGACGCAACGCGGATGACCGCTTGTACTCGCGGGAAGTCTTGCCGCCCCGTCCGTCATTGGTGGTTTCCCGCCGTCCGTTCTCGCAATCGGAACGAGCGCCTAGCGCCAATAGCAGCATTGCCCATTACAGGCAGCTTACCGGTCCAACTGCCGCATAGGCGGCCCGCACACAAGCTATCATTCCAATGGTGAGTGCCATTCCGTGGCTCGCTGCTAAAAAGAACCATGTGCCGCGGAGCGGCGGACGAAAAGCCGACGCCAGCAGGACCGCGGAACTGTACACGGCGATTACGAGAACCAGGGCGCCGACAGGCGGAATATAGACCAGAATGATGGTCCAGCAGCTTGCGAACTTGTACGGCCCTGCGGTGGCGTAGGCCCTCATTGCGAGCGCCATCCATAGCAAGATGTGAGGCAGCAACGACCATGTAAAGAACCGTTTCATCGCAGCAGCCTAACGTGCAACTTTCCTTCGACCGTCTTTCTCATCGCGAACTCACGCAGTAAAACCGCGTCCGAGAATAACGGACAACAAACTATAGTCTCTTAACGGCTTACCTCAATTTCGGGTGGTTTCTGTGGTGGTATCGCGTCCGATTTGGGTCAACTCGCGTTGTAGCGTGCTTGAATCCTAACGACCGGAACGAGGTCGGAATTGGAATGGCATCTTTCCGCCATCCGCTGCTCTTATCTGACTGTCCGCTTCCGGCCCCAAACGCGACATCTCAAAATTGGCCCGATGAGGACGCTTCTGTGACAACTACGACACTCGCTGGATGGAAAATTTGACCGTGCCGGAACATGTCCAGTCAGGGAGCCCGTAGCCGTTCGGCCAGGCACTAGCGCTCATCAGAAGTGAAGGGGCTCGACTTCACCGCCATTCTCGTCGAGGGCCCAGCCTGGCAGTTGCCGCGCCGCAAATCCGATAGGGTCCGCCCGCCTCCCCCCGATCCGCTCCCGATGCGGCAGTCGGATCGACACAAACGACGTTGCCTGCGAGGTCGCGAACCACGCAGCCAACGAATTCTCTTGACCCCCTGCCTCTTCACATTTCTACTGCTTTGACGTTTGCGCAAACGATTGCGTGGACGGTTTGGGAGGATACCTGATGTCAAAATCAACTCTCTTGGACCACACATCGCATCATTTCTTATCGCGCCGTCAGCTCCTTATCTCGGGAGCCGCGGTATCGGCGGCGTTAGCTGGATTGGCTCTGCCGGCCATGGCGGCCGACAAGCCCAAGGTCGGTCTGGTGATGAAGTCCCTCGCCAATGAGTTCTTCAAGCAGATGCAGGCCGGAGCCGAAGCTTACGCGGCCAAGAACGCCGACAAGTTCGAATTTGCGGCAGTGGGCATGAAGGATGAACGCGATTTTGCCGCGCAGGTCGACGCGATAGAGAACTTCATCACCCAAAATTACAACGTCATTGTCGTTGCGCCTGCCGATTCCAAGGCCATGGTCACGCCGCTGGCGAAAGCCGTCAAAGCGGGCATCGTCGTCATCAACATCGACGTTGAGCTCGACAGTGAGGCCAAGAAAGCGGCTGGCATCGATCTGGCATTCTTTGGGCCGGACAACCGCGCCGGCGCCAAGATGGCCGGCGATGCGCTGGCGAAGGCGCTCGGTCCGGGCGCCAAGGTCGTCATCCTGGAAGGCAATCCGGAAGCGGACAACGCCAAGCAGCGCAAGCTAGGGTTCGACGATTCCGTCAAGCAAGGCAATCTGACCCTGCTCGACAGCAAGACCGCGCATTGGGAAACCGAGGAAGCCAATACGCTGATGACGAACTTCCTGACCCAGTATCCCGATATCCAGGGCGTGATGGCGGCTAATGACTCCATGGCTCTGGGGGTGGTGAAGGCTCTCGATGCCGCCGGCAAGTCGGGGCAGATCAAGGTGGTCGGCTTCGACAACATTCCCGCAGTGCAGCCGCTGATAAAGCAAGGCAAGATGCTTGCGACCGTCGAGCAGTATGGCCCCCAGATGGCGGCAATGGGGATCGACTACGGCCTGCGTGAACTGAACGGGGAGAAATTCACCGGCTGGGTGAAGACTGACGTCAAGCTGATCACGGCATCGAACGTCTGACCCAGGCCCACAACGCAGCGAACGGCGGAGCGCGAGCCCTTTTCGCGCTCCCCTCCCCTGGTTTGAATTAGCTCATGAGCGAAGCGGGCGACCCACTGCTTGAACTCCATGCCGTCGGCAAAAGGTTCCCTGGCGCTGTGGCGTTGAGCGACGTCTCGCTGTCGATCAACCGCGGCGAAACACATATCCTGCTGGGCGAAAACGGAGCGGGCAAATCCACGCTGATCAAGCTGCTTGCCGGAGTATATGCGCCGGACGACGGCGAGATCCGATTCGAGGGCCAGCCTTACCGGCCGTCATCGCCGCATGGAGCTTCAGCGGCGGGCATTCGAGTGGTGCACCAGGAACTGAACCTGATGCAGCACCTCAGCATCGCGGAGAATCTGATGCTGGAGAAGTTGCCGAGCAAGTATGGCCTGGTGCAGCGAAGCAAGCTCCGCGCCAAAGCCTCGGCTCTCCTCGAGGAGGTCGGCCTTTCCGTCGATCCGCGGCTGAGGGTCAGCGCGCTCGGAATCGCGCAGATGCAGCTCGTCGAGATCGCAAAGGCACTGGGCTACGAAAGCAAGCTGCTCATCCTCGACGAGCCGACCGCAACTCTGACCCCGCCCGAGATCAACCGGCTGTTTCAGATCATCAAACGCCTGAAGGCGAAGGGCGTGACGATCATCTATATTTCGCATCGCCTGCATGAGATCTTCGAGATCGGTGACCGCGTGACAGTGCTGCGCAATGGCCGGCTCATGCTGACCCGGGCGCTCGAGGGCTTCGCGATCGAGGACATCGTCCGGACCATGGTCGGCCGGCGGATGGAAAATCAGCTCGTGTTTCGCGAAGACGTTGCACTCGGGGACGAACTGCTCCGGGTCAGGAATCTCAAACGCAATAACAGAGCCCCGGAGGTCAGCTTCGATGTTCGTCGCGGCGAGATCGTCGGCGTGGCCGGACTGGTGGGTAGCGGTCGCACCGAAACCGTGCGGGCCATTTTCGGTGCGGATCCCAAGGCAGGTGGGGAAGTCTGGCTGTCCGGCCACAAGGCAGAAGTGCGTTCGCCGAAAATGGCCGTAAAAAGCGGCCTGGGCCTTGCTACGGAAGATCGAAAGGAGCAGGGCTTGCTTCTCGACCTGTCTTGCGAAGCCAACATCACGATCACCGACCCCCAAAAAGTCGCCAGGGTAGGACTGCTTGACCGGACGGCCGAGGCCCGTTTCGCCTCCGATCTGTTCGGAAAGCTGCGCGTGAAGGCCAAGTCGACCAAGCAGATCATTCGTCATCTCTCCGGGGGCAACCAGCAAAAAATCGTGCTGGCGAAATGGTTGTTCCGCGGATCGGACATGCTCATACTCGACGAGCCGACGAGAGGAGTCGACGTCGGCGCAAAACATGAAATCTATGAACTGCTGTGGATGCTGGCCGCGCAGGGTAAGGGCATCTTGATGATTTCATCCGAAATCCCGGAATTGATCGGGGTCTGCCACCGCATTCTGGTGTTTTCCAAGGGCAAGATCGTCGGCGAACTGGCGCGTCCTGAGTTCGACCAGGAGAAGATTCTTTCGCTTGCATTCCAAGAGCACATTCAATGACGGATGACGCTGCCTACACGCCAAGTCCGACTGTGGCGAAGCGTCGGGCCAGCAAATTGTGGCGGTTCGTGATCCGCGATGCCGGCGTCGTGGTCGCCCTGGTGCTCATTCTGATATTCTTCTCCATCAAGGCGCCTTACTTCGCCACGTCGGGGAATTTTCTCAAGATCTTCGTTCAAACTGCCATCAACACAGTGCTCGCCGCGGGGATGACATTCGTCATTCTGGTTGGCGGCATCGACCTCTCGGTGGGATCGGTCCTGGCCCTATGCACGGTCGTGGGTGCCCTGATCATGACCGCGGAAGGGTGGTCTCCCTACCAGTCGGTTCCGTTGGCGCTGTTTGCCTGCGCGGCGACCGGGGCGGTCTGCGGCTTTCTGAACGGATGGATATCGGAGCGCTGGCGCATCCCGTCCTTCATCGTCACCCTCGGCATGCTCAATGTCGCCCATGGCGCCGCAAGAGTGATCAGCGACAACTCGACGATAACCGGGTTGCCGCAATCCTTCGTCGACTTCGGCAATCTGATCATCGGCGGGTTCATGCCGTCCATCTTCATGATCGCCATCCTGGTCGTTCTGGTCGGATGGTTTGTCCTCCGCTTCACCGTATTCGGCAGGCTTATCTTTGCCATCGGAACCAACGCCGAGGCTGTCCGGCTTTCCGGCCACAATCCGCCGTTCTACAAAATCGCTGCCTTCACCATCAGCGGGTTTACCGCCGGCATTGCAGCGATCGTCTATCTGTTGCGGCTCAACGTGGGCAGCCCGATTGCCGGCGTCGGCTACGAGCTCAATGCAATCGCCGCCGTCATCATCGGCGGCACGAGCCTGAATGGCGGGCAAGGGTCGATAATAGGCACGCTGATCGGCGCCTGTATTCTCCAGGTGCTCAGCACCGGCCTGCAACTGCTGGGCGTCGGCGACAACTTCAAGCCGATCGTGATCGGCATGGTTGTCGTGCTGGCTGTCATTCTGGACACATATCGCCAGCGGCTGCTCCGGCGCCTCGATTATTAGCGAATATTCATGGTCACAATATCCGATGTAGCACGCCACGCAGGCGTTTCGGCCACCACCGTCTCACATGTCATCAACGCTACGCGCTTCGTCGATCCTGCGACCGAGGCTCGCGTGCGGGAGGCGATCGAGAGCCTGCGCTACCGGCCGAATTCGATTGCCCGCGGCCTCAGGGTCGGAGAGACGAAGACGCTCGGTCTCCTCGTGCCCGACAACTCCAACCCGTTCTTCGCCGATCTCGCCCGGGAAATCGAAAACGCCGGTTTCGACGCGGGATACACGGTGTTCTTGTGCAATTCTGACGGCAGCACCGTGAAAGAGGACAAGTACCTGTCGGTGCTGCTTTCGCGAAAGGTAGACGGGTTGATTTTTGCAGCGTCGGCCAATTTCTCGGAGGGTTTGACGCGCGCGCTGCGCCTCGGTTTGCCGACAGTCCTGATCGACCGCGAAATCTCCTCCGCCAGAGTTGATGCGGTTCTGGTCGACAATTGGCAGGGCGGCTATTTGGCTGGACGATATTTGCTCGAACTCGGCCACAGGCGTTTTGGGGTGATCTCGGGCCCCAACGATACGACCTCAAGCCCGCAGCGTGTGGGCGGCTTTCGGCAGGCGCTTCGTGAAGCGGGGATCACGCTCGATCCACGCGCAGAGGTCACTGCCGATTTTCATTTCGAAGGCGGCCTGGCCGCCATGGGGGAACTTCTGGACCGGGTTCCAGCGCTCTCTGCAGTGTTCGCCTGCAACGATCTTATGGCAATGGGCGCCATGGTGACTACGCGGGCAAGGGGACGCCTCGCGCCTGAACAGATTTCAATCATTGGCTTTGACGACATCCGCTACGCTGCCACCACCTGGCCGCCGATAACCACCATAGCCCAGCCGATCGAAGAGGTCGGGCGGACGGCTTTGCGAGTTTTGCTTGACCGTTTGAAAGCGCCCACCGGAGAGCCAAAACGTACCCTGTTGCAGCCGCGCCTGGTCGAGAGGAACAGCTGCGCGGTCTGCCCACCGAGTTCCGGCTGACTCATAAACCACGCCGGCCGATCTGGACAGCGCCGGCGGGCCTCGTGCATCGATGGGCGCGCGTCGCTCACGGACGGACGCGGATGATCGTCTTTCCCTTGCGTCGCTCGGTCGAATTGAAGGCGGCGACGGCATCGTCGAGGGTCGCGATGTTGCCGATATTCGTCCGCAGTCTTCCGTCCCGCACCCGCTGGACGATCTCACTCAGTTGCGCACGGTCGGACTCGACAACGAAGTCGACCGCCAGGCCGTCGGCGGGCCGCGCCTCCGGTGGACCGACGACGGACACCAGCGTTCCTCCCGCTCGAACCATGCCGGCGGACCGCTTCCCGATGTCACCGCCGATGACATCGAACACCAGATCGACTTCGCCGATGTCTTCCAGGGCGTCGTTCTCGAGGTCGACGAACTCCTGCGCGCCAAAGTCGAGCACCGTCTGGCGGTCGGCGGAGCGCCCGGTCCCGATGACGTAGGCGCCTGCCTCTCGTGCTAGCTGCGTCACCATCGACCCGACTGCGCCGGCAGCGCCGTGTACGAGAATGCTCCGACCCGCCCGAAGGCGGCCGTGATCGAACAATCCCTGCCATGCGGTCAGTCCAGAGATCGGCAGGCTCGCGCCCACCGTGAAGTCGACGTCGCCCGGCAGCGGCGCGAGGTTGCGTGCCTCGACGGCCGCGTACTCCGCCAGGGTGCCATCGCGATACCAGTCCGTGAGGCCAAGCACCCGCTGTCCGACCGACAGCCCTGTCGTGCCATAGCCGAGCGCGGTGACTACCCCGGCCAGCTCGTGTCCGGGGATCGTCGGCGTCCGGTCACGGTCGAGGCGATCGGTCCAGGTCGAAGGCCAGGCCAGCTCTGTCGGGACGAACCCTGACGCATGAACCCGAACAACGACGTCGTTTATCGCTGCCTGCGGCTCGGGCCGCTCGGCCAGCTTCATCCCGGCCATTCCCAAAGCCTGATCCGTCACCACGATTGCCTTCATGGGAATTGTCTCCTTGGTCATTGTCGATGGGCGCGTGTCGCTCACGGACGAACGCGGATGATCGTCTTCCCGCTGATCCGCTCGGTCCGATTGAACGCGGCGACGGCATCGTCGAGGGTCGCGATGTTGCCGATGTTCGTCCGCAGTCGTCCGTCCCGCACGCGCTGGATGATCTCGCCCAGTTGGACGCGATCGGCTACCAGGACAAAGTCGATGGCCAGTCCGTCGGCGGGACGCGCCTCCGCCGGGCCGGCGATGGTCACCAGTGTTCCTCCGGCCCGGATCACGCCTGCGGACCGCTTCGCGATGTCGCCGCCGATAACGTCGAAAACCAGGTCCACTCCGCTGGCGTCTTCGAGGACGTCGTTCTCGAGGTCGACGAATTCCTGCGCGCCGAAGTCGAGCGCCTTCTGACGGTCGGCGGCGCGTCCGGTGCCGATGACGTAGGCGCCGAACTCTCGTGCGATCTGCGTCACCATCGACCCGACCGCGCCGGCCGCTCCGTGCACGAGGACGCTCTGCCCTGCCCGAAGACGGCCATGCTCGAATAGTCCCTGCCACGCAGTCAGGCCTGGCATCGCCACGCTCGCGCCCACCGTGAAGTCGACGTCGCCCGGCAGCGGCGCAAGGTTGCGTGCCTCGATGGCCGCGTACTCCGCCAGGGTGCCGCCGCGATACGAGTCCGAGAGGCCGAACACTCGCTGTCCCACAGACAGCCCCGTCGTGCCGTAGCCGAGGGCGGTGACCACTCCGGCCAGTTCCTGCCCGGGGATCGACGGGGTCCGGTCACGGCCGAGGCGATCGGTCCAGGTCGAGGGCCACGTCAGCTCACCCGAGGTGAATCCCGACGCATGAACCTGAACGACGACGTCGTTTATCGCTGCCTGCGGCTCGGGCCGCTCCACCAGCTTCATCCCGGCCGTCCCCGCAGCCTGGTCCGTCACAACGATCGCCTTCATGGGAGTTTTCTCCTTGGTCGTTTGTATCCTCGGCGGAAATGTAGCGCTGAAAGCCCGTTCGACATCTTTCCTGTGTTGGTGAACATGCCAGCCGGAGCATTCTGCCCCGGGAGCCTGGTTGATCACTGGTGCCGCGTTTTGCATCGAGCCGTGCATGCGTGGTCTCCCGGAGAATTCGGGCGCACAGGTCCAAAATCTCTGACCAGGTAGTTTCACGACGTGGTGATCGTCGACGCCAGTCTGATCAGCGGCTCCATCGCTGAGAGCTGCTGTGGCGCACATATGTCAGGCGGGCTGTCGCACCGCCGTGCCTTGATTATTGTCGATAGTGTAGCCAGAACCCTTCTGCGCCGCGACGCATGATGTCGCTCGCTGTGCCGTGCATGTGTCGGCGAACGCCCGCGTGATCTGGCGGTCGGCAAGGATGGAGAAACGGTCCGTCCAGCTCTGCGATGATTTCAGCGAGCGCCGCGCCAATGCGATGATGACCTGTTTCAAAAGTGATGCCGTCATCGCTCCCATGCCGACCTCATGCGACAAGAGCTCATTCATGGCCTCACGGAGCTTGCCATCAAATGGCTCGCCCCATCAGATGAGCTTCGCCTATGCATAATTTTCCCCGGAGACCCCTGCGTTCTACGGGGAGAAGGTGCTGGCAGGCAGATGCGGGGCAGCGCCGACAGTCAAACCTTAGCCGTTGATATTCCGCCGCGGGTCTAAATAGCCTTGCGGCATAAAGGCCGCGTCAACCGAATTGAAGCGCACGCTCAGTCACCCGAGCCGATCACCTCGTAATGCGCACGCACATCGGCGTGCCGATCTCGATGGCGCTGCCAGTGTCCGTCAGCCGGCCGCTCGCCGGGTCACGTGCGAAGATCGAGATGCGATCGGCATTCTGGTTGGCGCTGAAAAGGTGGCTGCCGGATGGCGTCAGCGCCAGATTGCGCGGCGTGGCGCCGCCGCAGGGCGTGTAGTCGACCAGCGAGAGCTTTCCGGTGTCCTGCTCGACCGCGAAGATCGCAATCGAATCGTGGCCACGGTTCGAGCCGTATAGGAATTTCCCGTCCGGCGAGATCTGGATGTCGGCGCAATGGTTGCCCTCACGCGCCTCGGCCGGCACGGCGGGCTGGGCATCGATGAAAGCCAGGCCGCCGGTCTCGGCGTCGAGCGCCAGCGAGACCACGGTCGAGTCGAGCTCGTTCATGACAAAGACGTATTTGCCGTTGGGATGCAGCGCGACATGGCGAGGGCCGGCACCTGGCTTCAGGCCCGTCTCGAGCAGAGGTGTCAGGCTGCCATCAGCTTCGATGCGGTAGGTGACGAGGCAATCTATGCCGAGATCGGCGACGATCGCGAGATTTCCGGCGACGGCCTCGGTGACCGAGTGAGCGTGACTGCGTTCCTGCCGCTCGGCATTCGGGCCGGTACCCTCATGCTCAACGCTTGCGATCGGCGGCGTCAGGCCCCCATCAGCGCGAATACCGTAGACGGCGACGGCCTGGTCCGGTCCACCCTCGCCCATTCCGTAGTTGGCGACCAGGAGCTTCGTGCCGTCACGTGTGAGCGTATTGTGGGCGGTGATGCTGCCGAGCGCAGGCTGCTTGTTGATATAGGTGAGTGCATTGGTCTCCCGGTCGAAGCGGTATGCCGAGACCGTCCCCTCGCGCCAGCCAAACACCTCCGAATTGGCATAGATGTGCGTTCCATCCGGCGTAACGGACAGGAAGGTCGGGTTGTCGATATCGCTGGTTTCGGCGAGCTTCGTCGAGGCCAGTGTCACATCATCAAACGCGTAGACGGAGAGCCCGACCCCGCGCGCACCCTGGAAATAGGGTGCTTCGCGATTGAGTGTGCCGACGAAAATGAGGTGATTGGTCACTGATCCCTCCCATGATTTGAAAGTCTTTTTTGGCAGTAGAGTTTACCGGCAGTTGGCGTCAACGGATAGCCTGAATGGCCGCGAGGTTCGGCCGACGATACATTAGCGATGCTTAAAATATGAATGTCCGAGTTTGCGGGTTCGTTACCTCGCGCGCCTAAGGTAACGCCCAGGGGGCGACGGAGAGGCGGCGATGGCTCGTCTGCACGAACGCTGTAGGCTGATCCCTCAAATCCAATGCCAGCCAGTCGTGACACCCGCTCACAAATGCGCGTGGCATGGCTGCACAGAAAGCTTTGCCGGCCAGCTACCCGATGAATGGCGCTGGCTTCTGCTGCATGGTGGCGATCCGGTGCTGCGCTTCGACGATATCCCGCTTCGCTGCATCGATCAGGACGCCGTCCTGTGTCCGCAGCATGCCCGCGAGCTCAACCGGCTGCTGACACATGCCGGGATTGCGCCAAGGGCCTGATCCAGGTCGGCGCCGCATGCCCCCCGCGCGCGTCAATGCTGCCAACAAAAAAACAGCAATTCGTCAAATTTGACGGTCGATGGATCAGCGTGTAGCATCGAAATGCTACGGTGAACCCGCTTACGATGCCAGATTTCGGTGCCAGGAAAGCAGTTGCGTCCTGGAATTTGTCCGGATCGAATGTCGAAATGCTTGACACCATCAAGGAACCCGGCGATTTGCGCCGGCAAGATGTGGCTGATCTCAAGCAGATGAGCCTCCCCGAAAGTTTTTCCGGTCACGACTGCCCGATGGCGATGTACGCCAAGTCGGGCCTGAATTCGGCCGGAATCGTTTCGAAAGCCTTCAGCATTCTTGGGAACGATGTTCACACCTGCGCGGTTGGACACGGCTGAGCATGACAGTCGGAGCGCCCCAAGGAGCAATCAGACCGGCGGTTCAGGTTATTCTTGCCCAGCCCCGTGGTTTTTGCGCAGGCGTCGTCCGCGCCATTGAGATCGTCAATCGCGCGCTTCAGAAATCCGACGCACCGATCTATGTCCGCCATGAGATCGTGCACAATAAGCATGTCGTTGACAGCCTGAGGGCGAAAGGGGCACGCTTTGTGGAGAGTATCTCTGAAATGCCGGACGATGCCGTCGCCATCTTCAGTGCGCACGGGGTTTCGCAACATGTCGAAGGCCAGGCAAGGGAACGCGGGCTTGCGGTCTTGGATGCTACCTGCCCTCTCGTAACCAAGGTGCATAATCAGGCGCGGCGGTACATCGCGCAGGGTCGGACCCTGGTTCTCATCGGCCATGCCGGGCACCCGGAGGTCGAGGGGACAATGGGCCAGATCTCCGCGCCCGTCACTCTGGTTCAGACGGAGGAAGATGTCGACATGCTCGACCTCCCCGCAGACACGCCCGTCGCCTATGTCACGCAGACGACGCTGAGCGTGGACGACACGAGGGGGATCATCGATGCGTTGAAGCGGCGCTTCAGCGATCTGGTTGGGCCCGAGACAAGAGATATCTGCTACGCCACGCAAAATCGTCAGACTGCGGTCCGTGAACTCAGTAAGATTGTCGACGTCATTCTGGTTGTGGGAGCAAAGAACAGCTCGAACTCGAATCGCCTGCGTGAGATAGGATCTGAGGCAGGCATTCCCAGCTATCTTATCGCTGACGGCAGCGAGCTAGATGCGGACATGGTGCGAGACGCGCGCGCGATCGGGATCACGGCCGGCGCATCGGCCCCAGAAGTTTTGGTCGATGATGTCGTTGAGGCACTGCGTCGCCTTGCTCCGGTCGAAGTCTCTGTACTCCCTGGGCCTGAAGAGACGATCGAATTCCGATTGCCACCGCAATTGATGTCCCCCTAAGCGTCTTGCGAGCGTTTGCCGAGGAAGAGCCGCATGGCGATCCCATTCTTCAAGGAAATCAAGATCGGAGCCTATCTTCTCAGCCAGAAGATCCGGGGCCGCCAGCGCTATCCGCTGGTTCTGATGTTGGAGCCGCTGTTTCGCTGCAATCTCGCTTGCGCTGGATGCGGCAAGATCGACTATCCGGATCCGATCTTGAACAAGCGCCTGTCGGTTCAAGAGTGCCTTGATGCCGTGGATGAATGTGGCGCCCCAATGGTTGCAATTCCGGGTGGCGAGCCGCTGATCCATCGGGAGATCGATGCGATCGTCAGAGGGATAGTCGCACGCAAGAAGTTCGTTTCACTCTGCACAAATGCGCTGCTGCTCGAGAAGAAGCTCCATCTGTTCGAGCCCTCGCCCTATTTGTTCTTTTCCGTCCACCTCGATGGGCTCAGAGAACATCATGACAAGTCGGTTTCGCAAAAGGGCGTCTTCGACAAGGCGGTCGCAGCCATAAAGGCCGCAAAGGCGAAGGGCTTCTCGGTCAACGTCAATATGACGATCTTCGACGGTCACTCGGCTGAGGACGTCGCCGCCTTTCTCGATTTCGCCAAGCAACTCGGCGTGGGCGTATCAATTTCGCCGGGCTACGCCTACGAGCGGGCGCCCGACCAGGCTCATTTCCTCAACCGTCGTAAGACCAAGGAGCTATTCCGCCAGATCTTTGCGTTAGGCTCGGGGAAAAAGTGGGGTTTCATGCATTCGACCCTGTTCCTCGACTTTCTCGCCGGCAACCGGGAATATCACTGCACCCCCTGGGGCATGCCCACGCGCAACGTGTTCGGATGGCAGAAGCCCTGTTATTTGCTGGGCGAGGGCTACGTGCAAACCTTCAAAGAGCTGATGGAAACGACCGAGTGGGACGCGTACGGAACCGGTCGATATGAAAAATGCGCCAACTGCATGGCCCATTGCGGTTACGAACCGACGGCAGTCCAGGCCACTCTCAGCGACCCGATCAACGCGCTATGGACTGCATGGCGCGGGGTCCGCACCGAAGGACCGATGGCGCCGGAGATATCGCTTGATCGGCAGCGGCCTGCGCAGTTTGTCTTCTCCCGTCACGTCCAGGAAATGCTGAACGACATTCATGCAGCTCATTCCGGCGGAGCCAGGCAAGACCCGGCGGGCATTGGCGCCCTTCGCACATAAGCCGTGACTTTCTTTCGGCTCGCTCCATACTACGATCAGGGCCGAGGTGGTCCGCAGCGCACTACCTACTCATTTGACAGCCACAATCGCTCGCCGGCGCAAGCTCGCTCATGCTCACATCGTTTTTTGTCGGCCTTTTCGGTTTCTGCACGCGACATCCCTGGCCGGTCGTCGCGGCTGGACTGCTTGTTGCAGTTGCATCGGGGATTTACGCCTCGCGACATTTCGCGATCAATACTGACGTAGGCACCTTGTTTTCGCGCGACCCGGATTGGCGCAAGCGCGAATTGGCGTTCGAAGAGGCTTTTCATCCCTCCGAGCGATTGCTCGTCGTCGTTGAAGCGCCGACCCCGGAACTGACAAGCCAGGCAACAACCGCGCTGGCGGCAGCGCTGTCGGAAAACAAGGGTTCTGTTGGAGAAGTCAGCATAATCGGCGGTGGCCCGTTCTTTGTGCGCAACGGGCTGCTCTTCCAGTCCACGCAGGAGCTCGAGCAGACTGTCTCGCAACTGAAGCAGGGTGAGCCCCTGATCAGCGACCTCGCCAAAGATCCGAGCTTGCGTGGGCTTGTCACTGCCCTTGGAGACGGCCTCCAGGCCATTCAGTCGGGCGACCTCAGCATCAGTGATGATTTTACGCGCGTTTTCGATTTGGCCTCGAACACTCTGGAAGATGTGCTGGCCGGACGGCCTGCAAGCTTTTCCTGGCGCGTTGCCACGCAGGGCCGGGCGCCCCAACCCAGCGAGCTCCGCGGCTTCATCGACGTGCGCCCCCACCTCGACTATGGGGCAATCGAGCCCGGCCAAGCGGCGACCACGGCCGTCCGTGAACTCGCCGCTGCAGTTCTTCCGCAATATCAGGCGGATGCGAGGCTGACCGGTCCTGTCGCTATGACGGACGAAGAATTTGCAACAATAAAAGAAAACGCCGTTCGCAACGGTATTGTCACGGCGATCGTGGTCCTGATCATCCTCTGGCTCGCATTGCGTTCGGGCAGGCTCATTTTTCCGGTCTTGATCAATCTGGCGATAGGGCTCGCCATCACGGCGGCGGTCGGCCTGAAGATGGTGGGATCGCTCAACGTGATCTCGATTTATTTTGCAATCTTGTACGTCGGCATAGGAGTGGACTTCGGGATCCAGCTCAGCGTCCGGTATCGGGCAGAGCGGCATGAGTTCAACGATCTCCGCACCGCCCTCCTGCGCACGGCGCGCTTTGCGGGAGTGCCGCTGACGCTGGCTGCTGCCGCGACTGCGGCAGGTTTTCTGTCATTCCTGCCGACCGACTATCGCGGTGTTTCGGAACTCGGCCTGATCGCCGGAGTCGGAATGCTGATCGCGTTGGCAACAAGCATTTCATTGCTGCCGGCCCTTATCTGTTTACTGAGCCCACCGGGCGAACCGAAGCCGCTCAGCCTGTCGTTCCTTGCACCGATCGACGAGTTCCTTGAACGTCGCCGCATTCCGATCGTCATCGGGACGGCGCTTGTTGTGATCGGCGGTCTGCCGCTGCTCTATTATCTGAGATTCGATTCCGACCCGATCAACTTGCGCAATCCCAGGACGGAATCGATCGCCACCTATCTCGATCTCAGCCGCGACCCGGACAGCAACGTCAATGTCATCGAGGTGCTGGCGCCTTCCATCGCCGACGCAAGGACCATCGCGGCGCGCGTTTCGAAGCTTCCTGAAGTCTCGCATGCGATGACAGTTGAGAGCCTCATTCCCGATCGGCAGCAGGAAAAGATGCCGCTCATCGGAGAGGCGGCAAAGACCCTCCAAGCGGCCTTTGATCCACGCAATGCATCGGCACCGCCGACCGACGCTGAGAATGTGGATGCTCTTAAACAAGGTGCCAGTTGGCTCGCCGCCGCGGCAGCCGGTCAATCGGGCGCCGGCGCTATGGCGGCGAACCGAATGGCCCAGGCACTCACCCGGCTTGCCAGTGAAAGCCAGGATGTTCGGAAGCGGGCCGAATCCGCCTTTGTATCGCCGCTGAAATTGACCCTCAGTGAACTCCAAGCCTCATTGGAAGCTCAGCCGATCACTGTGGAGTCGTTGCCCCCGGAGCTGCGGGACGCCTGGGTCACGCCCGACGGACAGGCTCGCGTCACCATCGTACCCAAGGATAATCAGAATGACAGTGAGGCCATGCAGCGGTTTGCCCGCGCCGTGCTGGCGGCGGAACCGAGTGCCACGTCGGGACCGATCTCGATTCTGAAGGCTGGTGACACCGTTCTACGCGCCTTCATCGAGGCCGGCCTATGGGCGGTGCTGTCAATCGCGATTCTGCTGTGGATCGTGCTGCGCCGCTTCGGCGACGTTCTTTTGACCCTGATCCCGCTTATCCTCGCCGGCGTCGTCACATTGGAAGCTTGCGTGCTGATCGACTTGCCGCTCAATTTCGCCAATATCATTGCTCTCCCGCTGCTGCTCGGCGTCGGCGTGGCTTTCAAGATCTACTATGTGATGGCTTGGCGAGCGGGGCAGACGCAACTTCTGCAGACCAGCCTGACGCGGGCGGTATTCTTCAGCGCGCTGACGACAGCCACCGCCTTTGCCAGCCTGTGGTTCTCGAGTCATCCGGGAACATCCAGCATGGGCAAATTGCTGGCGCTGTCGCTCTTGTGCACCCTGTTCGCCGCGGTGGTCTTCCAGCCTTTGCTCATGGGTAAGCCCCGAGAGCTTGCGTCAGATTGATCGCCAACGACCTTATTACGCCGCGCCGGCTCTGCTCCTGAGGCTGTGGCCCGCCAATGTTCGGCCGAGATCCCACACCGCACCAGGTACGCGATGGCAATCGGCAATGACGGCATCAAACGCGTCGCGAATCCATACGCGGTCGGTTTCGTCGATGACGAGCGAGGGCAACAGCTTGATGACGTGAATATTGGGGCCGGAAACCTGGCACAGAATGTGATGGTCGCGGAACAGCGGGATCAGCACCATCTGGCAGAAGAGCCCTTTGTTCGCGCTCTCCAGCAGGTGCCATGCGGTCTTCAGGGCGAAGCTGTGTGGCGCCCCGAATTCAAGCCCGATCATCAATCCCTTTCCGCGAACATCCTTGAGCAACTCATACCTGCCCGTCAGTGCCTGAAGATCGGCCAGCAGCGCGGCGCCCGTTGCGGCGCTGCGCGCGATCAGATTCTCCGCCTCGATGACCTCGAGTGTTGCGAGCGCAGCGGCCATGGCGAGGTCGTTCTTGCCGAAAGTGGAGCCGTGCACCAGGGCGCGGTCCATTCGGTCGAACAGCTTGCTGAAGATCCATTCTTTCATGGCCACCGCGCCGACCGGCACGAACCCACCCGAAAGCGCCTTCGCCAGCAGCACCATATCCGGCTCTACGCCCCAATGCTCGAGGGCAAGGAACCGGCCAGTGCGCCCGATGCCGGTCTGGATCTCGTCAGCGACAAACAGAGTGCCATACCGGCGGCACAGGCGAGCGGCTCCGGGCAGATACTCGTCGGAGGGAATATGGACGCCCTTGCCCTGTATCGGCTCGACGATAAATGCGGCAACATCGGAGCCGGCGAGCGCCGCCTCGAGCGCCGGCAGATCGTCGAACGGCACGCGGACACAATCGCCGAGCAGCGGGCCGAAGCCAGTACGAAACACGTCGGTGCCGTTGACCGAGAGTGCGCCATAGGTGAGCCCGTGGAAGGCATGATCACAATAGACGATCTTGGCGCGTCCCGTGGCGGCGCGTGCGAACTTGATCGCGCTCTCTACGGCTTCAGCGCCGCTATTGCAGAAGAACAGGCGCTCCATTCCAGGCAGCCAGCCCAGCAGGCGCTCGGCAAGCAGCCCGGCCAGCGGCGAGACATCCAGCTGCACGAGATTGGCCATACCCGCATCGAGAACCTGCTTGAGCGCGGCGATTACGGTGGGATGGTTGCGGCCGATGGCGAAGACGCCAAATCCGCTTAGAAGATCAAGAAAACGCCGGCCTTCGCGATCGTAAAGATAGGCTCCAGTTCCCGACGAGAAGTTGACGTCATAGCCGATCGTCTTGAGCACGCGCACAAGCTGCGAATTAAGATATTTGTCGTGCAGGGCATATTTCTCGTTCTGCCGCGCCGCGAGAAGGCCCGCGATATCGATCGCCATTTCCGAATGCTCCTCACCTGAAGGGCTAGTGTTGACGCTGTGCTCGTCTTATGCGGCGGTCGTGCCTGCTGACCGAAACCTGAAAGGGCTTTCCGAAAACTCCATCGGGATGCAAGGTTGCATAGCCTTCTCGAACCTGTCTACCATCGCGACAACAGGAAACCTTGGGCTACCGCGAGCGGGCAACTGCCGAGCATTCAATGATCGAGGATGGCTGTTCTCCTTTTGCACGATCATGGCCAGCGACGTGCCTTCCTGTCTCGGCGGTGTTGCGCTAATTTCAAGCTGGAGCGAGGGTGCGCCCCGCATTGGGACTTGAGCACTATTTTAGCCATTCCGCCCGTTATCGCTGTGACAGGCCTGTCCTTTGAGGCTCGGATAGCCTCAGGCCAGGGCGTCAGCACCTTATGCAGCGGAGATCGCCGGCAGTTGCTTGCGTCGCTGAACGAAGCGGTGGGCCGCGGATGCAGTGGCATCGTTAGTTTCGGAATGGCCGGTGGACTTGACCCGGAAGCGAAGCCGGGGTGCTGGGTCGTGGCGACCGGGGTCGTCACGAACGTAAAGCGATACCCAACCGATGTTCTTTGGTCGCAAGTACTGAGGCAAAAGCTATCGCATGCCATCCAAGGAGATATTGCCGGAGTTGACGCGCCGGTAGCCGCCCCCTCGGCTAAACGAATGCTGCGAGAGCGAACCGGAGCAGCGGCGGTAGATATGGAGTCCCATGTCGCGGCCAGCGTAGCCGCCGCCTGCAACGTACCCTTCGCGGTTTGCAGAGTGATCGTCGATCCAGCCCATCGAGCCCTGCCGCCTGCAGCCCTGCTCGGGCAGCGTCGCGACGGGACACTGAATATCATCGGCGTGCTCGCCTCGGTGCTACACTCGCCGGGTCAGCTGCCGGCTCTGATGCGCACCGCCATGGACGCACGGAAAGCGCGGACGGCGCTAATGCGCGGCCGGCGCCTCTTTGGCTCGAATTTCAGTTTCCCTGACCCAAATCCTGGCAGGCGCCCGGTATCTGCGGGGTTCGTGCAATGATTGCGTCGTCGCACGGCTATAGGTAAGCTGCATTAGCGATAACGCTCTCGACCAACGGCGAAACGGCAACTTAAATCTGACATTGTCCCGATTCGGATTCTAGTTCGTCATTTCATCAAGCGGGAGATCCGAGGGTCCGAATAGCTATGATCCTGCTCGCCTGCGTTGCGTTGGGAATCTGGCTTTATCTGGTCGCTTGGCGCGGCGGCTTCTGGCTTGCGGCCATACGTGACGAGGCTGGTCCGGCGCCGTCGGATTGGCCCGCTGTGACGGCTGTCATTCCAGCACGCAACGAGGCCGACGGCATCGCTGAATGCATCACTTCGCTTGGCCGGCAAGACTATCGGGGCCGGTTTTCCATCATCGTCGTGGATGACCAAAGCACCGACGGCACGGGAGAGATCGCACGAAGAGCTGCTCGAAGAGCAGGGTTCAACGACCGATTGACGGTTTTGGCCGGGGGCGCACCGCCAGCCGGCTGGACAGGCAAGCTATGGGCGATGAAGCAGGGCATCGAGCATGCGCACACACGCCTCCCCGCCTATTTGCTATTTACCGACGGCGACATCGTGTACTCGACCGATATGCTTTCGCGTCTCGTGGCAAAGGCCGAGGCGGACGGTCTGGTACTCAATTCGTTGATGGCGAAGTTGCGGTGCGTCAGCTTGGCCGAGCGGGCCCTTGTTCCCGCTTTCGTGTTCTTTTTTCAAATGCTCTATCCCTTTGCCTGGGTAAATCGGCCCAAGCATCGCATGGCTGCAGCAGCCGGCGGCTGCATGCTGGTGCGGCTGGATGCACTTCGCGCCGCCGGCGGAATTGAGAGCATCCGAGGCGAATTGATCGACGATTGCGCTCTTGCAGCGAAACTCAAACGGCAAGGTGCGATCCGGCTGGCGCTGACCGACGGTGTACACAGCATCCGCGCCTATCCTGCGCTCGGAGACATTCGCCGCATGGTCGCCCGTTCGGCATATGCGCAGCTGCGCTATTCTCCAGTGGCGTTGGTCATGACCGTCGCCGGAATGGCGCTCACTTACCTGACACCAGTGATGCTGACGATTTTTGGTCGTGGGTTGGCACAAGCGTCAGGTCTCTTCACATGGACGATCATGGCTTTCGCCTTCCAGCCAACATTGCGATTTTACCATCTCTCGCCCTTGTGGGGCCTCTTCCTTCCAGGGATCGCCCTCATGTACACGGCATTCACGCTGGATTCCGCATATCAGCATGCACGGGGAGCGGGCGGGCTTTGGAAGGGCCGCGTGCAGGCGCCACTCCGATGACAGCTCCAAGCGCCTTTCGCTCCGGAAAGACGTACCGCGATGAAAACTTCCCGGTGGCATCGCGACTGATCCCTCGTCGTCATCGCGACGTGATCCTTGCCTTCTACGAATTTGTCCGCACCGCCGACGACATCGCCGACCATCCCTCTCTCCGAGCTCAGGACAAGCTCGATCTGCTGGACCGTATGGAAGGAGATCTTCTCGGCTTCGGCAACTGGAGCGAGGAAGCTTCCGCATTGCGTCGGGCGCTTGCCGAACGCGAACTTGCGCCTCACCACGCGCAAGACCTCCTCAAGGCGTTCCGGCTCGATGTGGTCAAGCGTCGCTATGCCGACTGGAACGACCTCCTGAATTACTGCAGGTACTCCGCCATGCCCGTCGGACGCTTCGTGCTCGACGTTCACGGCGAAAGCCGCGCCACATGGTCGGCATCGGACTCAATCTGTGCGGCCTTGCAGATCATCAACCACCTGCAGGATTGTGGCGACGACTTTCGCAAGCTTGACCGTATCTATTTGCCCGAGGATGCACTTGAGGCTTTTGGCCTCGGGACCGAGGCGCTCGGAGAAGCGACCGCTTCTCCGCAGCTTCGCCGCTGCCTTGCGAGCCTGGCTCGACGCGCTGAAGACCTCCTGCGGCAAGGGGATGACCTTCCGGTGCTGGTGCGCAATACCCGGCTTGCACTTGAGATTGCGGTTATTCATATGCTCGCGCTGCGTCTGACGCGCTATATCGCCGGCCGCGATCCGTTGGGCCAGCGCATGCATCTCGGCGCGCTCGAAGTGGCGGCGACCAGTTGCCGCGCAGCCCTCAAGGGCGTTTCGCAGCGGATTGGCTCTCGCCTTTCCCTATCTGTGAAGCACGAATGATGATTGACAGCGGCTTACCTTCATCGGAAGCCGCGCGGCGCGCATCGGGCAGCTCATTCTATGCAGCAATGCGGATCTTGCCCCAGCCGCAGCGCCAGGCGATGTTCGAGATCTATTCGTTCTGCCGGGCTGTCGACGACATCGCTGATGGGTACCAGGCCGACTCCGAGATCCGCCTCGAGCAATTGCAGCACTGGCGCAGCCAGATCGACGCTGTCTATGCAGGCAAGCCGCTCTCAAACCTGCGGCAGCTCGCCGATGCAGTAAGCACATTCGACCTTCGCCGAGAGGATTTTCTGGCAATCATCGAAGGAATGCGAATGGACGTGGTATCGGCGATGCGAGCACCCGATCTTTCGACACTCGATATCTACTGCGATCGAGTGGCCTGCGCGGTCGGAAGGCTGAGCGTCCGCGTATTCGGGATGGAAGAGAATGCAGGCATTGCCCTCGCGCATCACCTGGGGCGCGCGTTGCAGCTCACCAATATCTTGCGTGACCTCGACGAGGACGCCACGATCGGTCGCCTGTATCTTCCGAGGGAAGCCCTGGATGATGCGGGAATAACTACATCCGACCCGCTGACGGTGTTATCGGATCCAGCGATTGACAAGGCCTGCCTCATGATCGCTGCCCGAGCGCATCAGCATTTCACCCAAGCTGAGATGATCATGGCACGCAGCCCGCGCCGGATCGTGCGGACACCGCGCAGCATGGCTGCCGCCTACCGCATGATGCTCAATCGCCTGACGGCGCGAGGGTGGCGCGCACCGCGCGCGCCGGTGCGCCTTCGCCCGCGCCAACTCCTCTGGATCGTTCTGCGCTACGTCGTGTGATGCGCGCGGTTCACATCATCGGTGCAGGACTTGCCGGCCTTTCGGCGGCGGTGCGGCTGGCGTCGTCTGGCATTCCTGTGACGGTCTACGAAGCTGCAAATCAGGCGGGCGGCCGATGCCGGTCATATCATGATCCGATCCTCGATATGACCATCGACAACGGCAACCATCTTCTGCTTTCGGGCAACCAGGCGGCTCTTTCCTATCTCGAGAAGATCGGGGCACTCGATCGCGTAACAGGACCGTCAAAAGCGGAGTTCCCGTTTGTCGATCTTGCGAGCGGCGAACGATGGACGCTCCGCCCTAACGACGGCCGTCTTCCATGGTGGCTCTTCGCTCGTCAGCGTCGCGTGCCCGGCACACGCTCCCTCGATTATCTGGTCCTGTTGCGCTTCCTTTGGGCAGGACCGCACAAGGCAATCGGTGACGTGTTGGATTGTAAGGGGACGCTCTACGAGCGGCTGATTGATCCCTTCTTCCGCGCCGTCCTCAACACAGAGCCGCAGAAGGCGTCGGCAGCCCTGGCCTGGGCTGTGCTTCGCGAGTCGCTGGCGGCAGGCGGACGCAATTATCGCCCGCTGGTCGCCCAGGGAGGCCTCTCGAGCGCATTCGTCGAACCTGCGCTGCGATTTGTCGAGACGCATGGAGGAGCGCTCGCCCTCAGCCAGCGATTGCGCGCGCTTGCCTTCGACGACGACCACATTACGGCGTTGGATTTCGCCGGCGCTTCGGTGCCGCTAGCGAAGGAAGATGCCGTCATTCTTGCCGTTCCACCGGCCGTCGCGGCCTCGCTTGTTCCTGAACTGATCACCCCGGTCGAATCCCGGACTATCGTCAACGCGCATTTCCGTATTCCCGTGCCAGCTGGCGTCGCGCCCATTACCGGGGTGATCAATGGAGAGATCGAATGGCTATTCGCTTTCCCGGACCGCCTCTCCGTTACGATCAGTGCCGCCGACCGCTTGCTCGAGACACCCCGAGAGGAGCTTGCCAGCCGGATCTGGGAGGAAGTCGCCGAGGTGGCTGACATAGTCTCTCCCATGCCCCCCTGGCAGATCATCCGGGAACGGCGGGCGACTTTCGCTGCCCTGCCGCAGGAGGATGCAAAGCGCCCCAGCGCTCACACAAGGTGGCGTAATCTTGTTCTTGCCGGGGATTGGACAGCAACAGGATTGCCCGCAACGATCGAGGGGGCAGTCCGGTCAGGCAATCGGGCGGCCGAACTGATCCTCAACACGAGCGCACCCTAAGCAACATGTCCGATACATCAATCGATCAGAGCGTCGGCGGCCCAGATGCCTCAAAGCTGGAGCGCGCGATCGGTGCAGCCTCCGAAGCGCTGCTCGTCTGCCAGCATCCCGACGGCCACTGGATCTTCGAACTGGAGGCCGATGCGACCATCCCGGCGGAATACGTACTGTTGCGGCATTATCTCGGTGAGCCCGTTGACGCGTCACTGGAAGCGAAGATCGCCGCCTATCTGCGCCGCATCCAACGTGCAAGCGGTGGCTGGCCGCTTTTTCACGATGGCGAGTTCGACATGAGCGCCAGCGTAAAAGCCTATTTCGCCCTGAATATGATCGGCGACGACCCGGGGGCGGAGCATATGCGGCGCGCCTGCGAAGCAATCCGCGCACGAGGCGGGGCAGAAGAGAGCAATGTCTTCACCCGAATCCTGTTGGCACTCTACGGCATACTGCCGTGGCGCGCGGTGCCCGTCATGCCGGTGGAGATCATGCTGCTGCCGCGCTGGTTTCCATTCCATCTATCCAAAATATCCTACTGGGCAAGGACGGTGATCGTGCCGCTCCTGGTCCTCCAGGCGCTGAAGCCGACGGCCCGCAATCCCAAGGGCGTAGGAATCGATGAGCTCTTCCTGGGCTCGCCGAGAAACGTCGGTCCTCGCTCGAGAGCACCCCACCAAAAGCGGTCGCTTTTCCTCTTCTTTGCGGGCATCGACGCGGTTTTGCGCCTGGCGGAGCCGTTTTTTCCGAAAGGCATCCGGAAGCGGGCGATCGACAAGGCCGTATCGTTCGTTACCGAGCGGCTCAACGGCAAGGATGGACTTGGCGCGATCTTCCCCGCCATGGCCAACTCGGTCATGATGTTCGATGTACTCGGTTGGGATCACGATCATCCGGATTATGTGACGGCCCGCGCCTCCATCGAGCGGCTGCTCGTCACAAAGGCCGAGGAGGCCTACTGCCAGCCCTGCGTGTCACCGGTCTGGGACACCGCGCTCGCATGCCATGCGCTCCTCGAGGCTGGCACCGGACCCGCGCTCCGTGCCGCGGATGCCGGCCTAACATGGCTCCAACAGCTTCAGGTGCTCGATGTCGCCGGGGACTGGACTGCTCGTCGCCCGGATACGCGGCCAGGTGGCTGGGCATTTCAATACGCGAACCCGCATTATCCCGATCTGGACGACACCGCCGTTGTTGTGATGGCCATGGACCGCATTCAGAAGATTCTCGGCCACCATCGATTTCAGTCCGCAATCGAGCGCGGGCGCGAGTGGATTCTCGGGCTGCAGAGCCGCAGCGGCGGTTGGGCGGCCTTCGATGCCGACAATGAATACCTTTATCTCAACAACATCCCATTCGCCGATCACGGCGCCCTGCCGGACCCGCCGAGCGAGGACGTCACTGCCCGCTGCGTATCGATGTTCGCCCAATTCGGAGAACGTCCGCCAGCGAGCCACAGCCTCAGCAAGGCGTTGGCCTATCTTTCTCGGAAGCAACGACCTGACGGAAGCTGGTATGGCCGATGGGGCATGAACTACATTTACGGCACATGGTCGGCTCTATGCGGCCTCAGCGCGATTGGCATGCCGCCTGAATCGCCCCAAATCCGGCAGGCAGTAAGCTGGCTCCTCTCCATCCAGAATGCCGACGGGGGATGGGGCGAAGGGGCAGCAAGCTACGCGCTCGACTATCGGCACCACCAGGCCGTCGCGAGCACCGCGTCACAGACCTCCTGGGCATTGCTCGGCCTCATGGCCGCAGGCGCGGTCAGTCATCCCGCAGTTGCGCGCGGGATCGACTTCCTTCTGCGGACCCAAAAATCGGATGGGTTTTGGGAGGAGGATCAATACACCGGCACCGGTTTTCCCCGCGCTTTCTACCTGCGGTACCACGGCTATCCGAAATTCTTTCCCCTGTGGGCTTTGGCGCGCTACCGGAACGTTATCGGAGGCGGCGCCACCAGCTTTGGCATGTGAGTTGAGCCGCCCGGCGGTGAAAGACCGATACCGACATCCCGCCGGCCATGAGGGCATCGTCAATCTCGTCGTCGTGCCCTCAGCTGAGTTCTTGGGCGAGTCCGATGAGAAGCCCTTCGGGCCCGCGGATGTAGCAGAGCCGATACGCCTCTTTATACTGGACTACTTCGCCTACGAGCTGCGCGCCGCGATTGCGAAGCCTTTCAAGCGTCTCGTCGAGGTCGTCCACGGCGAACATGACGCGAAGGTAGCCCAGAGCGTTGACCGGGGCGTTGCGGTGATCCGCGACGGCAGGCGGCTCGAGGAAGCGGGACAGCTCGAGCCGGCTGTGGCCGTCCGGGGTGCGCATCATGGCAATCTCGACGCGCTGATCGCCCAATCCAGTGACACGCCCGGCCCATTCTCCTTCGATCGTGGCCCGCCCTTCGAGCTCAAGGCCGAGCTCGCGAAAGAAATCGATCGTCTGCCCGAGGTCATCGACGACGATTCCTATGTTGTCCATCCGTTTGAGGGCCATGGGTCCAAACTACAAGCTGTCGTCCGGGCCGTAAACTCAGTCGCGTCTCGATCAAAAGCCCGTGAGCCTACCGCCTAAAACCAGAACACCCCGCGCGCGAGATACTTTACCATCCCGCGAAGGCTGTGAGCGCGGCCGCATTCACCCGCCCTGCCGCGACGTCGGTCAGCGCCTGGTCGAGCAGTTCCACCCCGGCGTCGGCTTCCGGAATGGTCAGCGTCAACGGCGGCGTGAATTCGAGCACGTTGGAGTTTACGCCGACATAGAAGACGACCAGTCCGAGCTCGAAGGCGCGAAACACGGTCAGCGCCGTCTCGGTCTTCGCCGGTGCTTTCCCTGCTCGGTCCTGGACCAGCTCGACGCCGATCGCCAGACCGCGGCCGCGCACGTCGCCGATCAGCGGATGCTTCTGCTTCAGTCCTTCCAGCCGAGCGATCAAGTGGCGGCCGACCTCGGCAGCATGGCGCGCCAACTGGTTGCGCTCGATCGTGTCGAGCACCGCGCAACCCGCTGCAGCGCAAACGGGATTGCCATGCACCGTCTGGAAGGAGAAGGCCGCAGCGTGGTTTATGATCGCCTCCGGCCCAATGGCTGCCGATACAGGCAGCCCGCCGCCGAGCCCTTTGCCGAACACCACGATGTCGGGCTCGATGCCGAGATGTTCGTAGGCGTGCAGCCGACCGGTGCGGCCGAGCCCGACCTTCACCTCGTCCGAGACGAGCAGGATGCCGTGCTTACGGCAGAGTGCCTCTACTGACTGGAAATAGCCGTCGGGCGGCACGACCATCCCACCGTCCGATTGGATCGGCTCGAGGAAAAGTGCTGCTACCTCGTCAGGCGGCACCTGCTCGGCGAACAATGTCTCCAGCTCAGCCAAGGCGGCCTTGCCGGCCAACTCGGCCCCGTCGTCTCGATGGGCATTGGGATAAGAGATCAGCGTCAGCCCTGGAGCCTTGGGCACGCCCTGCTGCACCGGATGACCCGAGATCGCCATCGAGCCCGACGTGCCGCCGTGATAGGCGCCTTTGTAGGAGATGATGCGCGGCCGGCCGGTCGCCGCGACGACGGCCCTCGCCACCGTCTCGTTGGCGTCGGAGCCCGAATGTCCAAGCCAAACGCGTCCCCTCGCCCGATCCGGCACGATCGCGAGGAGCCTTTCGGCCAGCTCTACGGCCGGCAGGTTGGCGGAGGACAGATGGCTCGCGCCCGCCTGGCTCGACAGTGCTCTGTTGACCGCCTCCCGTACTGCCGGATGCGAATGGCCGAGGCTCGCCGCTCCCCAGGAGGCGGAGAAGTCGAGCAGCCTGCGCCCGTCATCTCCGATCAGCCACGCACCCTCGCCGCCGGCCACAGCCAATGGAAAGAAGCGCAGGAAGGACATCTTCGAAAGCGCCTGCTGATCGCGCTCGTAGAGGCTGAGCCCCTTCCCCTCATCCATAGCGCTCACCCGAAGAAGCCGATCACCTCGTCGAGCTGCACGACGTGGCAGTAGATCATGTTGATGATCTCCAGTTCGTGGCGGTGCAGCTCCATGGTAGCGGCCGCGCAGCAATCATCCACCACGACCACTCCGAAGCTTTCGTCCGCCAGGCTGCGCACGCTCGAGGATACGCACTGATCCGTGAAGATGCCGACGCAGATCACGTCCTTGATGCCCATGTTATGGAGCAGCAGCCGGAGATTGGTCCCGGTCAGCGCGCTGTCCGTGGTTTTCAGAATGGTGATATCATCCGCCTGCGGGGCTAGCTCTTCCACGATCTGCCCCTCCGCGAGGTCTTTCGGCAGGAGCAGGTAGTTGAAGCCGGGCTTCTTCTGGCTCAGCGAGCGGTCGCGCCCGTCGGACTTCAGGCAGGCTATGCGCGCGAATATTACTTCCACCCCACGCTGCCGGCATTCCGCGATGAGCTTGGCGATATTAGGGATCACCGTCTGCCGCATGCGGTCGTAGAAGGGCTGCCAGCGCGCCGTCTCTTCCGGAGAGTCCTTCGGCGCGAGATAGGTGTTCTGCACATCGATCACGAGCAGCGCCGTTGTGGCCGGATCCAGCCTGATGTCGGCCGGCTCTTCTGCATTGGCGTAGTAGAAGGAACGGTAGGCGGTCTTCCAGCTCATTTTTTCCTCTCCATTCGCCGCGCGATCAGCGCGCCGATCTCGCGCGTGGGAAACAGCCCACCGGGCTTCAGGATCAGAACCGCGATCATCGCGAGCGACAGCACGATCTCCGTCAGCCCGATCACCGGCTCGGCCGTCACCTTCGCGTCGTTGAGCACCCCTTCGACGCCGCGCAGTCCTTCGTAGGCGGCAGTGACGATGAAGGTGCCGACCACCGCGCCGGTCACGGTATTGGTGCCGCCGATCACCAGCATCGACAGGATCACGAAGGTTTCCTTCAGATAGAAGGCCTTGGGCGAGAAGGACGTGATGAAATGCCCCCACAGCGCCCCCCCGACCCCGGCAAAGAACGCCGCCAGGATGAAGGCCCGCCAGCGCAGCGCCGGGATGTTGACGCCCATGGCGGCCGCGGCGCGTTCGTCGTCGCGACTCGCCCGCAGCAGTCGGCCGGTTCGCGACTCCTTGAAGGCCAGCGCACCCACGAGAGCGATGATCGCGACAAGGGCCGCGAGATGGAGATTGGTCGCCTTCGGCAGGCCGAACAAGGTGCGCGGTCCATTGGTGAGCGCGCTCCAGTGCGTCATGGCGGTGTAGAGCACGACCAGCAGAGCGAAGGAGGTGATCACTGCGGCGGCATCCGAAAGCCGCATCAGCGGATAGGAGATGGCAGCGGCCACCAGTGCAGCGAGGATGCCGGCCGCCCCGATCGCCAGATAGGGCGACAGCTCGACACCGTGCAGGAACGGATAAAGGTCCGGCAGCGCCATGCCCTTCATCTGCACCGGAATGGTGAGCACGGCGGAGGTGTAGGCCCCTACCCCCATGAAACCCATATGCGCGAAGGACAGGATGCCGGAATTGCCCATGAACAGCTGCAACCCGAGTACCAGCACGAGCGAAATGCAGAGGTTGGTCACGATGCGGTCGTAAAGGCGGATACCGAGCGCCTGGGTGACGAGCACGACGACGATCACAAGGCCGGCAAGAAGTGCTGCGGTGAGGAGGTGCTGTTTCATTGTTTCCTCACGTGCGCTGTCCCGAGGCCGGCCCTTTGACCAGCCCCTCCGGCCGCCAGAGCAGGATCAGGATCACCAGGCTGAAAGTGAAGGCGTCGCGGAATTTCAGGAGGTCCTGCGGCAGCGTGTAGTTGAGCGTCGTGTCGATCAATGCCAGCAGGAAACCGCCGACGACCGCGCCGGAAAGGCTGCGCATGCCGCCGATGACCGTGGCGATGAAGGCAACGAGCAGCGGCTCCAGCCCGATGCCGGGAACGACGGTCCCGATGCGGCCGATCCACAGCAGTCCGACCACACCGGCCAGAAAGCCGGAGATGGCAAAGGCGGAGGAGATGATGAGGTTGGCGGGCACGCCGAGCATGCGGGCCATGGTGAAGTTGGTCGCGGCAGCGCGCATGGCGATGCCGAGCACCGTCCTGCGCATCAGCAGCGCGAAGAGCGCGAGCAGGATCACCGCGGCTGCGATAGTGATCAGGTTGCGCAGCGGCGTGATGGCGCCGCCGATCGTCACCGTCTCGGAGAAGAGGTCCGGCAGGGGCACCGTCTGGGGCCGCGGCGAGATGAAGAGAAGCGCCGCGTTCTGGAGCAGTGTCGAGAAGGCGAAGGAGGTGATCAGCACCGCCGTCACCGATTTCGCGCGCACCGGCCGGAAGGCGATATAGTCGGTTGCGATGCCGGCAAGCACAGCCATGCCGACAGCCACCATCGCCATTATGAGCCAGGGCAGGCCGGAGCCACCGACCAGGAACATGCTGTAGCCGGCGACCATTATGAGCTCGCCATAGGCGAAGTTCACCAGCCGCAATATGCCGTAAACGATGACCAGTCCGAGCGCCATCAGCGCATAGGCGCCGCCGAGGCTGAGGACATCGATCAGGAACTGGATCGCGAAGGTCATCTGGAAGGCCGCCCGTTCGCCGTCATGCCACTACGCTCCCAAATACAGCGCCGAGAGGTCCGTCTGGGCGCCGATCTCCGCCGCGGTTCCAGACGCTGCGATCCGGCCGAGCCGCATCACATAGGCGCGGTCGGCCACCGATAAAGCCTTGCCGACGTTCTGTTCGACGAGCAGGATGGTGACGCCTGTTTTCTTCAGTACCGCGATCATCTCGAAGATCTGGTCGACGATCACCGGCGCCAGCCCGAGCGACGGTTCGTCGAGCAGCAGGACCTTGGGCCGCGACATCATTGCCCGGGCGATCACCAGCATCTGCTGCTCGCCTCCCGACAGAGTGCCGGCCGGCTGGGCGGCGCGCTCGGCAAGCCGCGGAAAGAGCGACAGCATCCTGGCGCGGTCCTCGGCAACGCCTTTGCCATCGCCGCGCCTGATGTAACTGCCCAGCATCAGGTTCTCGTCGACAGTGAGATCGGGGAAGACGTCACGCGTCTCGGGCACGGTCGCGATACCACGCCGTACGATGGTCTCGGGCTTGCCGGAGGTGATATCCTCTCCGTCGAGATGCACCGAGCCGGCAGCTGCCTTCAGCGCGCCGGCGATGCACATCAGCGTCGACGATTTACCGGCGCCGTTGGCCCCGACGAGCGCAACAAGCTCGCCCGAAGCGACTCTGAGCGAGATGCCGCGCACGGCGCGGATCGCGCCATAGCGGACCTCGAGTTCCTCGACTTCAAGCATGGGCTGCCTCTGAACCGAGATAGGCTTCGATGACCGCGGGATCGCGACGGACCTGATCGGCCGTGCCGGTCGCGATGGTCCGTCCTGAGGCGAGAACGTGCAGGCGATGGCAGAGCCGCATGATAAGCCCCATGTCGTGGTCGATGATCAGCAGGCCGAGCCCGCGCGCCTCAGGCAAGGCCGCGAGCGTGTGCAGCAGCGCCTCCGTCTCGGCTTCGTTCATCCCCGCGGCAGGCTCGTCGAGGAGCAAAAAGGACGGATCGGCGGCCAGAGCGCGGGCGATCTCCACACGCCGCTTGTCGCCGTAGCTCAAGGCGGCGCCGAGCTCGTCCGCCTTGCCGGCAAGGGCGAACTCGGCGAGCAACGCCTCGGCCTTGGCGCGGGCAGCACGATTGCTATCGCCGCGCGCCAGCGCAGCAGCCTCGATATTCTCGACCACCGTCATGTTGTTGAAGAGCCGCACGATCTGGAAAGATCGCGAGATCCCCTTGAGCGCTATCTGCCGCGGGGCGAGCCCTGAGATCGTCCCGTCACCGAGCATGACTCGGCCGCCGGCGAGCGCCACCTGGCCGGTGATCGCATTGATCAATGTGGTCTTGCCCGAGCCGTTCGGTCCGATGAGGCCGACGATCTCGCCGGCATTCAGCGCGAGCGAGACGTCAGACAGCGCCTTGAGCCCGGCGAACTCGACCGAAACGTCGATCGCGTTGAGAGAGGATTTCGGCATGATGCCCCCGCAAAAGGCGCCGGGGCGAACCCCGGCGCGGATGTTTGGCTCAGGGGGCCGGCAGCGTCTCGGGCCGACGCCAGCCGAGGAAGGTCGGCTTGCCACCCTTGAGCTCGACCACCACGGCCGACTTGTTAGGCACGTGACCCTCCTCCGCCGTGCCATAGTCCAGATCGCCGGTGAGCAGCTTGAACTGCCCATCCTCGAGCGCCTTGGCGACGGCGGCACCGTCGGTGCTGCCGGCGGCAGTCACGGCCTGCGCCATCATCATGACCGTGTCCCAGCCGGTCGCGACGAAAGCCGTGTCGGGCGCGGCGCCGTGCTGCTTCTGATACAGGTCGAGGAATTTCTGCATGTCCGGATGCGCTTCCGGCGTCATGAAAGTGTGGGTGACGAAGAACACGTTGTTGCCGAGCTTCTCGCCGAGCGCCGCATGCATGGCCGGATCGTCATAGGCGTCGCCACCCAGGACCGGCGCGTCGTAGCCGACCTCGCGCAGCGCCCGGATGATGGCACCGATGTCCTGGCCGTAGGACGACAGGAAGATCACGTCGGGCTTCTTGCCGAGCGCCTGCAGCCGGGCGAGCTGCGCGGAGAAGTTGTTGTCGCCATTGGTGTAGGTGTCCTCCAGGATCACCTCGCCGCCATCGGCCTTGTACTGGGCGATGAAATATTTCGACAGCGACTTGGTGTAGGCGATGAACTGGTCGGTGACGACATAGGCTGTCTTCCAGCCCTTTTCCTTGAACGCAAAGTCGGCGGCGACCGCTCCCATCGTGGTGTTCCACATCGAGAGGGTGAATTGCTTGTCGCCGAGCGACCATGACGAATAGAGCGGGTCGGATGCACAAGTCGAAATGCCGACCAGTCCGGCCGCCTGCGCCTCACGGCTTGCCGGCCCGCCGAAGTCGAAGTCGCACGGCGCCATGATAAGATTGGCACCCTTGTCGATCAGCTCGACGGTGACATTGCCGACCGTCACTGGATCGGACTTGCCGTCGATATTGATGAACTCGACCTGCTTGCCGAGCACGCCGCCATTGTCGTTGAGGTATTTGACCGCCACCTCGGCGCCCTTCACGCCGGGCGTGTCGAGCGGCGCCTGCACACCGGTGAGCGACATCGCGCCGCCGATGATGATCTTGTCATCGGCCGCATGGGCAGCACCGGCCGCCAACAACAGCATGGCTGTCGTCCCGATAAGGCTTCTGATCGCAATCTGCATTGTGTGTTCCCCTTTCGCTTGTCGACTGCTGCATCTGTGGCAGCTTGATCGCTGGACCTTACGCTAGCCGCGATCCAAGCCCTCCACAATTCCAAAACCAGACGCGGTGGCCCGTACGGTGATCATTTGGCTGTCCTCTCCTTCCATGACTTGGGAAGCGCCGATGCGAGCCCCTTCGGCAGGAACAACAGCACGACGATCATTGCCACCGCGATCAGCATGAAACGCCCCTCGGCGAGACTTTCGAAATTGGCGAGTCCTTCCGAGACGAAGGTCAGCACCAAGGCCGCAAGCACCGGGCCGTAGATGCTCGACGTCCCACCGACAAGCACCATGCTCAAAATGAGCGACATGGTCGAGAAGCCGAAAACCTCCGGCGAGGCGACACGCAGATAGATGACGAAGAAGCCACCCGCGATGCCGGCAAAAAAGGCGCTTACGACGAGCACCTTCAGCCGCTGCACGGCGATCGGGATCCCACGCGAGCTGCCGTAGTCCTCGTTGTCGCGCAGCGCCACGATGGAAAGGCCGAAATCGGAGCGCACCAGACGTCTCAGGCAGGCGACCGCAACGAGCATCATGGCGAAGGCGACATAGTAGTAGCCGAACTTGTAGTCGCGCAGGAAATTGTAGCCGAACAGCTCGACTGTCGGCACGCGGACGAGGCCTTGCGTGCCGCCCGTGACGACGGACTGGCTGATCACCACCTGCAGTACAAGCTGGCTGAAGGCGAAGGTGACGAGCACGACATAGACGCCCTGCAGCCGCACCACCGGCAGGGCGACCAGGGCTGCGGCCGCCGAGGCGGCAACTCCGCCGACCAGCATCGCCAGCCAGGGATCGAGCCCGAGCAGCTTCGCCGTCAGGCCGGTCGCGTAGACGCCGATCCCGAAGAAGGCGACATGGCCGAAATTGAAGATACCCGCATAGCCGAGGCTGAGATCCCAGCTCGCGGCGACGACGGCATAGATGAAAGAGATGATGAAGAGGTGTCGGACATAGGTATCCTCCACCACCAGCGGCACCACGAGCCCCAGCGCAACCAGTGCGGCCAAGCCGAGCGCCTTCGTGTCGAGCTTGGATCGCATCAGCGCACCACCTTGCCGAGCAGCCCCTGCGGCCTGACGAGCAGGACGACGATCAGGAGGATGAAGATCATCGACGGCGCCCAGTAGATTCCGATGAAGAATATCAGCGCCGCCTCCAGGAGCCCGATGAGATAGGCCGCCAGGATTGTGCCGCCGAGTGAGCCGAGGCCGCCGAAGATGACGATGATCAGAGCCTTCACCAGCGGCTCGGAACCGAAGGCAGGCGTCACCATCCGCACCGAGCCGAGCAACACGCCGGTCAGCCCTGCAAGGGCTGCCGAAAGCGCAAAGGTGATGATGAACAGCCGCGACACGTCGATGCCGATCAGCCTCGCCGCATTCGGGTTCTGCCCGACGGCGCGGATGCCGCGCCCTATGCGCGAATTGCGCAGGAAGAGCCAGAGCAGGCCGAGGATCACCGGGGCCAGAACGATGATCAACGTCTCCTGAGCCGAGATCGTGGTCCCGAGGAAGTTCACCTGGCCGGGCACGATCGGGCGAAGCTGCTTCAGCCTTGCGCCCCAGACGAGTTGCGACCCCTTTTCGATGAAGATCATGGCGGCGAGTGTCGTCATGACCGTGATCAGCAGGATGTCGCGGTGATCATAGAAGGGACGAACGATCAGCCGCTCCATGAGTATGCCGGCGCCGACGGCGGCTGCGATCGCGACGGCTATTCCGGCGCCGAGCCACAGGCCGAGCCCGGCCGCATCCGACACCGTCCATGCGACATAGGCGGCGAGCGTCATCAGCGCGCCGTGCGCAAAATTGAAGATGCCGAGCGTGGTCCAGACCAGGGAGAGGCCGCTCGCCATGAGCGCGTAGACGGACGCCAGCACGATGCCGCTCACGAAGACTGCGCTGATCGTGTCGGCGGTCATGGCGCGGCGTGCTCCCCGAAATACATGTCCATGATCTCCTGATGGTCGACGTCGCTGCCGCGGTCGATCTCCCGGGCGATCTCGCCATGGTCGACGAAGTACATTCGGTCGACCAGCGAGAGCACGAAGGAGATGTCCTGTTCGACGATGAGCATCGGCATTCCGCGCGCGCCTATCCCCGCAATGGCGATGGCCAGCTCTTCCTTCAGCTTGGGCGACAGTCCAAGCGTCGGCTCGTCGAGCATCAGCATGCGAGGCGCGCACATCAGTCCGACGCCGATCGACAGCATTTGCCGCTCGCCGCCCGAAAGTGTCCTGCATTGCTGGCGGCGCCGTTCCGCCAGCCGCGGGAAGAGCTTGAGCACATAGTCGAGATTGGCCTTGCGCTCTCCGCGCGCGCGTTCGGTGAAGGCCGCCAGCTCCAGCGTCTCCATGATTTCCATATCGGGGAACAATGTGTTCGCCTGCGGCACATGGATCAGCCCGCGCTCGACGATCCGGCGCGAGGAGAGCCCCGCAAGCGGTTCGCCCATGAAGCTGATGCTTCCTTTCCTCGGCACGATCACCTTGGAGACGGTATTGAGCAGCGTGGTCTTGCCGTGACCGTTGGGGCCGAACAGGCCGACCCGCTCGGCGCTCCCGACATTGAGGCTCACCCCGCGCAGCACGTCATAGGCGTCGTAGCCGGCGTGAAGGTCGCGCACTTCCAAGACTTTGGCCGCCTCACTCAAAGCACGACCTCCCGTGATCCGAGATAGGCCTCGACGACCTTGGGGTCGCGCACGACGTCGCGTGGACTGCCGGAGGCGATGATCCGGCCGTAGTTGAGCACCATCAGGTGTTCGGAAACGCCGAGCAGCAATGGCAGCACATGCTCAATCAGCACGATGGTGATACCGCGCCCGCGGACCGTCCTGATCAGCGCCGACAGGCCGGCCACCTCGGGCTTGGTGAGGCCCGCTGCCGGCTCGTCGAGCAGCAGCACCTTGGGCCGGCCGGCGATCGCCGAGGCGATCATGAGTTGCTTGCGCTCGAACACTGAGAGTTCCGAAGCCGCCTTGCCTCGCCGCGAAGGCGGCAGCTCGACATCGTCCAGCGCCTGTGCCGCCAGGCTCCTTGCCTCTCCGCTACCGATGCCGGCGCAGTAGACGGCGCTGGTATAAACATTCTCGAAGGCGCTCAGAGTGGTGAACTCGGCATCCTTCTGAAAAGTCCTCAGCACCCCTGCCCTGCTGATCTGATGCGGCCGCAAATGATGGATCGGGCGACCCGACAACAGCACCTCGCCGCTGCTTGGACCGAAGGGAATGCCGGTCATCACATTGAACAGCGTGCTCTTGCCGCTGCCATTCGGCCCGGCGATACCGAACACCTGCCCGGATACGATCGAGAACGACACGTCGTCGACGGCGACGAGCGCGCCGAAGCGGCGCGTGACGTTGCGCGCTTCGAGGAGGGGGGCGCTGTCCATCTCTGCAGCCATAAAACGGTTCGATGCAAAACGGGGCCGCACGGATCCAACCACGCGGCCCGACGGCTACTCGGCCTATTTCATCCAGGGCGGCGTGCGGAACTCGCCGGTCGAATAGGCGGCGGGATAGAACAGCACGCGCTGTCCGTCCCACAGCTGGAAGAACTGGATCGGAATGGCATCGTCGCCCTGCACCGCGAGATGGGTCGCCGGATCGAATTTCAGCTTGCCGGAGGCAATCTGCTTCTGGGTTTCGCCGATCGCCTTTCCGATCTCCAGCCGCTTGGTCGGGTCACCGACTTTGGCGAGCGCGTCAGCATAGAGATAGACCTCCTCATAGAGCGAGGCCCCGTAGGAGCCGGTCTTCACGCCGTAGCGGTCCTGGAATTTCTTCGAGACCTCGGCCGCACGCGGATTCTTGGGCGTGTCGAGGACGCCGCCGAGCAAATTGTACATGATGCCGTTCGCCCGTTCCTTGGTGAGGTCGAGGAACTCCGGAACCGACGGCGCATACTGAATGAAGACGAGGCTGTTGGTCGGCGTCTCCAGGAACTGCGTCATGAATTTCGCAGCGTTGCCGGGCAGGTAGTCGGTGTTGATGATCACAGCCGGCTCGTCCTGACGTACACGGGCAAGGAAGGCCCGCCAGTCGTTGATTTCGCCGAACGGCAGAAGATCAGCCGAGGTCACCGTCCAACCGGCCGCCTCGAAGCTCTTCTTCAGGCCGTCCATGACGGTCTTCGAGTAAGGATTGTCCGAGGAGATCAACGCGACCTTCTTGTTGGGCAGCTTGAGCTTTCCTGATTCTTCAAGCTGTTTGATGACAGGCACCATTGCCGTCTCGTAAGCGTCATAGGACGGCGTCAGAGACCAGACGGTCGGGAACTCGTCGGGCTTTGGCGCGATGATGTCGCGGGTCTGGGCCGAATTGGCGGAGATGAGATAGGGCATCTCCTGCTCGGCCATCAGCTCGATCTCGAAATTGCTGCCGCTGGCATAGCCGGTCATGATCACGTTCAAGTCGCGGTCGCCGGCCAGCCGCTCGAAAGCGCTGGTGACGACATCGGCCGCCTGGTCCTGCGTGTCGCCGACGACGACCTCGAACTTGTAGCCGGCCACCCCGCCCGCCGCATTGATCTCGTCGACGGCGAGCTTGGCGCCATTGACCATCTCGTTGCCGTCGGCGGCGGCGCCACCGGTAAGCGGCGCCAGCACGCCGATCTTTGCGACCTTGTCCTGAGCGTATGCAGGCAGTACCGCGAGAACCGCTGCGGTCAGCAGCGCGTTCCTCATGAAGGCTGAGAGTTTCATTGCTGTTCCCCTGTTTTTTGCTTTGATGATCAGCGGACGCCGCACCAGTCGATGATGGCGGCGGCCAGCGTCTTGGTCGTTTCCTCCAGCGAGGCGATGTCCACGTATTCGTCGGTGCCATGGAAGCCATCGCCGGTAGCCCCGCAGATCATGGCGTTTACGCCGGCCCCGGCGTAGTGCGCGCAGTCGGCGACGGCGATGAACCCGGAGATCTTCGGCTTGCCGCCAAGCTCGGTGCGACGCTTGTAGAGCGACTGCACCAGCGGATGGTCTGGCGGAGTATCCATCGGCGGGAAATGCAGGCCGCCGAGTTCCCACTCGACCTTGATCGGGTGCTGCTGCAGCCAGAGATCCTGCTGACAGAAGTGATGGACGAAGTCCTCGAACTCCGCCCGGATCTCCTGCTTGGTCTGGTTGGGCAGGAACTTGTAGTCGAGGTCGATCACGGCCACGTCGGGGATGATGGCGGGGTTGGTCAGGATCAGCGGCAGGCCGTCCGGCCCGAGCCCTGCGCCCGCCCGCATCACGCCAACGTTGATCGTATTCATGCCCGGCGGCAGCAGCGGATGCTGGCGGTTGCGGCAGCGCGAGCTTTCGAAGTTCCTGAGCGCATCGAGAAAGCGCACGGCGATGTCGATTGCGTTTACGGCGGGGCGCAGCCGGGCCGGTTCGTCCCGCTGCGGCCAGATCTCGTTGTAGCGCCAGGCGGAATGACCCTGGCGGCCGGTGATGGTGATGCGGATCCATTCGAGTCCGCCTTCGCAGACCTGGATCTCGCCCCAGCTTGGTTCCGTGATGATCGCCGCCTCGGCCAGATAGCCGCGCTTTACGGCATCGATCGCACCGAAACCGCCGGTCTCCTCGTCAACAACGGAGTGCATGGCGATCCGCCCGTCGAGCTCGATGCCCGCCTTGCGGATTGCGCGTATGGCTGCAATCGCCGCGGCCACGCCACTCTTCATGTCGACCGCGCCGCGTCCATAGAGCCGGCCGTTCTTGATCTCGCCGCCGAACGGATCGACTGTCCACGAGCCGCGCTCGCCGACCGGAACCACATCGATATGGCCGCAGAGCAGCAGGCTACGCTCCTCAGAGCCCGGCAGCTGCCCGATGACGTTCGGCCGGTCCTCAAACACGTCCCAGCGGTCAATCGACATCCCGATCGACTTCAGTTCGGCCTCGACCGCATCCTGCACCGCGCTTTCCAGGTTCTGGTCAGGATCCCTGATGAATTTCGGATTGACCGACGGTATGCGAACCAGCTTCTGGGTGAGATCTGTCGCGTAATCCTTTTCCTCGTCGATCGCCTTCCAGGCGGCTTTCACTGCGGCTTCGGAACTGGCCATTCGCTTGGTCCCCTTTTCTTGTTTCGTATTGCTGTCAGCTGGCCGGCGTCCGGGCGCCGCCGATCTCGGCAATCAGCGCCTCGGTCGAGACTTGCCGGCAATAGCCCTTGATGGCGCTCAGCGTGTTGTCGTGGCGTTCCTGGCTGTAGGTTGCGCAGGCATCGGGAACGAGCGTCACGAGATAGCCGAGGTCGCACGCATCACGGATGGCAGACTCCACGCACTGGTCGGTGACCACACCGGACAGCACCAGCTGCTTCACGCCGAGATTGCGAAGGAGGTAGTCGATATGGGTCGACACGAAGACGCTCGACGATGTCTTCGGCAGCACGATCTCGTCCTCGCCGGGCGCGATCTCGTCGATGACTTTTCCGTCCCATGATCCTTTCGGTACGTGGAAGCCGGTGATCTTGTAGTCGAGGCTGCGATCCCGGCCATCCTTGGTCAGGCTCTCGATGGTCGTATAGAGAACCTCGATGCCGGCAGCGCGAAAGCCCTTCTGCAGTCGCTGCATGTTCGGGATCACGACCGACTTCAGCCGATCGAAATAGTAGCCGTATTTGCCGGTGATTTCGCTGTCCGGCACGTCCTTGAACTCGCCGCCGTCGCGCCTGACGGAGAAGTTCTGCACGTCGATGAAGAGCAGCGCCGAGGCTTTGGGGTCGAGAGGCACCTCTCGGGTTGTCGGGAAATCAGCCATCGGTATCTTCTCTCTTCTCCGTTTTGGCAGCGACCAGCGCGTCGGCCAGGCGCGCCGCCCAGATGTCCTGTCCTTCAGCGGCGGCGATCAGATCGTTGCGTATCTCGAGCAGCAGGTGCGGAATGCCGCGCGCCTCGCCATGGACCGGGATCGTGTAGTCCGTTCGGTCGTCGACCACGTAGGGCTCGTTATGGGCCGAGGGCACATCGCGATTGCGTGCCCGGAATGCAGCCAGGAAGCGTTCAGTGAAGCTGCCGTCGCGGTTCGACAGCGCTCCCAGGTGCCACGGCCGATCGGGCCCGCCGACGAGGCGCGGTGTAAAGCTGTGTACGGCAACCAGGATTGTCGGGCTCTGTAACGCGACTCGCCGGTCGAGCAGCTGCGCAAGCTCACGGTGGAACGGCTGATGAATCTCATCGAAACGCCGGCGGCGCTCCAGCTCTGTCAGCCGTATATTTCCCGGCACCGGCGTGCTGTCGCTCTGTTCGGGAAAGCAGTCCGGCGCCTCGATGGGGCGATTGCAGTCGACGACCAGCCGACTGTAGCGCTGTAGCACAAGCGGCGCGTCGAGCAGCGCGGACAAGCGTCGCGACAGCCCATCCGCGCCGACATCCCAGGCGATGTGCCTGTCCATGTCGGCCTGCCCCACGCCGAGGTCGCCGAGCCTTTCGGGGATCACTCTGCCGGCATGCTCGCAACTGAGGACAAAGGGCGAGCTGCCGTCGGCATTGACGGTCTCGACCGGCTGCGGGTCGCGCTCGGACAGCAGCGTTGTCGGGGTTTCGCTCGGTTGAAGCATGTTGACCCGAAACTCGTGAAAGCCAGCCGCCTTCCGGGGCCGTCCCGCCGAGAGAAAGAAAATTTTCGCTCATAGTCAACGTATATTTTCCGTTTGACTATTTTTTTTCAAAGCGGCTAGTGTTTGCCGGAATGGCGTCATAATGCCTTCAAACCCCATGCGGCGAAGCTGATGACTGTGCGCGAGACGATCCGGCGAGAGATGGCGCAGCTCACCGCGAGCGAGCGCAAGGTCGGCAATGCAGTGCTCGCCGACTATCCGTTCGGCGCCCTTCAGACGATCCAGGAGCTAGCCGAACGCACCGGTGTCAGCGCACCGTCGATCACGCGCTTCGTCAGCAAGATCGGCTTCGCGGGCTATCAGGAGTTCCAGCGCCAGCTGATCACGGAGCTGCGCGAAGGCGGCCGCTCGCCGCTCGACCTCAAGGCAAGCGAGCGGCTCGGCAACAGCACCACATTCCTCGCCGACTACGCTCAACGCATCGGCGAACGCCTTGCCGAAATGGCCGCGGCGGTGCCGCAGGAGCAATTCGATCGCATCGTGGCGCTGGTCGCAGATCCGGCGCGCAGCGTTTTCCTGCTCGGTGGCCGCATCAGCGACAGCATCGCGGCACTGCTCGCGATCCACCTCAAGCAGATCAGGCCAAAGGTCCATCAACTGCCGCCGAATCCCGAGCACTGGCCCGACCGGCTCCTGCAGATGCGCAAGCAGGACGTGCTGATCCTGTTCGATTTCCGCCGTTACCAGCCCGACCTCGCGCAGCTTGCCGGAATGGTGGCAGCCAAGCGGCATCCTTCGATCGTGCTCATCACCGACAAGTGGATGTCGCCGATCGCGCGCCACAGCGATCATGTCGTGGCCCTGCCGATCGAGATCGAAACGGCATGGGACACGGTCGTGTGTGCGATCGCCTTCATAGAGGCTTTGATCGTGAAGGTTTCGGAAGCGGATTGGCCGACTACAAAGAAACGACTGGAGGCGTGGGATGAGTTGCGCTTGGGGCGACCGGGCAAGGCGATGGAGGAAGAGCCATGATCGCTGAGGAAATGATCATAGCCTGCTGTACCGACTTGGCCGGGAAGGTGCGCGGCAAGGCCTTTCCCGCATCGCAGTTCGAGAAGCGGCTGCGGCGGGGCATCGGCTGGACGCCGACCAATGTGCAGATCACCTGTTTCGACGCCATCGGCGAGAGCCCGTTCGGAGCGCTGGGCGATCTCGTGCTCATCCCCGACCAGTCGGCGCGCGTCCGTGTCGATTTCGACGACGGCCAGCCGGTGGAGCATTTCGCGCTCGGCGACATCCGCCACACCGACGGCAGGCCTTGGGAACTCTGCACGCGTTCCATCCTCAAGGCCGCCCTGGACCGCCTGGAGAAGGTCACTGGACTGACGCTGCTCGGCGCCTTCGAGCACGAATTCCAGTTGCGCGATGTTCCGGCGCCGCGCGGCGAGGCCTACACCGCAGCAGGGTTTCGAACGGAACGCCGGCTTGCCGAGACGCTGATTGCGGCAATGCGCGAGGCGGGCCTCGAGCCGGACACCTTCATGAAGGAGTATGGCGGCGGCCAGTATGAGGTGACCATGGGGCCGAGCCGCGGCGTGTCGATCGCGGACCATTCGACGATCCTGCGCGAGATATTGCACGCCACGGCCGGGCGTTTTGACCGCAAGATCACCTTCACACCGATCCGCGATCCTGCCGGCGTCGGCAACGGCGTCCATATCCATCTGAGCTTCCTCGATGGCGACAAACCGGCAACCTATGATGCAGCCGGCAAGCACGGGCTCAGCGCCGTCGCCGGCCAGTTCGTCGCCGGCGTGCTTAGATATCTGGACTCGATCGTCGCCCTCACCGCTCCGAGCGCCGTTTCCTATCTGAGGCTGACGCCGCACCGCTGGAGCGCCGCGTTCAACAATCTCGGCTTCCGCGATCGCGAGGCGTCCGTGCGCATCTGCCCGGTGTCGGACCTCAGCGACATCGCCAAAGCCGCGCAGTTCAATTTCGAGTTCCGCGCCGCCGACGCGGCAGCAAGCCCGCATCTGCAGCTTGCAGCGATCATTCATGCCGGCGTCCAGGGGATCGAGGAAGGACTGCAGACGCCCGAGGCGACAGCGGAAGACCTTTCGCTGCTCGATTCCGCCGCATTGGCGGCGCGAGGCTATGTCCGCCTGCCGCAATCGCTCCGAGAAGCGCTCGAGCGTTTCGCCGGGAATACGACGGTCGCCGGTTGGTTCCCGGAAGGCTTTACCGATGTTTATGTGAAGCACAAGATGGCCGAGCTGGCCGTGCTAGAAGGTAAGGCCACTGACGAGATCTGCGGGCTGTACGAGCAGGTGTATTGAAGGACGGATTTTTGCTAGGGGGCGGGCTGCCGCGGCTGATTGGGTGAGCGGGATGTTGAACCCTGGTGCCCGCTGCAATTCTCGACGCAGTCTTCATGCCGCAAGGCTATTTGACCTAGTGAAGGGATTGCTAACGGCTTGAAAGTTTGACCTTGGCGCCGCCCCTCATCGCCCTGCCGGGCACTTCTCCCCGTAAACGGGGAGAAGGACGACTGCCGCTTTGATTTTCGCCAATCGCCGACGTTGAAGAACAAGCGCTTCAAAAGCGGCCGGCTTTCTTCTCCCCGTTTACGGGGAGAAGTGCCCGGCAGGGCGATGAGGGGCGGCGCCAACGCTCAAAAGCCATAACCGCGGTATCCACCGCTACCGATGACGACCCGCTCCCCAGCGCCTACATCAAGCGAATTGCAAATGCCCTACACCCGCACCGCGAGCACCGCGGCGCAGTCGCCTGCCTTCACCAGACCCGGGAAATGACGGGCCGCCAGCATGCCGTCCATCTTCGCGCGGATCTCCTTGGGCGCGGTTCCTGTGCGCGTGACGTCGTGGATGCGGGCGATCACCTCGCCCTTCCTCACTTCGCCGCCGAGATCGACCATCGTCTCGATCATGCCGTCGTCCTCGGCGAAGCTAAAGCAATCGCCATCGGGCATGTCCAGCCACTCGGTGGGCTGCCTGTCCGGGGTGCCCTTCACGATGCCGGCGTGGCGCAGCACGTTGACGACCCCGCGCCGGGCGATGCGCACTGTCTCGGCGCGCGACGTGCCGCCGCCGCCGAGCTCTGTCGTCACGAAGACCTTGCCCATCTCCTCGGCCGCGCTGTCGTACATGCCCACCGTGTCGATCTCGAGCATCTTCACCGAGTAAGGCGCGGAGAACGCCTCGACCGCCGCGAATGCCTTCTCTTCCTGCGCCTTGTCCGGCAGCACATGGGCTGCGCAGAACGGCACGAAATCGAGGGTCTTTCCGCCGGAGTGGAAGTCGAGCACGATATCCGCCCGGGGGAGAAGCTCCCGCTGAAAATAGTCGGCGATCTTCTGGGTCACGGTCCCGTCCGGCCGGCCCGGGAAGGTGCGGTTCATGTTGCCCTTGTCGATCGGCGAGGTGCGCGTGCCGGCGCGAAAGGCAGGGTAGTTCATGGCCGGCACGAAGATCACCGTGCCGCTCACGTCCCTGGCATCCAGCGTGCGCGCAAGATCGAACAGCGCCAGCGGCCCCTCATATTCGTCCCCGTGGTTAGCGCCGGTGAGCAGCGCCGTCGGCCCGGAGCCGTTCCTGATGACGGTGATCGGGATCATCACCGAGCCCCAGGCCGAGTCGTCGCGGCTATAGGGCAGCCTCAGGAAACCGTGCTGCACGCCTTGACCGTCGAAATCGACGGTCGGCGTGATCGGCGAGGGTCGAAGCTCGGACATCGCCTCAACCCTTCACGAACAGCTGGCGCGGCACGTTGGCCAGGCACTCGACGCCGGTCTCGGTGATCAGGATGGATTCCGTGATCTCCAGCCCCATCGTCTCCAGCCAGAGCCCGGTCATGAAGTGGAACGTCATGCCCGGCTTCAGCTCGGTGCGATCGCCGGGGCGCAGGCTCATCGTGCGTTCGCCCCAATCCGGCGGATAGGAAATGCCGATCGGATAGCCGGTGCGGTTGTCCTTGACGATGCCGTACTTCTTCAGAACCGCGAAGAAGGAGTTGGCGATGTCCTCGCAGGTGTTGCCGGGCTTCGCCGCGGCGAGCCCTGCCTCCATGCCCTCCAGCGTCGCCTTCTCGGCATCGAGAAAGGCCTGGGTCGGCTTGCCGAGGAAGACGGTGCGCGACAGCGGGCAGTGATACCGGTTGTAGCAGCCGGCGATCTCGAAGAAGGTCCCCTCACCTTCCTTCATCGGCTTGTCGTCCCAGGTGAGATGCGGCGCCGAGGCGTCGGCGCCCGACGGCAGGAGCGGCACGATCGCTGGATAGTCGCCGCCGATGCCGTCGACACCGCGCGTGCCGGCATCGTAGATCTCGGCGACGAGGTCGCATTTCCTCATGCCGACCTCAATCTTGTCGACGATGCGCGCATGCATGGCCTCGACGATGCGCGCGGCCTTGCGCATATAGTCGATCTCGGTCGGGCTCTTCACGGCGCGCTGCCAGTTGACCAGCGCAGTGGCGTCGACAAAGAGCGCGTTCGGCAGATGCTTCTGCAGGGACGCGAAGGCGGCCGCCGAGAACCAGTAATTGTCCATCTCGACGCCGATGGTGAGCTTGTCCCAGCGCCGCTCCGTGAGCACCTGGGAGAGGTAGTCCATCGGGTGGCGCTCGGTCGACTGCACATAGTGGTCGGCATAGCCGACAATGTTGTCGTGGCTGAGATAGGCGGTGCGCTTGGCGCCGTTCGCATCCTGGCCGCGGCCGTACCAGACCGGCTCGCCGGTCGGCGGCACGATCACCGCCTGGTGCACGTAGAACGACCAGCCGTCATAGCCCGTCAGCCATGCCATGTTGGAAGGATCGCTGACGATCAGAAGGTCGACCTTCTTCGCCTCCATGGCACGGCGCGTCTTGGCAAGACGCTCCGCATACTCCTCTCGCGTGAACTTCAAATTGGGCATTGTCATTGTCGTTGGTCTTCCTCGTTATTGGGCCGGGCTTGGGGGCCGGCCGACGACTTTGATTTGTTGCAGGCCCTTGTGCGGGCCAATCGAATATGGCGCGGCAAACCCCCGCTCCGCCTCGCTTCGCTCGGCACCTCTCCCCCTCAAAAGGGGAGAGGAAGGGCGCCTGGCATTACGGCCGGCACTTCCTCTCCCCCGTCGACCGGGGGAGAGGTGGTTCGCGAAGCGAACCGGAGTGGGGGTCGACCTCATAGGCGACTGCGTGGGTTCTTGTGGGACACTTGCCTAGCTCTCGAAAATGGTGCCGGCGCCGGCCGCCTTGGCACGGTCGCGGGCGAGCGTGGCGATCGCGGTGTCCTGCACGCCGGTGCCGGTGAGGTCAGCGACGGTAATATCGCCTGGCGAACGGCGGCCGTGCCTGATGCCTGCGATCAGTTGGCCGAGCTCGGTGACCTCCTGATCGGCGGAGATCAGCCCGGCGTCGATGGCATGATGCAGCTCGCCGAGCCGGCGCGTCTGGCGGGCAGCGTCCGCCACATAGAGGTCGGCGAGCTTGAGGATCGCCGGGGCGATCTCGTTCTTGTGCTCGGCATCCGACCCCATCGCGGTGATGTGCTGGCCGGCGACGACGAAGCCTGCCTTGACGATCGGCTCGGTCGACGGCGTCGTTGTGACGATGATGTCGGCGCCGGCTGCCGCCTCCGCCGCATCGGGCTCGGCGCGCACGACGATGCCGAGCTTCTCGCGCAGCGCCTCCGCCGTGGCTTCCGCCTTGGCAGCATCCCGCGCCCAGATCCGCGCCTCCGCGATCGGCCGCACCAAGGTCAGCGCCTCGAGCTGCAGCCTCGCTTGCACGCCGGCGCCGTAGATCGCCGCCACCGCGGAATCGGGCCGCGACAGATGCTTTGCCGCAACCGCGCCTGCCGCTGCGGTGCGCACGTCAGTCAGGTAGCCGTTGTCGAGCAGCAGCGCTTCGACAAGGCCGGTCTTTGCCGAGAGCAGCACCATCATGCCGTTGACGCTCGGCAGGCCGAGCTTAGGATTGTCGAAGAAGCCGGGGCTGATCTTGATCGCGAAGCCGTCAATGCCGGGCACATAAGCGGTCTTCACGTCGACCTCCCCACGATGCTCGGGAATATCGAGCCTCAGGATAGGCGGCATGGCGACCGGCAGCGTCGCCAGCGCGCGGAACGCGTTTTCGACACAGGCGACGGCGTCGAGATCGAGCTTCACGATTTCGCGGAGCTCAGCCTCGGTGAGGATGGTCATGCTAGGCATGGGAGAGCACCTCCAGGGTTGGCGCCCTACGGCGCCCCCCTCTGTCCTGCCGGACATCTCCCCCGCAAGGGGGGAGATTGGACAGCCGCTTTGGTTTCGCTAGACGCCAGCGTTGGAAATTGGCGAAACCCTCGATGACAGGCAATCTCCCCCCTTGCGGGGGAGATGTCCGGTAGGACAGAGGGGGGCGCGAACGAACTCGACGTGCCAGAACTTTCATGCTGACTTCCCCTCCCCGCACACGATCTTCCTGTGCAGCGCCATGTCGATGTTGCCGCCCGAAAGCAGCACCACCGTCGGCCCCTCCGGCTTCACCTTGCTGGCGAGCAGCGCGGCGATCCCCACCGCCCCGGCGCCTTCGACGATCTCGCGCTCCTCGGCATAGGCGTGGACGATGCCCGCGGCGATTTCTGCCTCGGTGAGGAGCACCACGTCGTCGAGCAGCTCGCGGCACATCTGGAATGTCAGCTGGTTGTCGAGCCCAATGCCGCCGCCGAGCGAATCGGCCAGTGTCGGCAGTTCCTCGACCAGAACCGGCCTGCCAGCATCGAGGCTCGCTTTCATCGCCGCGCCGCGCTCCATGGAGATGCCGATCACCTTGATGTCCGGCTTAAGCGCCTTGGCCGCGGCGGCGATGCCGGCGGCCAGCCCGCCGCCGGAGAGCTGCACGAGGATCGTTTCGGCGTCAGGAACGTCTTCGAGGATTTCGATCCCTATCGTCCCCTGCCCGGCCGCCACGGCCGGGTGGTCGAAAGGCGGCACCATCACCAGCCCCTCCTCGGCTACGAGACGATCCACTTCCTGCTGGGCATCGTCCTGGCTGTTGCCGATGATCTTCACCTCGGCGCCGAGACGGCGGATTTCCGAGACCTTGTTTTCCGGCACCAGCCGCGACATGCAGATCACCGCGCGAACGCCCTCGCGCTTTGCGGCGAAGGACAATCCGCGCCCGTGGTTCCCCGTCGATGCAGCCACCACGCCGCTTTGCTTCTCAGCTGCCGACAGCGAGGCGACGGCGTTCGACGCCCCGCGCAGCTTGAAGCTGCCCGTGATCTGGCGATGCTCGAGCTTGAGATGCACGGGTACGCCGGCGATCTCGGTGAGGCTGCGCGACGGCACGACTGGCGTGTGCACCACCTTGCCGGCGATGCGCGCGCGTGCGGCTTCGATGTCGGAGAGGGTGACGGGAGTGAAGGTCATCAGAGCGTTCTGCCTGCACGCTGGTTTTCATGAGGCGGCAGCGCTCTACGTTGCCCCCCCCCTCTGTCCTGCCGGACATCTCCCCCACAAGGGGGGAGATTGGCTTTCATTGAGGGTTTCGCCAATCGCCGACGCCGCAGGTTGGCGAAACCATCGCGGCCGTCCAATCTCCCCCCTTGTGGAGGAGATGTCCGGCAGGACAGAGGGGGGCGCGACGCGAGCTGGCCCGTCCGGAGTTGCGTGACAAACATCACCTCAGCCTCAGCCCCATCTCCATCAGCCGCCCCCACTCGGGCCGCGGCGCCTGATCCCCGCACACCCTCAGGCAATTCCATGCAGTCGCCAGGTTGCTGGTCACGACCGGCCGGCCGATCGCGCTTTCGATCTCAGGCACGACGGCCGCCGAACGCAGCGCTGTGCAGGAGATGAACAGAGCCTCGGCATCCGGCGCCATCGCCTCGCGCGCCAGATCCACCAGGGAGGCAGGCTTGAGGCGCGCCATCTCACGGTCATCGTCAAAGCCGAGGCATGTGAAGCTCGCAATGTCGAAGCCGTGCGCGGCGAAATAGGCGGCCATCGGCCGGCTGGTCTCGACCGTATAGGGGGTCAGTACGCTTATCCTTCTTGCGCCAAGGACCTTGAGGCCGTTGACGGCAGCCAAAGGCGGCGTGACCACCGGCACGCCGGGCTTGGCCCCGCGGATCGCGGCCTCGATCTCGGCGTCGCCGATGACGACGGATGCCGAGGTGCAGGAATAGCAGACCGCGTCCAGCCCCTCATCCGGCAGGATCAGCCCGGCGCCCTCGCTCAATGCCGGCTGCATCTTGCGCAGGTTTTCCGGCGTCGTCGGATTGGCGTAGGGAATGCGCGCCACATAGACCCCGATCCGCTCGCTGGCGACCATGCGGCGGAAATCCGGCTCGGTCGTGTGATCGGTGGCGAGGATGATCAGCCCGACGCGCTTTTCAAGCGGACGCGCATCGAGCGGCGGCCGCTGCTGATGGAGGCGGATGTCGACTGCAGGCTTTACTTGAACGTTCACCGTTCGATTCTCCCATAGCGGTATTCCAGCCACCGCAGCACGAATACCGACACAAGGCTGATCGCCAGGAAGAAGGCGCCGACCAGCGTCATCGGCTCGATGTAGCGATAGTAGGTGTTGGCGACGCTTTTTGCCTGGTTCATGAGCTCCAGCACGGTGATCGCCGAGAGAAGCGGAGTCTCCTTGAACATGGCGATGAAATAGTTGGCGAGCGCCGGGATCATCGGCGGAATTGCCTGCGGCAGGATGATGCGCGTCCAGGTCTGCCGCGCATTCAGGTTGCAGGCCTTGGCTGCCTCCCATTGGCCGCGCGGCACATTGTCGATGCCCGCGCGATAGACCTCCGCGGTGTAGGTGCCGTAATGCAGGCCGAGCCCGATCACGCCGGCAACCAGCGGCGGCAGCAGGATGCCGGCGTCCGGCAGCACGTAGAAGATGAAATAGAGCTGCACCAGGAGCGGGGTGCCGCGGATGAACTCCGCCGCGAAGCCGACCGGGCGCGAGACGAGCCGGTTCGGCGAGCGCCGCGCGAGCGCTATCCCCAGCCCGACAATGGCCGCCAGCACCGAGCCGAGCACGGTCGCGAGAATCGTGATCTTCACGCCCTGGATGAGGGTCGGCATGATCTCGCGGACGAATTCCCAATCCCATTCCATCAGACGCGCACTCCGTCAATTCCGCGCGCCATGCGTCGCTCCAGCATCCGCATCCCCCAGGCGATCAGCGTGGCGAAGATGAAATAGAGCACCAGGATCGTGGCGAACGGCACGAATGTGTTGCCGGTCTGCGAGCGCACCACCTGCGCCTGGAACGTCATGTCGGCAAGCGAGATCAGCGACACCACCGATGTTGCCTTGAGCAACTCGATGGCGTTGTTGCCGAAGGTCGGCAGCATGACGAGCAAGGCCTGCGGCATGATCACCTTGCGCATGCACTGAAAGCGGCTGAGGTTCAGCGCCACGCAAGCCTCATATTGCTCCTTGCCGACCGACAGGATCGCGCCGCGCACCACCTCCGCGCCATAGGCGCCGACATTCAGGCCGAGCCCGAGCACGCCCGCCTGAAGCGGCGTCAGCTCGAAGCCGATGACCGGCAGGACGAAATAGACCCAGAAGAGCTGCACGAAGATCGACGTGCCGCGGAAGAATTCGATGTAAGTCGTCGCCAGGGCCCGCACCACGAAGAAGCGCGAGATGCGTCCCAGCCCCGCCAGGAAAGCAAAGACCAGCGCCAGCGCCGAGCCCATGATGGTGAGCTCGACCGTGACGATCGCTCCTTGCAGGATCAGATTGAGATAGCCGAACCAGTCGGTCATTGATGCTTCCAAGGCTAGCGCCAGCTTTGCCGCCGCGTCCTTCTCCCCGTTTACGGGGAGAAGATGCCGGCAGGCAGATGAGGGGCGGCGCCGAGCTCGCCGATGTCAGCGCTGCCCCTCATCCGACCCTTCGGGCCACCTTCTCCCCGTGAACGGGGAGAAGGAAAGGCGTGTGTCACTTCGCCGAGCAGAGCTTGTCGCGGCTGGTCGACATCGCAGCCTGGGCGGAGAAGCCGTAGGGCTCGATGATCTTGGCGAACTCGCCGGACTCCTTCATCTTCTTGAGCTCTACGTCAAAGGCATCGCGCAACGCGGTGTCGTTCTTGTTGAACGCCGCGCCGTCGCAATAGACGGGCGCGCCCTGAACCGGAGCGAACACCTCGATCGTGTCGTCGCCGGACTTCTTCTTGAGGTCGTTGAGCGAGAGCACCGGCAGCGAGTAGACGTCGATGCGGCCGTCCTGCAGCATCTTCAGGCCGCTCTGCCCGTCCGGCACGACGATCACGCGGTCGCGCGGCACGCCGGCATTGAGCGCCAGCTTCTCTTCGGTGCCGCCGCCCGGGGCGCCGATCGTCGCCTTTTCGTCCTTGGCGATGTCCTCATAGCTCTTGAAGCCCTTCGGGTTGCCCTTCTTCACGAGGAAGGCTTCCGCGTCGCATAGGACCGGCTCCGAATAGGCGACGGCGGCGCAGCGCTCGGGCTTCATGAAAAGACCGGCAGTGACGACGTCGAAGCGATGCGCCTGGAGACCGGGGATCATCGCGCCGTATTCCGAGATCGAGGCGACGACGTCCGGCACGCCGAGCCGCTTGAACACCTCGCGCGCAACGTCCGGCGCTGCGCCCGAAACCTTGCCGTCGGGCGCGACCGCCGTATAGGGCGGCTCATTGGCGATCGCCAGGCGCGCAAAGCCCTGCTCCTTGAGCTGCTCGAGCTTGTCTGCGGCGGCCAGCTTCGGCGCCGTCATCATCACCACGGCTGCCGCCGCCGCAAACGCGGCGACCGTGCCCGCCAGAATTGCATTCCTTCTCATTGTTCCCAGCTCCTGTGCCCTTTGGTTTTCGTTCTGGTTTCTAGCGGCTTCATGCCGCGGGCATACCGGTCAGACCCGATGTCCGGCCGCTATGATCTTGCGCAGGAAGGTCTGAGTCCTCTCCTGCTTGGGATTGCGGAAGATCTCGTCGGGCTTGCCTTCCTCGACGATCCTGCCGCGATCGAAGAACAGCACGCGGTCGGCGAAGTCATGGGCGAACCCCATTTCATGCGTGACGAGCAGCATGGTCATGTCGGTCTCGGCCGCGAGCTTGCGCATGACGTTGAGGACTTCTTCGACCAGCTCGGGGTCGAGCGCGGAGGTGACCTCGTCGAACAGCATGATCTTCGGCGACAAAGCGAGCGCCCGGGCGATCGCGACGCGCTGCTTCTGGCCGCCCGAAAGCTGCGCGGGCATTGCCTTGGCCTTGTCAGCCATGCCGACCATGTCGAGAAGCTCCATCGCCCGCTTCTTGGCGGCGTCGCGGGCAATCCCCTTGGTCAGCATCGGCGCCAGCGTGATGTTGTCGCAAACGCACATATGCGGAAACAGGTTGAACAGCTGGAAGACCATGCCGATCTTCTGGCGCATTTTCGCCAGGTGCCGTTCATCCGCTTCGACCAGCCGGCCGCTGCGCTTCATATGGTAGAGTTCTTCGCCCTCGACCTGGATGTGGCCGCTGTCGATGCGCTCCAGCGTCATCAGGATGCGAAGGATTGTCGTCTTGCCGGAGCCGGACGGCCCGATCAGCGCCAGCTTTTCGCCGGGCATGACCTCCATCGACAGCGAGTCCAGCACGCGCAGCGCGCCGAAGCTCTTGCTGATGCCGTCAATCCTGATGATGGGCTCGGCCATGCCGCCTCCCTCGGGGTTCCGAACGCCCGAACGATGGAAAAGTTACAAAATCATGTCAATTCTTAAAATTACATCATGACAATTTTTTCGATTCCGCACAATTTGGTGGGCGGCGGCTGCGTGAATTTTGGGCAGCGATTTGAAGGGGCGGAACGATGGTGAGGCCGGCGCGCGTCGCGCCCCCCTCTGTCCTGCCGGACATCTCCCCCACAAGGGGGGAGATTGGACGGCCGCTTTTGTTTCGCTAATCGCCAACGTTGCAGATTGGCGAAATCCTCAATGACAGCCAATCTCCCCCCTCGTGGGGGAGATGTCCGGCAGGACAGAGGGGGGCAACGTAGAGCGCGACGTCATCGTCTCGCCCCTCATGCCCGCCCACCTCAAATCGCCAACAGCACCGGCTCCGGATCTGCGAGCAGCAGCCTGGCAATCGCGCCGAGCCCTGCCCTTAGCTCACCCTCCGTCGTCGACCCGAGCGAGATGCGCACTGCGGGCTGCCAGGGGTCGTCCGAGATGCGGAACGAGCTGCCCGGTGCGATGGCGACGCCCTGCAGGCGTGCCTGCGAGACGAAGTCTTCCTCCGTACGGCCGCCCGGCAAAGGCAGCCAGACATGCAGCGAGTCGTGATTGCTGAGATAGCTCACGCCCGACAGCATCTCGGCGGCGATCGCCAGCCTGCGCTTCAGAGCCTTGCGCTGCCAGTGCACCAGATCCAGCGCGGTGCCGTCCGTCACCCATTTCGACGCGATCTCGGCGACCATGGGCGTCGCCATCCAGTTGGATACCAGATGCCGGTTGGCGACCGAGGCGACATAGCGGTCCGGCGCGACAAGGTAGCCGATCCTGAGCCCCGGCACGACGATCTTGGTGAAGCTCGTCACGTAGAATGTTCGCTCCGGCGCATAGGCCGCGAGCGGCGGAGCCCTGCCCTCGACCAGCGGCCCCAGCACGTCGTTTTCGACAATGGCGATGTCGTGCTTGCGCGCCACTGCCGCGATCTCGGCGCGGCGCTTGTCGCTCATCAGCGTAGCCGTCGGGTTGATCACCGAGGGCTGCACGAAGACGGCGCGGATGTCGGTTTCGCTGCAGGCCTCGTCCAAGGCTTCCGGCACCAGCCCGTCCTCGTCGATCGGCAGGCCGTTCAGGTTGAAACCCAGATAGGTTGCGAGCGGCACCAGCGTGTGATGGCCGATCGCCTCGGTTGCGACCGTGGAGCCGGGCGGCGCCGCGCTCATCAGGGCGACCGTCATGCCCGACGTGGCGCCGTTGGTGAGATTGATGTTGAGCGGCGAAGCATCCAGTCCACACAGTTTCAGCCAATCGGCGGCGACCGCGCGGTGGCGCGGGAAGACCACATTTGGACGGAACGACAGCGCAGAACTGGCCGGCAACTCCTTGGCCAGCCAGGCCAGCGCTTCCTTCATCTTCTCCAGGTGCATCGGTTCGCAGACGGGCTTCAGGATCGACAGGTCGATCACCTCGCCCAGCCGCTCCGGCAGATAGGGCGGGTCCGGCTCCTTCCCATGCGTGAGCACGAAGCTGCCGCGCCCGATCTCGCCCGATATCAGCCCGCGCCGAATCAGCTCCTCGTAAGCGCGGCTCACCGTCTGCACCGACAGCTTGAGCTCGTCGGCAAGCTTGCGGTGCGGCGGCAACCGCGTGCCGCCGGGCAGCCTCCCGTCATGGATCGCCCGCGAGAATTGCTCGGCCAGCGACAGATACGCCGGCCTCCGGATTGATGCAGGATCGGGGCGCCAGATTGTCATGACTTCATAAGAGAGCAAAATCAGGTCAATTGACAATGCAAATAATGCAACGTCATGTTCCCCAGGCAAAAAAGATGGATGGCCATGGCATCGCCGAGACTCGACCGCATCGACCTTAGGATCCTCGACGCCGTGCAGCGCGACGGCCGCATCACCAAGCTGGCGCTCGCAGAGAAGGTCGGCCTGTCGCCCACCCCATGCTGGATGCGGCTCAGGAAGCTCGAGAAGGCAGGCCTGATCACCGGCTACCACGCGAGGCTCGCGCTGCGCGCAGTCGCGCCTATCGCGACGGTGCTGGTCGAGGTGACGCTCGGCAGCCATCGCCAGGCGGATTTCGACCGCTTCGAACGGGCCATCCGCGACATTCCCGAGATCGTCTCCTGCTGGTCTGTCGGCGGCGGCGTGGACTATTTGCTCAAGGTCGTGGCCCGCGACATCGACGCCTATCAGCGGCTGATCGATGCGCTGCTAGAGCGCGAAATCGGTATCGACCGGTACTTCACCTACATCGTCACCAAGACGGTGAAGGATGAGACGGTGGTGCCGGTGGCGGAGCTGCTGGCGGACCGGGAGGAGGTGTAGGGGCGCGCATTTCGCTCGCGCCCTCTCGGGCAACGTTGCGGCCGGCAGACCCCTCATCCGTCTCGGCGCTACGCGCCGAGCCACCTTCTCCCACGGGGGGCGAAGGGGGAGCTTGGCATTCAGCTCGCCGCAAATCTCAAACGTCGGAGATTCGCGGAGACGAAAAATGCAACGCGCGCCCCTTCTCCCCTTGTGGGAGAAGCGCAACCATTAGCGGGCGAGATGCTGTTGGGGTGCTTTTCTTATCCATGGAGTGCCGCGCTCGACGACGGCATTGGCGAAGATCAGTAGCTTTCGGGC
>NZ_JAWRCU010000023.1:0-75275 GCF_033542235.1 Mesorhizobium sp. BAC0120 | reverse complement strand
GATCCGACGATCGGCGCCAATGGCCGGGTGGCCACCCGGCCATTGGCGTCCCTTGCGAGACCCGTCTTCGTACACAATTTCCAATGCAAGGTGGATCGGCGCGAAGCGCCGAGACGGATGAGGGGTTCTCCAGAAGGCGACGTCGGATCAGGTAGGCGGGCGGAGCGCACCCTCACATCCTCGCCAGCAACGCCTTCACAACCGCCAGCGAAACGAGAACCACGAATGCGCCTGCGAGCCCGACAAGCACTGCGGCATGCATCTCACGCAGATTGTAGCCCTCGTGATTGGCGCCAAGGATCGACGCGAAGAAGCTGCCGGAGATGATGAGCGCATTGCCGAAGGAGCCGAAGCCATCTTCCCGCATCAGCGCGTCGAGGGCGGCGCCGAAGAAATAGGAGAGCACGGCGACGGTTGCGATCGCCATCATCAGCCAGGAGGCGTCGAGATTCCACAGCATGCGCGGCCCTTTCGAACCGTCAACCCCGGAACAGCCGCCACCCTGGTTCAGCAATGTTCAGCCTATGGTTCAATCCTTTCGCTTTGCTTACGCCAGCCGTCGGCATTAGACCGATCCTGCCTGCCCCCTCCCCGTCGCTCTCTCTAATGTCGTCTGCAACGCGCCTCGTTCCGCCCCTTTTCGTCCTGCTCTGGGCAACCGGTTTCATCGGCGCGCGCTATGCCATGCCGTGGGCCGAGCCGTTCACCTTTCTTGCCGGGCGGTTCCTCATCGCATTTGTCATGCTGGCCGCCGTCCTGATTGTGCGGGGCGCGCGCAAAACGAGCCTTGCCAACGCACTGCACGCAACCCTGGCCGGCTTGTTGATGCATGGCGTTTATCTCGGCGGCGTATTCTGGGCGATCCATCGCGGCATGCCGGCCGGTATCTCGGCGCTGATCGTCGGGCTGCAGCCGCTCATCACCGCTGTGATGGCCGGTCAGATATTGGGCGAGAAGATCCTCCCCAAGCACTGGCTGGGCCTCGGGCTGGGCTTCGTCGGCGTCGTCATCGTGCTCTCGCCGAAATTCGGCGCCGCAGGCGCCGGCATCACGCTGGCGACACTCGCCGCCTCCGTGATTGCGGTGGTCGGCATGAGCCTCGGCACAATCATCCAGAAAAGGTTCGGCAACGGGACCGACCCGGTGACAAGCGCGCTCTACCAGTATCTCGGGGCATCCGTGCTGATGACGGCCGGCTCGCTCGCGGTCGAGACGCGACAGGTGACAATCAACGGCGAACTGCTCTTCGCCATGGCCTGGCTGGTCCTGGTGCTCTCGATCGGCGCGATCTTCCTTCTGATGTACATGATACGCGAAGGCGAGATGTCCAAGGTGGCCTCACTTTTCTATCTCGTGCCGGCAGTAACCGCGGTGATCGCCTGGGCCTTGTTCGGCGAGAGTCTCTCGCTCGTCCAGGTCGCGGGAATGGCGCTGACTACGTTCGGCGTAGGATTGGCGACGAGAAAGGGCAGTAGGGCAGTAGGGCAGTAGGGCAGTAGGGCAGTAGGGCAGTAGGGCAGTAGAAAAATGTCTGCTGGCTTCTCGTTTTATTGCAAGTCAATTTCTTGAGCTTGCAGGCGGCGCCAAGAATACCCCATGCCCTACTGCCTTACCGCCCTACTCCCTTACTCTCCTCACCTTCGCCCGCCCCGCCAAATACCTGCTGATCGCCGCGTTGAGCTCGCCGCCGAGGATGAAGATCACCGAGTTGATGTACAGGAAGACGATGGCGATCATGATCGAGGCAAGGCCGGCATAGGTGGTCACGTAGGACGAGAATTTGTCGAGATAGGCAGCGAACATGGTCGAGCCGGTAAGCCACCCCGCAAGCGTGAAGAGGATGCCGGGCACGATCTCGGTTAACCGCCGCCGGCCCGCCGGCAGCCAGACATGCACCGCCACCAGCCCGAACACGATAACCGCCGCGGCGATAATGAAGCGCCACAGCGTGATGGTGCCGAGATACGGTCTGATCCAAACGAAATGCGAATCAAGAAAGCGCTCGATCAGCGGCGCGAGGATCAGAAGCACGCTGATCGCCAGGAAGCTGAGCGTCGCGATCAGCACGAAGACGAGGCTCTGGATGCGCCGGTGAAGGAACGACCGGGTCTCGCGGACGCGATAGGCGCGGTTGAGCGAGGTGCGCAGCGCCTCGATGCCGTTGGAGGCGAAATAGGCAGCAAGCACGACGCCGAAGGTCAGGAGATCGCGGCGCTGCACGGTGAGCACGTTGACCACCTCGTGCGCGATGGGTGCGGCGATCTCTGCCGGCCATGTATCGAAGACCAGATGCACGGCCGTTTCCGCGAATGCCTCGGCGCCCAGGAAGCTCGCAAGCGTAGTGGCGAAGATCAGGAACGGAAACAGCGCAGTCAATGCGGAGATGGCGACATGGCTCGACATCGCCCAGCCGTCGTCGTTGTTGAAGTGACCGAGCGCATCAAACAGAACGCGCCGCACTGCGACGAGCCAACGCAATCGGCCCTCCGTTGTTTCCCTCGCCCGAATATGTGAAGTGAGTATAACAAATGGCAAGCACAGCCGGGCGCAAGGGAGCAAGGTTTGGGCGAGTTGCGCACAATCATCGTCACCGGTGCCTCGTCGGGCATCGGCGCCCATTGCGCCCGCGCCCTGCACCGCGACGGCTGGCGGGTCTTCGCGACCGCACGTAAGGAAGCGGATATCTCGGCGCTCACGGCCGAGGGGATCGAGACCTACTATCTCGACTATCGCGAGCCGCAATCTATCGAGGCGCTGGTCGGCGCGGTGCTCGAGCGGACCGGCGGCCGGCTCGACGCGCTCTTCAATAATGGCGCCCATGCCCAGCCAGGCGCCGTCGAGGACCTCCCGGTCGAAGCGCTGCGCGAGCAGTTCGAGGCGAATTTCTTCGGCTGGCACGACCTGACGAGGCGCATCGTGCCTGTGATGCGCCGCCAGGGCCATGGCCGCATTGTCCACTGCTCGTCGATCCTCGGACTGACGCCGGCGCTCTGGCGCGGCGCCTACGTCGCCTCCAAACATGCCATCGAGGGATTGATGTTGACGATGCACATGGAGCTGGCCGGCTCGGGCATCCATGTCTCGCTGATCGAGCCCGGCCCGGTCGTATCAAGGATCGCGCCAAACGCGCTCCCGTGGTTCGAGCGCTATGTCGACCACGAGAACTCGGTGCACCGCGATGCCTACCGGGCACAGCTTGCACGCATGAACGCCGGTGGCTCGAAGTCGCGGCTGAAGCTCACGCCTGAAGCGGTCTATGTGGTTTTGCGGCATGCGCTTCTTTCGCCGAAGCCGCGCCCGCATTATGTGGTGACCTTGCCGGCAAAGATCGGCGTCGCGCTGAAGCGCATCCTGCCAGCCCACATGCTCTATCGCGTGCTGGCGTCACAATCCTGATTCCGCCGCGGAGGGCCGGACCATGTCGACCTTATTCAACATCCTCGCCATTGTCGTGATGGTCGCCGTGGTGATCGTGCTTGTGCGCGGGCTGATCAACATGATGAAGGGTGGCTCGGGCGTCACATCGAACAAGCTGATGCAGGCGCGTGTCGCTCTGCAGGCGATTGCGCTCGTCTTTGTCGTGCTCGCTCTCTACTACGCACGCCACAAGAGTGGCGGTTGACGATGGTCAAGCTGAACAAGATCTACACAAGAACCGGCGACGACGGCACGACGGGCCTCGTCGGCGGTGCCCGTCGCTCGAAGGCCGATCTTCGCCTGGAGGCAGTGGGCGCGGTCGACGAGGCGAACGCGGCGATCGGGCTCGCCCGGCTTCATACGGCGACGGTGCACCTCGAGATCGACGCGATGCTTTCGCGAATCCAGAACGACCTGTTCGACCTCGGCGCGGATCTGGCCACACCCGAGGATGGCAAGCCACTCGGCTATGAGCCCTTGCGGATCGTGGCATCTCAGACCGAGAAGGTCGAGACCGACATCGACATGCTCAATGCTCGGCTCCAGCCGCTGCGCTCCTTCATCCTGCCAGGTGGCTCGCCGGCTGCGGCTGCCTTGCATCTTGCTCGTACCGTCGCGCGCCGCGCCGAGCGCGTCATGGTGGCGCTCGCCGCAAGGCCCGGCGAACGGATCAATCCCGAGGGTCTCAAATATATCAACCGCGTTTCCGACCTGCTGTTCGTGGCGGCCAGGTCCGTCAATGACAATGGAAACGCCGATGTGCTATGGGTTCCGGGCAAGAACCGCTAATGCATGATCCCGAACCGAAGGTCAGCGCAGCACAAGTTGCGAAGTCTTTGGATAGGATTGCGAGAAAAATGTTTGGAGCATGATCCCGAAGCGAGGTTCGGCATGGTGCTCTGAACACTCTGGGGCTGCGAGGGGTCGTGGATGTTCATTCCGCTGCATGACGCCAACAGCCTGCAGCACATCAGGGCGCAATATGTAACGATTGGCCTGATCCTCACCAACGTCATCGTCTACCTGCTGACAGCGCTCGGTAGCCGGAACTTCACCAATGCGGCGGTGCTGGGCCTGGGCTACATCCCCTCCACCGTCCACAACATCGTCGAGCGACCGCCGGAGCTTGTGCTGGTCCCAGACTATGCGACCTATGTCACCTATGCGTTCCTGCATGGCGACATCTTCCACCTCGGCGGCAACATGCTGTTCCTGTGGGTGTTCGGCGACAATGTCGAAGATGCGCTCGGCCATTTCCGCTATCTCATCTTCTACCTGCTATGCGCGATTGCCGGGGCGCTCGTCCACGGCATGGTCGCCCCCGCCTCGCAGGAGCCTCTGATCGGCGCCTCGGGCGCCATTGCCGGCGTGGTCACCGCCTATCTCATCCTGCACCCACGCGTGAAGATCTGGATCCTGGCTTTCGCTCGCATTCCGCTGAGAGTACCGGCCTGGATCGCACTCGCTCTGTGGATCGCCTTCCAGTTCATGATGTTCCTCGCCGGCGGCAAGGACGAGATCTCCTGGACCGCGCATGTCGGCGGCATCGTCGCCGGAGCGGTGCTGGTGATGATCCTGCGCAGGCGCGACCAACCGGTGCTCGACCGCCGGATCGTGACGCCACGCTCGGTGAGGGTCGAGGAGCCGAGCGCGGTGCGCCCCGTCCAGGCCAAGCCGGCACCCCGCTGGGGAAGGCAGTGAGATGACCGAGCAAAGGGATCATGCGGGCGGCAATGCCGGGGTCATTGCCCCGCCGCCGCTCATCTCTCTCGCGGCACTGCTGCTCGGCCTCGCCCTCGACTGGCTCGTGCCGATCGGCATCCTGAGCGCCCTCCTCCCGCTTGCGGCGCGGCTCGTGGTCGCCGCGCTGCTCGCCATCGTCGGGATCTGGCTGGCCAAGACGTTCTTCTCGACATTCAGCCGGCTCGGCACGCCGGTCGACCCGCGCCAGTCGGTCAAGGCGCTCGCAACGGCCGGCATCTTCGCCAAGACCCGCAATCCCGCATACCAGGCCCAGGGCATTCTGCTCGTGGCGCTCGCTGTCGCCATCGCTTCAGACTGGACGTTTCTGCTGTTGCCGGTCTGGGCGTTGGTCATGCACTACGGTGTGGTCGCGCGCGAAGAGCGCTATCTGGAAGCCAGGTTCGGCGAACAGTATCGAAATTACAGGGCGAGTGTGCCGCGCTACGGCTGGCCTTTCTGAGGCCCTGGCGGTATTCAACCGATTAGCCCGGCCATGGCATTATTGACGCCTGCGATTGTTCTGGTTAGGGGTCCGACGCGCTTCAGCCGCCTGTAGCGCCGCTGCGCGAGGAAATTCGCCGCTTTTTCGACCGCCATGTCGGCATTCGACAATTGCTGCGGGTAACCCACTGCTATAGCGCGCGCCAAATTCCATCAGAGAGGTGACAAATCCGATGAAGGTGCTGGTTCCCGTGAAGCGGGTTGTCGATGCGAATGTCAGGGTTCGCGTCAAGGCTGACGGTTCGGGCGTCGAGCTCGCCAACGTAAAGATGGCGATGAACCCGTTCGACGAGATCAGCGTCGAAGAGGCAATCCGGTTGAAGGAGGCCGGCAAGGTCGAGCAGATCGTCGTGGTCTCGATTGGGCCGGCGCAGGCGCAGGAGACTTTGCGCACCGCGCTCGCCATGGGCGCCGACCGCGCGATCCTGGTCAAGACCGACGAGGCGGCCGAGCCGCTCGGGGTCGCCAAGGTGCTGAAGGGCGTGGTCGAGGCCGAGAAGCCGGAGCTGGTGATCGTCGGAAAGCAGGCGATCGACGACGACGCCAACCAGACCGGCCAGATGCTGGCCGCCCTGCTCGGCTGGGCACAGGGCACCTTCGCCTCCAAGCTCGTCATCGACGGCGACAAGGCCAAGGTGACGCGCGAGGTCGATGGCGGACTGCAGATCGTGGAATTGAAGCTGCCGGCGATCGTGACGACGGATCTGCGGCTGAACCAGCCGCGCTATGCCTCGCTGCCGAACATCATGAAGGCCAAGAAGAAGCCGCTCGATGAAAAGAGCCCTGCCGACTACGGCGCCGACATCAAGCCTCGGCTGAAGGTGCTGAAGACCGAGGAGCCGGGTGGCCGCAAGGCAGGCGTGAAGGTGAAGAGCGTCCAGGAGCTTGTCGACAAGCTGAAGAACGAAGCCGGCGTCCTGTAGGAATTCCGATGAGGCCGGCCTGCAAACGGCCGGTTTCTGCGCTTCCGGTGCTCACGTACTGAAGTACGCTCCGCTCCGGTTCTCGAAACCAACCGTTTTCGGCTCGGCCTGACCGGAATTCAGGGAGCCTGGAAAGCGAAAGTCAGGAAGACGAACGATGGCAATTCTTCTGATCGCCGAACACGACAACGCGACCCTTTCCGACCAGACCGCCAAGGCCCTGACGGCAGCAGCCAAGATCGGCTCCGACGTCGATGTGCTGGTCGCCGGCAAGGGTGCGAAGGGCGCCGCCGACGCTGCCGCGAAACTCGGCGGCGTGCGCAAGGTGCTTCTTGCCGAGGCCGACGAGCTGGCTGAGCGGCTCGCCGAGCCCCTCGCCGCGCTGATCGTCAGCATGGCCGGCAACTACGACGCGATCGTCGCCGCAGCGACCACCTCTGGCAAGAACGTCATGCCGCGCGTCGCGGCCCTGCTCGACGTGATGCAGGTTTCCGAGATCATCGAGGTGATCTCATCAGACACGTTCAAGCGGCCGATCTATGCTGGCAATGCGATCCAGACCGTGCAGGCGACCGACGCCAAGAAGGTGATCACGGTGCGCACCGCCGCTTTTCAGGCCGCCCCCGAAGGCGGCTCGGCTTCGGTCGAGACCGTCGCGGCTGCCGGCAATCCGGGCCTTTCGACTTTCGTCGAGAACAGCCTCTCCGAATCCGAACGGCCTGAGCTCACCTCGGCAAAGATCATCATCTCGGGCGGCCGGGCGCTGGGTTCCGCGGAGAAGTTCCAGGAAGTCATCCTGCCTGTCGCCGACAAGCTCGGCGCTGCGGTCGGCGCGAGCCGCGCCGCAGTCGATGCGGGCTATGCGCCGAACGACTGGCAGGTCGGCCAGACCGGCAAGGTTGTAGCGCCGGAACTCTACATCGCCGTCGGCATCTCCGGCGCGATCCAGCATCTGGCGGGCATGAAGGATTCCAAGGTGATCGTCGCCATCAACAAGGACGAGGAGGCGCCTATCTTCCAGGTCGCCGACTACGGCCTTGTCGGGGACCTCTTTCAGATCCTGCCGGAGCTTGAAAAGGCCCTTTGATTTTAGCCTCAACGATGCTGAAATGTGCAATGGGCGGGGTGGACGAAGGCACTCCGCCCATTTAATTTGCACTGCAACATGGCGGGCCGCTTTCCAAGAGCCCCCTGACGGGATCGGCAAATGACCGGCAATATACAAACCATCGGCGTCATCGGCGCGGGCCAGATGGGCAGTGGAATAGCGCATGTCTCGGCGATCGCCGGCTATGATGTCCTGCTCTATGACGTGGCGCCTGAGCGCATCGAGAAGGGGCTCGCCACCATCAACGGCAACATGGCGCGGCAGGTCAGCTCGGGCAAGCTCAGCGAGGAGACGCGCAAGCAGGCCCTCGGCAGGATCAGCGCAGCGCCGACCATACAGGGCCTGGCAGGCGCCGATCTGGTGATCGAGGCGGCAACCGAGGACGAGAGCGTCAAGCGCAAGATATTCCAGCAGATCTCTCCCATCCTGAACCCCGAGGCTATCCTCGCCACCAACACATCGTCGATCTCCATCACACGGCTCGCGGCGCAGACCGACCGGCCGGAGCGCTTCATCGGCATACATTTCATGAACCCGGTGCCGGTGATGAAGCTGGTCGAGCTGGTGCGCGGCATAGCCACCGGAGATGCGACCTTTGAAGCGGCCAGAGCCTTCGCGCACCGGCTCGACAAGACTGTCACGGTCTCCGAGGATTTCCCCGCCTTCATCGTCAACCGCATCCTGATGCCGATGATCAACGAGGCGATCTACACCCTCTATGAGGGCGTCGGTACGGTGGAGGCGATCGACACTGCAATGCGGCTTGGCGCCAACCATCCCATGGGTCCGTTGCAGCTTGCCGATTTCATCGGCCTCGACACCTGCCTCGCTATCATGCAGGTGCTGCACGACGGGCTTTCGGACTCGAAATACCGGCCCTGCCCGTTGCTGGTGAAATATGTCGAAGCCGGCTGGCTCGGCCGCAAGACGGGCCGTGGCTTCTACGATTATCGCGGCGAGCACCCCGTTCCGACGAGATAGGGGGCAGGGCAATAAGGCAGTAGGGGAATATGGGAATAGGTGGGGGCGCCGGACGGCGGCCCCGCCGCAGTTCCCGGACCTCCGCCTATTCCCATATTGCCCTATTGCCTTATTGCCCTCAGGAGGCGGCACGCTGCGATGCCGGGGTCGGGTCCAGGGCTGCCGGCGCCTCCAATATCGTCACGCGCCCGCGGCCGCTCGTTTTGGCCTCGTAGCAGGCACGATCGGCACGCGCGATGATCTCGTCGATATCGGCTTCATGCCGCCCGATTTCAGTGAGGCCGATACTCGCGCCGAGACTGCAGCCGGCGCCATTCCCCTCGAACCCGATACTGGAGATCGCCGCCACGAGCTGCTCGGCCACCGCCCTTGCGTCATCTGGCGCGCAGCCTTTGAGGATCACGGCGAACTCGTCGCCGCCCACCCGTGCAACGAGGTCGCCGGAACGGACGGTCGCCTGGATCGTGTCGGCAACCTGTTTGAGAACGAAATCGCCGGCCGCATGGCCGCCGGTGTCGTTGATCGTCTTGAAATGATCGAGGTCCACATAGAGGAAAATGTCGGTCCGTCCGCCGGGCTGACGGCTGGATATCAGGCTCGACAAGGTCGTCCGCAGCGCCGCCCGATTGGCAAGCCCGGTGAGCGAGTCGTGTGCTGCCGCATGCGCAAGCTGTCGCTGCAAGGTCCGCGCATCCGTGAAGTCCTGGAAGACGATGACCGACCCCGTGAACTCGCCCTTGTCGTTGAGGATGGGTGAGACGACCTCGCGGATCGAGCACCGGGACCCGTCCTTCTTCGACAGGATCACCCTGCTGTTGTGCTCGGTTCGGTGGCGCAGGCCTGCCAATGCTTCGGCCGTCGAGATCCTCTCACCGCTCTCCTCGTCGACGGGTGCGTAGATGGCATCCAACGGGCGGGCCAGCGCTTCGCTTTCGGCTATGCCGGTCAGCTTTTCGGCGACCGGGTTCATGAAGGTGATGTGCATTGCCGCGTCGGTGCAGATCACCGCGTCGCCAATCGAATCGAGGGTGACGCGCAGCCTCTCCTTCTCGTCGGCGAGCATCGCGGCATAGGAAAGAAGGCGATCCTCCGCCTCACGCCTCATCGTGATGTCTGTGAGCGTGCCTATCGCACGCAGCGGCGCTCCGTCATCGTCGCGCTCGATGATCTGGCCGCGATCCAGAATCCAGATCCAGTGCCCCTTTTTGTGACGCATCCGGAACTCTTCCTCGAACAACGGGGTCTCGCCGGCAACGTGTGCACGGTCCGCTGTCGCGACGCGCTCGCGGTCGTCCGGGTGGACGAGGGTCAGCCAGCGATTGGGATCGCCATCGAGTTCGTGCGGGTCGTAGCCCAGCATCTGCATCCAGGTCGAGGAGTAGGTGGTGCGGCCATCCTTCATGTTGACGTCCCACATTCCCTGCCCAGCGCGTGCGAGCGCGAAGTTCCAGCGCGTCTCAGCCTCGGCAAGCGCCTCTTGCGAATGCTTCAGGGCGTCGATGTCTTCGATCTGCGACACCAGATGCAGAGGCGTTCCGGTTTCGGCGTTGCATATCACCGAGCCCGACACGCGCACCCAGACGGCCGTTCCGTTCTTGCGGAGATAGCGCTTTTCCACATGATAGGAGCTGACCTCGCCGGCTTGGATACGCTCTAGGGTCTCCGTGCCGGTCGAAGCATCTTCCGGATGCGTGATCTGGAAGAAGGTCATCGCTTCCAGCTCCTCGCGAGAGTAGCCGAGCATGGCGGCGAAGGCGCGGTTGGTCCTGACGATGCGCCCGTCGAGAGCGATGACCGCGAAACCGATCGTCGCATCCTCCATCGCCCGGCGGAAGTGCTGCTCGCTCTCGGCGATGCGCCGACGGTCGCGGCGCATCTGCTCCATCGTAAGCCCGCACATGAACGGAAGAACCGCAACGGTCATCACCGAGAGCTGGAAGCCGAAGGGAAAGCCGCCATGACGAGGATCGATCCCTGACAGCATACCCGCTACGACCAGCCCGACGAGGACTGCGCCGATCGCGCCGCAGGTGAGCGCCAGCTCAAACGGCGCCAGAAAAGTCGCAGCGACCATTGCCGGCACGATCACCATGAGAAATGGGAACTGCGTCCAGTTCATCGCAGCCACGGTGAGGAGAATGCTCGCACCGAAGGTCGCTGCCATTGCGCCGAGCTTCGTACGGGCCAAGAGCCGTCGGATGGCGTCTCCGCTCGTCATCATCAAGATGGGAAACAGGATCGCGAAGCCGAGCGCGTCTCCGGCCACCCAAACCAGGAACCTCTGGAAGAAGGGCCAGCCCATAGCACCGGTGGTGGCAGCCGACAGAGAGGCGACGATCGCCGGCGCCGCGACGCCGCCGCAGACCAGCATGACCGCGTAGTCGCGCGTATCGGAGATGGCCGCCTTCCGCTCGCCGGCCATCTTTCCGACAAGCACCGTTCCGATACCGACCGACGCCGCGTTCGCCAGTGAATAAAGAAGCGAGATCAGGACTTCTGCGCCGAGTAGTAAGTTAGCGGCCAGGCATCCCAGGAAGACCGCCATGAGCGCCTCGGACAGGCGCAGCGAGCTGTTGCGCAGGATGATGGTCACCGCGAGCACATTCGGCATCCACATGCCAGCGATGCCGCTCTCGGACTGGAAGAGCAGGATCGAGATCATCGCAGCGACTGCATAACCGGCCGCGAGCAGCGCCGGAAGCACGCGGCCTCCCAGCTCCGTCCCTTTAAATGGCCGATCAGACAAACCCCTGCCCAAGCTCACCATGCGCTGACCCTAGGTGAGCATTGTCAACAGGCATTTAAGGAACACGTGTTGGACCAGCCCTCACGCCCGGCAAGGCCCTGAAAGGACTCTGATGCTTAACGATGGGTTAGGGGAAGAGAAGTTGTGAACCGACTAAGGGTTGGCGCCGAGCGCCACATCGATCAGCCTCGCCGCATCGGGACCGGACCAGTTCGCCGGGCCGTTCATGGCTGCGATCAGGCAACCTTCGGGATCGACGAGCAACGTTACGGGAAGACCCAGCGCAAGCGCGCGTTCCTTGAGCGCGTTGAAGACGCCCATGGTCGCATCGCGGTAGTAGTCGAGCGCCTTCACTCCGGTCTCGGTGAGAAACTTCTTCGGCTTGGCGTCGTCGCCGGTATCGACATTGATCGCCACGACCTCGAAGCCGGAACCGCCGCGCTTTGCCTGAAGCGCGTCGAGCTCCGGCATTTCGGCGCGGCAAGGCGCGCACCACGTTGCCCAGACGTTGACCAGCAGCGTCTTGCCGGCGTGACCGGCGAGCGTCATCGGCTTTCCGTCCGGCCCGTCGAAGGCAAGGAATTTCAGCGACAGCGGCGGATCGGCCGCCTGCATCGCAGCCACGTCGCCCACGGCGGCCGCTGCGACCGTATTTGCCTTCTCGGCCTTGGCCGGGCAGGAATCCGACGCGGCCGGGCCTTGCGCGACCGCTCCGCCGGGCTGGTTGCCAGAACCGCCTCCGCTCACGTATACGGCGACGCCGCCGGCCAGCACGCCCGCAATTGCCGCAAGCATGATCAGCCGTAGTGCCGGAAGGTTCAGTTTGCCGTTACCCATCTTAGTCTCCAGCGCCCGGTTAGCACGATGAGCGAGAAGAAGACCAGCAACCAGATGTGGGGTGGGCGCTTTGCCTCAGGTCCCGCTGCCATCATGGAAGCGATCAACGCCTCGATCGGCTTCGACCGCAAGCTTTACGCGCAAGACATCCGCGGCTCGCTCGCTCATGCCGAAATGCTCGCCGAGAGCGGCATTATTTCGAAAAAGGATCAACGGGAAATCGCTCGCGGGCTGAACACGATCCTGTCAGAGATCGAGGCCGGCACGTTCGAGTTCTCGGCGAAGCTCGAGGACATCCACATGAACGTCGAAGCGCGGCTCGCCGAGCTGATCGGCCCCGCAGCGGGCCGGCTGCACACGGCGCGCTCACGCAACGACCAAGTGGCGGTCGACTTCCGGCTCTGGGTAAAACGCGAGCTGGAGCGCGTCGCCGGTGCCTTGAAAGGGCTGATCGCGGTTTTCCTCGACCGCGCCGAGAAGCATGCGGCGACCGTCATGCCGGGCTTCACCCACCTGCAGACGGCGCAACCCGTCACCTTCGGTCATCACTGCATGGCCTATGTCGAGATGTTCGCCCGCGACCTGTCGCGCGTGCGGAACGCAATCACCCGCATGGACGAGAGCCCGCTGGGAGCGGCCGCGCTCGCCGGCACCGGCTTCCCGATCGACCGGCACAGAACGGCGGCAGCTCTCGGCTTCCGCGAGCCGACACGCAACTCGATCGACAGCGTGTCGGACCGTGATTTCGCGATCGAGTTCCTGTCGGTCGCGGCGATCACGGCCACGCACCTGTCGCGGCTCGCCGAAGAGATCGTCATCTGGTCGACGCCGCAATTCGGCTTCGTGAGGCTCTCCGACAGCTTCTCGACCGGCTCGTCGATCATGCCGCAGAAGAAGAATCCCGACGCGGCCGAGCTCGTGCGTGCCAAGACCGGCAGGATCAACGGCCATCTCATTGCCCTGCTCACCGTCATGAAGGGCCTGCCGCTCGCCTATTCCAAGGACATGCAGGAAGACAAGGAGGCAGTCTTCGACGCCGCCGAGACGCTCGACCTGATGATCGCCGCCATGACCGGCATGGTCGGTGACCTCGCCGTCAACGAGGCCGCCATGAGAGAGGCGGCAGGCGCCGGCTACTCGACCGCGACCGACCTCGCCGATTGGCTCGTGCGCGAGGCGGGCCTGCCGTTCCGGGAGGCGCATCATGTCACCGGCCGCGCGGTGGCATTGGCGGAAGAGAAGAATCTGCCGCTCGAAAAGCTCTCGCTCGACGAGTTGAAGGGCATCAGCCCGGCCATCACGGCCGACGTCTATTCCGTGCTTTCGGTCGAGAACTCGGTGAAGAGCCGCACCTCATTCGGCGGTACGGCGCCGCACGAGGTCCGCCGCCAGGTCCGCTACTGGAAGAAGCGGCTTGCTCGAGCATGATGCCGAACCGAAGGTCAGCGCGGCAAAAAGCTGCAGACTTTTCGGATAAGATCATGCTGGAAAAAGGTCTGCAACTTTCCGGGATCATGCTGTAGAGAGTGATCGGATATTGGTTGGGCGGATGGCCTCATGAGCGTGAAAAGGGTTGTTACGGTCGCCTTGGCGATCTCGGTCATGGCGGCTGTTTCGGGATGCGGGCGAAAAGCCCCGCTCGACACGCCCTATCAGGCGGCGGTGGAGGCGCGCAAGGAAGCCGAGAGGAACAAGGAGCCGCTGCCGCCCGAGCCGCAGAAGCCCAATCCGGACAGGCCGTTCATCCTCGACCGCCTGATCAAGTAGCCGCAGGCAATTGCCGTGAACCATTTCGAATATCGCGACGGCGTGCTTTGCGCCGAGAACGTGCCGCTGCCGCAGATCGCCGCTGAGGTCGGGACGCCCTTTTATTGTTATTCGACCGCGACGCTGACGCGCCACTTCAACGTCTTCAGCAAGGCGTTTGGAGAACTCGACGCGCTTGTCTGCTACGCGATGAAAGCCAATTCGAACCAGGCTGTAGTGAAGCTGCTCGGCAAGCTTGGCGCGGGTTCTGACGTGGTCTCCGAAGGCGAGCTCAGGCGGGCGCTTGGCGCCGGCATAGCGCCCTCGAAGATCATGTTCTCCGGTGTCGGCAAGACCGCGCGCGAGATGGATTTCGCGCTCGCCGCCGGCATCCATTGCTTCAACGTCGAGTCCGAGCCGGAGCTGGAGCTGCTCTCGGCCCGCGCCGTCGCAGCCGGCGTAAGCGCGCCGATCTCGCTGCGCATCAATCCCGACGTGGACGCCAGGACCCACAGGAAGATTTCGACGGGCAGGGCCGAGAACAAGTTCGGCATCCCCTGGCAGAAGGCGCGTGCCGTCTACAGGCGCGCTTCCGAGCTTCCGGGCCTGCACGTGATCGGCATCGATATGCATATCGGCAGCCAGATCACCGAGCTGCAGCCTTTCGACGACGCGTTCTCGTTGCTGGTCGAACTGGTCGGGGCGCTGCGCGCCGACGGCCATGCGATCGAGCATATCGACCTTGGCGGCGGGCTCGGCATTCCCTACCGCACAGACAACGAGCCGCCGCCGCTGCCGGATGCCTATGCGGCGATCGTGAAGAAGCACGTGGCCAGGCTCGGACTGAAGGTGATCTTCGAGCCGGGCCGGCTGATCGTCGGCAATGCCGGCATTCTCGTTGCGCAGGTGATCTACCTCAAGGAGGGCGACGCCAAGAACTTCGTGATTGTTGACGCGGCTATGAATGACCTTATCCGGCCGACGCTCTACGATGCCTTCCACGACATCAGACCGGTTGACGAAGCGGCTGTGCACCGGCAACGAATGGTCGCGGACGTCGTCGGTCCGGTCTGCGAGACCGGCGACTTCCTGGCTCTCGATCGCGACCTTCCGCGCCTCGAGGCGGGCGAGCTGATCGCCTTCGCGACTGCCGGCGCATACGGTGCCGTGCAAGCGGGCACGTACAATTCGCGGCTTCTTGTCCCGGAAGTGCTGGTCGATGGCGATCGTTTCCACGTCATTCGGCCACGCCAGACCTACGAGCAGCTCATCGGGCAGGATTCGGTTCCCGACTGGGTCTGATCAGATTTCCGCAAGGTACCCATGGGTTTGCGATGGCAACCTGTCGCGGACAATGGGTTTTCGGCAGACATTGGCGGCTCGCCGAACGCGTGCCCAGGGCCGCCCGAAGGGCTTCCTCCGCCGCGACCGGCCGTTCACGATCTTGTAACCGCGCCTCGCCTTCGCCGTTATTGATGTTATGTTGGGAGCTTAATCTTGTGTCCTGAAGGCGGCGCCGTACCGCGCCGTCGCGCGACCCGGAAAGGGCCGATGACCGAGGCAAAAAGCGTCAGCGATACCAACGCTCACACCGGACGGCTTGTCCGCACCCGCATCGCGACAAAGATCGCGGTAATTCTCGAACGGCTTTGGCCGCTGGTCCTGCCGCTCCTGCTGGTTATCGCGCTTTTCCTGAGCCTTTCCTGGCTGGGGCTGTTCAGGCTGTTGCCCGACCTGGTACGGCTTGGCCTCGCGGCCGTGTTCGGCCTTGCCGCGCTGGCGGCCCTTTATATGCTGCGCTTCTTCAGGATGCCGACGAGCGCCGAGATCGACCGGCGCATCGAGGCTGCCAACAGGCTGGAGCACAATCCGCTATCCGCGCAATCGGACCGGCCCGGCGGGAGCCGCAGCGCCTTCGCCGACGCGCTCTGGCGCGAGCACCAGAAGAGGATGGCCGAGCGGCTTGCCGGCGTTTCCGGCGACCTGCCGCTTACCCGCGTTCCCGAGCGCGACCCCTGGGCGTTGCGCGCCGCGGTTGCGCTTCTCTTCATCGTCGCTTTCGGCTTCTCCTTCAGCCCCTTCGGCGGCAGCCCGCGAGATGCTTTCCGCGCCAGGGTCGGCATGGATTCGATTCCGCCGCGCATCGATGCCTGGGTAACTCCGCCCGCCTATACGGGCAAGGCGCCGATCTTCCTGACTTCGAATGCCAACGCCAAAAATGCGAACGCCAATGCCGGCAGCACGGTCACCGTGCCGGCCGGAAGTGAGGTGGCGCTACGGGTCACGGGCGGCTCGGGCGACGAGACGCTGAGCTATACGGATGCGTCCGGCAATATGCGCGAGATCGCCGCCAACACACAGATCGAACGGGCAGCAGGGCAGGCAGTTACCGCCACGACAGGCTCACAGGCGGCAAGGCAGTTTGCGGGCAAGCTGACAACCGACGGCACGCTGACGCTTCAGTCCGGCGGCAGCGACATGGAAAGCTGGACTTTCACTGTGATCCCCGACAGGCCGCCGACGATCAAATTCGTCGGCGAGCCCAAACAGGCGTTGAACGGCACGCTGGAGCTGAATTACGAGATCGACGACGACTACGGCGCAAGCTCTGCAACGACCGAGTTCGAGCTTGCCCAGCCGCCCGCCAAGGACGCCTACCCGCTCTACAAGGCGCCTGAGATGCAGCTTGCCTTGCCGCGGCGCGGTGCAAAAAACAACGTTGCCAAGACCACGCGCGACCTTACCGAGCATGTGTGGGCCGGCGCCCCGGTCAGGATCACGCTCAGGGCTGTCGACGCTGCCGGGCAGGAGGCGAAAAGCGCGACCAAGACGATCATCTTGCCTGAGCGGCCCTTCTCCAACCCGCTGGCCAGGGCGGTGGTCGAGCAGCGCCGGCTGCTCGCGCTCGACACTCATCAGAAGAGGCGTGTGCTCGATCTGATGGAAGCGATCACTCTGAGGCCAGAGGACACTTTCGACAACATGTCCCACTATCTGGCCCTGATAAGCGCTCATACGCGCCTCAAGCTCGCCGGCAACGACGACGCGATGCGCGACGTCGTCTCCTATCTCTGGCAAATCGCGCTCGGCATCGAGGATGGCGACCTTTCTGCCGCCGAGAAGCGGCTCCGCCAGGCGCAGCAGGCCCTCAAAGATGCGCTGCAGCGCGGCGCGAGCGATCAGGAAATCGACAAGCTCATGAAGGAGCTGCGCCAGGCGATGAACGACTTCCTGCGCGAGTTCGCCGAGCGCGCGCAGAAGAATCCGAATCTCGCCAACCAGATGCAGCCTGGGCAGGAGCTGCGCCAGAGTGATCTTGAAAGGATGATGGACCAGATCGAAAACTTGGCGAAATCCGGCAACAAGGACCAGGCCCAGCAGCTTCTTTCGCAGCTCGAGGAGATGATGAACAACCTGCAGGCAGGCCGCGGCCAGCAGAAAGGCGGCAACGGCCAGCAGGGTGAGATGAATCAGCAGATGAACAAGCTCGGCGAGATCATGCGGCGCCAGCAGGAGATGATGAACGAAACTTTCCGCATGGACCAGATGGAGCGCGGGCAGCAGGGCCAGAACGGACAGGACCAGCGCGGACAAAATGGAGACCAGCAGTTCGGTCAGCAGAATCAGGAAGGCCAGCCGGGCGATCAGGGCCAGGAGGGTCGCGGCCAGAACAGACAGGGCATGTCGCCTCAGGATTTTGCGGATGCCATGAAGCAGCTGCAGCAGGGCCAAGGCGACTTGCGTGGCCAACTGGAGCAACTCCAGAAGGATTTGCGCGGCTTGGGCATCCAGCCGGGTCAAGGCTTCGGCGAGGCGGGCGACGCCATGGGCCAGGCCGAAACCGCGCTCGGCGACAACCGTGGCCAGGACGCGGTCGGCCAGCAGGGACGCGCGCTCGAGGCGCTGAGGAAAGGCGCGCAGGACATGATGCAGCAGATGCAGCAGGCCATGCAGGGCGACCAGGGCGGCAACGGCCGGGGCCAGCGCCAGCAGGGTGCCGACCGCGATCCGCTGGGCAGGCCGCGTGCGACCAACGGGCCGGACGACGGCACGGGAACCAAGGTTCCCGATGAGATCGATGTGCAGCGCGCCCGGCAGATCCTCGATGCGATCCGTCAGCGGCTCGGCAACACGCTCAGCCCGCAGATCGAGCGCGACTATCTCGAGCGCTTGCTGGAGATGAAATAGGGTCGGCCTTACGCCCCGGCCTTGATCCCACAGACCTGTTCATAGCTTGCAGCGGCGCTGAGCACTTCGGCATCGGCGCGCGGACGGCCGATGAGCTGGATGCCCATCGACCTCCCGCTGACGTCAAAACCGGCCGGAACGGCGATCGCTGGGCAGCCCGCCATTGTGGCGAGCGCCGTCACCTCCATCCAGCGATGGTAGCTGTCCATTCCGCGTCCGGCGATCTCGGCCGGCCAATGCAGCTCGGCATCGAAGGCAAAGACCTGCGCTGTGGGCAGCGCCAATAAGTCGTAACGCTCGAAGAGGCTAAGCACGGTCTTGTACCAGGCCGAGCGGACGGTCGAAGCGGCATAGATTTGAGGCGCGGTGAGGCTGAGTCCGCCCTCGATTTCCCAGATCGCCTCCGGCTTCAGCAGCTCTCGCTGCTGAGCATCGTCGTAGTGGATCTTGAGCGACATGCCGGAGCTCGCATGGCGCAGCATCACGAACGCCTCCCACAGACCTTCGTAGTCGAAATCCGGAATGACCGGCTCAATGCGGAACGAACCCGCCTCCGCCCCTCTGAGCGCCGATTCGCAGGCATCGAGAACACCGTCTTCCATCGGCAGATGACCACCGAGATCGCCAAGCCAGGCGATCCGCCAGGGCATCTCTTTGCGTTTCTCGGCCGAGCTTCTGAAATCGCCATCCAGCGACAGCGGCGAGCGCGGGTCGTAGCCGGCCTGGACACCGAGCAGCAGCGCGAGATCGGCGACGCTGCGCGCCATCGGCCCCTCCACGCTCATCTGCGACAGATACAGTTCTGTGGAAGGACCGGCAGCCACCCTGCCCGGCGACGTGCGAAAGCCGAAGACGTTGTTCCAGCCGGCCGGGTTGCGCAATGATCCACAGAGATCGCTGCCGTCGGCAAGCGGTACCATGTGGAGTGCCAGTGCCACGGCTGCGCCGCCGCTCGATCCGCCCGAACTCAGCCTGGGGTCGAAGGCGTTGCGTGTCGCGCCGAACACGTCGTTGTAGGTCTGCGAGCCGAAACCGAATTCCGGCACGTTGGTCTTGCCGATGATGATGGCGCCTGCATCGCGCATGCGCGAGACGAAGTAGCTGTCTTCCTCGGGTACGAAATCCGCAAAAATGCGCGAGCCGAATGTCGTCCTCAAGCCCTTGGTCTGCGCGAGGTCCTTAATCGCGATCGGCAGGCCATGAAGAGGCCCTGGCCTCACGCCGGCCGCCTGCGCCGCGTCGGCCGCTTTCGCCTCCGCGAGGATCTGCCCGCGGCTGCGCAGCGAGACGATCGCGTTGACTGTTCCGTTCACCTCGTCGATGCGGTCGAGATAGGCAGCCACCACTTCGGACGCCGAGACCTGCCGCTCTGCGATCATCCTGGCCAGAGCAGTCGCCGGAAAACGGCAGAGCTCGCTCGGCCTGGGAAGCGGGCTCAGATGAGAACGGGCGTCTGGATGGGGTGCCATCGCATATCGATGCGCGACGGCAGTGCCTGGAGTCAATCTGTGGGCGCGATCATGGTCGCAGCCGGAACCCGCGCACTGCCGACCGAACGCGATTCAGGTCGTCAGGCGGTGACCGGCTGAGCGAGCGCGCTTGCTGCGCGAGCGCGGATTTCGGCGAGCGTGAAGGGTTTCATCAGGACGTCGATGACGACGCCGTCGAGGTCTGCAGCCCGTTCGCGCTGATCGGCATAGCCGGTGACGAGCAGGATGCGCAGCCCCGGAAAACGCCGAGCGGCGGCCTTTGCCATCTCGATCCCGTCCATGCCGGGCATGCGGATATCCGAAATGACGAGGTCGAAGCGGCCGCTGGCCTCGATTATTTTCGACAAGCCGTGCTCGCCGTCTTCAGCGACGGCAACGCTGTGCCCAGCCTGCTCAAGGGCGCGGGCGACAAGAATACGGACGGACTCTTCGTCCTCGACGATAAGAATGTGTGCCATGGACAAGACTATTGCCGCTAAAACTTGACGTTCCCTGAATCGCGCGGGAAGGGCGCCTCGTTTGGCACAGGCAGATGGCCGCTTCCGCTGCTCGCCGCGTTCAGGCGTCGCCTTTGACCACGCCTACGAACGGCAGTTCACGAAAAGCGTGGGCGACGTCCATGCCATAGCCGACCACGAAAGAATCAGGGCACTCGAAGCCGACGAAATCTGCCTCGAGGGCGGTCTGCCGCCGCGTCGTCTTGTCGAGCAAAACGGCGATGGCGACGCTTCTCGCGCCGCGGTCGAGCATCAGGTTGCGCGTATATTGCAGCGTCTTGCCCGATTCCAGAATGTCGTCGATCAGGAGAACGTCACGGCCGGCGACGTCGTTGTCGATGTCGCGCAGGATCTTCACCTCGCCGCTTACCGTCCCTTTGCCGTAGCTTGAGATGAAGATGAACTCGACCTCCGGCGACAGACCGGTGTCATGCATGGCCCGGATCAGGTCGGCCGCAAAGATGAACGAGCCCTTCAGAATCGAGATGACCAGCAGGTCGTGATAGTCGCGCGAGGCGACCTCCTTCGCGAGCTCGAGATTGCGCCTTGCGATCGCCGAAGCCGAGAACAGCACCTCGATATCCTTGCCCCTCACGATCGGCATTGCTCTACTCCTTGAACGCGACAGATATCGACTTCACTCCCTCCTTAGGCGCTTCGAACCGGCTGGAAAAGCTGATCTCGCCGCCGGCCCCGAGCGGATGCTGCGATGTCCCCAGATTGTAGCGCACAATGTGACCGTCATTGGCCGTGACACTGATCTCGATCGGGGGGAGAGCGCGATTTTGTGCACCGTCGTTGAGAGCCTTGCCGTCGACGAACAGGATCATGCGCCCGGCATGATCCTCGATGCGGGAGGTGACGCCGGAGATCCTCATAGGATTGGCCGGCTGGATCTGCGGCGCGCCGGGCATGAACGGGGCCTGTCGCAGCAGCGCATGCCCGCCGGAAACCCAGAATGCGCCGACCGCGACAGCCAGTCCGGCAGTCCAGAAGATCGGGCCGCCGCGCGCTGCGCTCGCAGCATCGCTCCGGCGCAGAGTGTCGAGGCCTTGCGCAGGTGGCACCACCGTGGCGATCGCGGGCTTGAGCGGCACGGCCGGCAGGCGTTCGGCCGGATCGGAGCGCAGCGTCTCGAATTCGGCATCTACCACATCGAGCGCGCGCGCGCCGGCCCTGGCGGGTTCCGTTGCGACAGTGCCTGCGGTCATGATTTCGCCGGAAACCGGGCGTGCGTTGCGCTCGTCTGACATGCGGCGACGCCCTCCTTCGGGTTCGTTTCTCAGGCGTAAACGAAAATGGTTAATCTTTCGCGACCAAAGGCTGGGCAAAGCCGGCCGGAATGGACGAAATTAACCCGCCATTAACCACGCCGGACCATGGTTCCAGGCTGCGGCGCGGACAGCATTTGCGTCGGGCGAAGGCTGCCGGAAAAGCCGCCAAAATCAGAAGACCGCCCAATGAAGGTCGCCCCAACAAGGTCGCTCCAGTGATCCGCTTCGAGAATGTAGGCCTGCGGTACGGGATGGGTCCGGAAATCCTCCGCGACATCTCCTTTCATATCCCGGAGCGCTCGTTCCAGTTTCTGAGCGGGCCTTCGGGCGCGGGCAAGACGACGCTGCTCCGGCTTTTGTTCCTGGCGCTCAAGCCGACTCGCGGGCTGGTCACCATCTTCGGCAAGGACCGCTCGCGCATCACCAAGCAGGAGCTGCCCCTGTTGCGGCGGCGGATCGGCGTGGTGTTCCAGGACTTCCGCTTGCTGGACCATATGACCACCTACGAGAATGTCGCGCTGCCGCTGCGCGTTCGTGGCCGCGAGGAGGCCAGCTACCGTTCCGACGTGACGGAACTGTTGCGATGGGTCGGCCTCGGCGAGCGCATGCATGTGTTGCCTCCGGTGCTGTCGGGCGGCGAGAAGCAGCGCGCCGCGATCGCCCGGGCGCTCATCGAACAGCCGGAGATACTGCTTGCCGACGAGCCGACCGGCAATGTCGATCCGCCGCTGGCGCGGCGGCTGCTCCGCCTCTTCATCGAGCTCAACCGGCTGGGGACGGCTGTCGTCATCGCCACCCACGACCTCGGCCTGATGGACCAGGTCGAGGCGCGCCGCATGGTTCTCAATGCGGGAAGGCTGGAAATTCATGATTGAGGAAGCCGAACACGCAGGCCAGGCGGCCGCCGAGGCCCCCCCGCCAAGACCGATGCCCGTGGCGCGGCCGCAGCGCAAGACCGCGCCGATCGTTCCCTCGCAGAACGTTGCGGGCCGCTCGCTGATCTCCGTCATCGCCATCATGACGTTCCTTTCCTGCCTGACGCTGGGGGGTGTGACCCTTGTCAGCAGTTCGGCAGTGATCTGGGAAAGCCAGATCTCGCGCGAAGCGACGATCCAGGTGAAGCCCGCTGACGGGGTCGACATGGACGCGGCGCTCGAAACCGTGTCGCGTATCGCCAGCGGCTTTGCCGGCGTGCGGAATGCCCACATCGTCGACCGGGAGGCCACGGCGCGGCTTCTGGAGCCGTGGCTCGGCGCTGGCCTCGATGTCGACGACCTGCCGGTGCCGCGGCTCGTCGTCATCACAATTGACGAGGATCACCCGCCCGATTTCGAGCAGATGCGGGCGATGATCACTCCCGAAGTGCCGACGGCGACCTTGGACGATCACCGCACCTGGGTCGACCGACTGGTCGCGATGGCGCGCACCACGGTGACGATCGGCATGGCGGTGCTGATCCTGATGCTTTCGGCGACGGTGCTCTCGGTGGTCTTCGCGACGCGCGGCGCGATGGCCGGCAACGGCCATATCATCGAGGTGCTGCATTTCGTCGGCGCCGAAGCGACCTTCATCGCGGCCGAATTCCGTCGCCATTTCCTAGTCACCGGCATGAAAGGGGCGATCGCCGGCGGCGCCGCAGCGGTGGTCGTCTTCATCGGTTTCTCCTGGTGGTCGTCGATGAATTTCGCCACGCCGGAAGGCGATCAGACCAGCGCGCTGTTCGGCAATTTCGCAATTGGGCTCAGCGGCTATCTCGGGGTGGCGCTGATCGTGCTGGTGATCGGGGCGCTGACCGCGATCACCTCGCACATCACGGTGGTGTCCTATCTCGCCGACATCGACATGCGCACGCCCGATGGAGGATAGGCGATGACGTTTCGGACCGCGGCACACGGACCCCGGCGTTTTCTTGCCCTCCACCCTGTTCTTTGGCGCAATTCGGGGTTATTCCTGTGGCCATGAAGGGACAGGATTTCCCGTTGTCGGCAAACGGCCGGCCGGGGAAGGGGAACAGTTTCAGCCAGTCGGCTTGGCGCCTGCGCACGGTCAACACCGTGAAATATGCGGCGATAATACTCTCGTTGCTTTGCGTGTCCTTCCTCGGCGGCTTCGCACTGTTTGCAGACCATGTCGGCAGCCTGGCCGCGCCCAAAGACATGGCCGCTGCCGACGCGATCATCGTGCTCACCGGTGGACAGTCGCGGATAGACGCCGCCCTCGACCTGCTGAAGTCCGGCAAGGGTGAAAGGCTGCTGATCAGCGGCGTCAACCCGACCGCGAGCCGCGAGGCGCTGCGCGCGGCGACCGGCGCCGACAGGCAGCTCTTCAGATGCTGCGTCGACATAGACAACGCCGCGCTGGACACGATCGGCAATGCCGAGGAGAGCGCCAAATGGGTCGAGGCACATGCCTATCAGAGCATTATCCTCGTCACCAACAACTACCACATGCCGCGAAGCCTGCTCGAGATGCACCGCCTGCTGCAGAAGGCCAGGCTAGAACCCTATCCTGTCGTGAACAGCCGGCTCGACAATGGCGGCTGGATGGGCAAGCCCGACGCGATCCGCGTGCTGCTGACCGAATACACGAAATATCTGGCGGCGATCCTGCGCGGCCTTGTCCAGCCCCCCAACGCCAAACCGGGCAATCTCACCGTGGTCGATGCGGCGGTCGCGGCCGGAGGCTGACGGCTGCGTGAGCCCGTTCGCGAAGCTTTCCTTTTTTTACGCATGGTGTAACCAACGGCGCCTGTCCATATTTCCGGCGCCGCCTCATGCTCGTTCTCCGTTCGCTCGTCTTCAACATCGCCTTTTACGCGAACCTGATCGCGCAGATGATCCTGTGGACGCCGCTCTACTTCCTCTGGCCGCGCCATAAGGCCTGGTTCGTCCCCAAACTCTGGGTGCGTAGCTCCCTCTGGCTGCACGAGAAGCTCGCCGGCACGAAGGTCGAGATTACCGGACAGGAGAACCTGCCTGAAGGCTCATATATCCTTGCGCCGAAGCACCAGTCCTTCTGGGATGCGATCGCCTTCCTCCCCTATATCGATGACGGGCTCTACATATTGAAGCGCGAGCTGATGTGGATCCCCTTCTTCGGCTGGTATATCGCCAAGATGCGCATGATCCCGGTCGACCGTGGCAGCCGCGCCAAGGCCCTGCGGGCCGTGGTGAGGGCCACCAAGGAAGAGCTTGCGCTGAACAGCCGCCAGCTCATCATCTATCCGGAAGGCACGCGCCGGCCGCCAGGCGCCGAGCCGGCCTATAAATACGGCATCGTCGAGCTCTATTCTCAGCTCGGCGTCCCCGTGGTGCCGGTCGCCCATGTCGCCGGGCTCTATTGGCCGCGCCGCGCCTTCCTGCGCTATCCCGGAACGATTCATGCACGCTTCTTGAAACCCATCCCGCCAGGGCTCAGCAAGGAGGAATTCATGGGCCGGCTGATCGGGGACACCGAGACCGCCTGCGACCAATTGCTGATCGAGGCAGCGCGTTCCGAGAATCCGCCCCGGCTCCCACCGACGGCAGTAAAGCGGCTGAGGGAGCTGGGCGTGGAGGTGGCAGGCTGACAAGCGAGCGCCGGCAAGGAAGTAGCCGGGACAGTTTAGTTTACTTTTTTCCGCAGAAAGGCCGTGGCGGCTCAAAGCTGGCGCAAGCGGAAAAAAGTAAACTGTCCCCCAGCGCCAAGCCGCGCGACGCAGCCCTACAACGCGCTCGCCGCGTCCAGCTCCGCAATATCAGCCGCGCTGAGCTTCAGCTCCGCGGCACGGATCAGGCTTTCGACTTGCGGCAGCGAGGTCGCGCTGGCGATCGGGGCGGTGACGCCCGGCCGCGCGATAATCCACGCAAGCGCTACCTCCGCCGGCTTGGCCGAATGCCGCCCCGAGACGGCGTCGAGCGCCTTGAGGATGCGAAAGCCGCGCTGATCGAGATATTGCTCGACCCCGCCGCCGCGCGGGCTTTTGCCAAGATCGGCCTTGCTGCGGTACTTGCCGCTCAGGAAGCCTTTGGCGAGGCCGTAATAGCTTATGACCCCGAGTTCCTCCCTTACGCAGAGGTCGCGCAACGGGCCGTCGAAGCTCGACCGGTCGTAGAGATTATATTCGGGCTGCAGCACCTCGTAGCGCGGCAGCGATTTCTGCGAAGCCACCTTGAGCGCCGTCTCAAGTTGGGAAGCATCGAGATTGGACGCCCCGATACTGCGGATTTTGCCCTGCTCGATCAGCTTCTGATAAGCCCCGAGCGTCTCGTCATAAGGAACGGTTGGATCCGGCCAGTGCGAAAGATAGAGGTCGATGACGTCGGTCTGCAGTCTTTTCAGCGACGCCTCGGATTCCTTTTCGATCCATGTAGCGGAAAGGTCCTTCTTGCCCTGCCCCATGTCAGAGCCGACCTTGGTGATGACGATGACCCTGTCGCGGTTCTTGCGGCTCTTCATCCAGTTGCCGATGATGGTCTCCGACTCCCCGCCTTTATTGCCGGGCACCCAGCGCGAATAGGCATCGGCCGTGTCGATCGCGTTGAATCCGGCATCGAAGAAGCGATCGAGCAGGTCGAAGGAGGTCTTCTCGTCGGCCGTCCAGCCGAACACATTGCCGCCGAGCACCAGCGGCGCGATTGCGAGGCCGGTCCGACCGAGACGCCGTTTTTCCATGACCATATCTCCGTGGAATCATGCGAGGAGGAAGCGGCCCGAACCTACTCGCCGCCCGCCTGAAGTTCAAACCGCCAATCCTCACGCTATCGTTAGAGCACGATCCCGGAGCGAAGGTCAGCGCAGCTAAACAGTCGGTGAGCTTCGGCGTCGCATCAGGCGCGGGTTCATGCTCCCTTAGACGACATTTCAGGGGCCGCTGCCGTATCTTCGTGCCGGTACGGGTGAAGCCTCTTCCCGGACGCGCGAGGCGACGCTCTCCAGCCAGTGATCGCGTATGCCGAGCGCTTCCAGATGGTTGACCGTGTTGAAGAGATATTCCTCGTTGCGGCCGGACTGGCCGACACCGCCGGATACGACCTGGGCAGCCTCCTCGACCGAGAGGCAGCCGGCATATTGTTTGTGCGTTCGGTCGACGACATAGCAGAGCGCCATAGCGCTCGCGCCGGTGTCGAGCCGCACAGGCAGCAGCCTTTCGAGATAGACGCTGGTGACGAGCTCGCGCTCGTGCAGGTAGGCGATCACCTCGTCGCGCAATTCGCCCGGCACGCGGAAAGCTAGCCCGATGCATGACCCGCCCCTGTCGAGGCCCAGCACCAGACCCGGCCGCGCCTCGGTGCCCCGATGCACCCAGGAGTAGACGCAGAGCGAGCGGCGAAACCCGAATAACCGCGCCCGCGCGGTCTCGACATGCGCAAAGCCTGGCCGCCACATCAGCGAACCGTATCCAAACACCCAAAAATCGCCCATATCGGCTAGCCAGTAGGATTGCGGCGGTCGCCGCGACATGGTGGTTTAGGACGGGGCGAATGGAGAAGGGGCGCCCCACTGCCCTAACTGTTTGTATTACCTCGTGATCTTGTCCCAAAATCTGCAGCTTTTGCTGCGTGACCTTGGGTTCGGGATCATCCGTTAGCGAGAACCATTGGATGGCGTCAAGCAAAGCGAAACCAAACTATAACCGCCGCTTCTTCTGGCTCACCGTCTTCATTGTGATCCTGTTCGGCGGCTACAGCATCGCCTGGTTCTATTTTGCGAACAGGCTGGAGACGACGGTCGCGACAGTCATTGCCTCGTTGAACCGTAACGGCACAGCGGCCGACTGCACGAAGCCCAGGGCGCGAGGCTTCCCGTTCCGCATAGGCTTGTTCTGCGACAGCGTGCGCTACGAAGATTCGCGGCAAGGTCTCACGGCATCCGCGGCCGCGTTCCGTTCCGCGGCGCAGGTCTACGATCCCCTCCATATCGTCGCGGAACTGGACAGCCCGGCCATGGTGACGGCGCCCAATATCGGCGCGCTCGGCTTCGATTGGGACAAGCTGCGCGCCAGCGTGCGGCTTGCGACCGACTTTCCCGAGCGCGTATCGACCGCAATCGACAAGCTTGCCGTGAAGGCGGCTGCAGGCGGTTCGGCGGCAAGCCTGTTCGGCGCCACCCATGTGGAAGTGCATGCGCGCCGCACTGATGGCGATCTCGACCTGGCCGCAAGCATCACCGATGCAGCGATTGATCCGACGCTGACGCAAGGGGTGCGCCTGCCGCCGTTCGCCGGCGCGGCCGACCTCACGATCGTGGGTGGCGTGAATCTCGTGCTGTCCGGAGAGAACAGCCTGCGCGGTCATTCCGGCACGATCCGGACATTCGACCTTTCCGCTGACACGCAGACCGGTCTCTCGCTATCCGGGCCGTTCTCGGTGGCCAATGACGGACTGCTGGATGCCGACCTGAAGGTCACGATTCACAACCCGAAAGCGCTTGCCGAGCACCTTGCGCAGGCTTTTCCGTCCAATGCCGATCAGATCAGGTCGAGCTTCGGCGGCCTTGCGGTACTCGGCAGCAACCCATCGCTGCCGCTGAAGGTAAAGGGGGGCAAGGCGACGCTCGGCTTCATCCCGCTCGGCGTGATCCCGCCTCTATAGCATGATCCCGAACCGAAGGTCAGCGACGCAAAAAAAGTTGCAGACCTTTCGGATAAGATCATGCGTCAAAACAAAGACTTAGAGCAGGATGAATGAATCCGATCCGATTCATCCTGCTCTATGATTTCTTCACCTGATCGAGGCCCTGCGGGTGCTCGACCGCCTGGCGGCCGAAATCGGGCGCGTCGATCTCCTGCCCCGCTTCGATGATCGACCGCCGTATGGCGCGCGTGCGGGTGAAGAGGTCGAATAGCTTGTCGCCATCGCCCCATCGGATCGCCCGCTGCAAAGACGACAGATCCTCCGAGAAGCGCGCCAGCATTTCGAGGATCGCGTCCCTGTTGTGCAGGCACACGTCGCGCCACATGGTCGGGTCAGAGGCGGCCAGGCGCGTGAAATCGCGGAAGCCGGAGGCCGAATATTTGATGACTTCCGTCTTGGTCACCGCTTGCAGGTCGTCGGCCGTCCCGACGATGTTGTAGGCAATGATGTGCGGCAGGTGCGACACGATGGCGAGCACCATGTCGTGATGCTCGGCATCCATGGTATCGATATTGGAGCCGCAACGGCGCCAGAACTCCGACAGGCGTTCGAGCGCTTCAGTGTCGGTGCCGGGCAGCGGCGTGAAGATGCACCAGCGGTTCTCGAAGAGATCGGCAAAGCCGGCGTCTGGTCCCGATTTCTCCGTGCCGGCCAGCGGATGGCCCGGAATGAAATGAACGCCTTCCGGCACGTGCGGCTCGACTTGCGCAATGACCGAACGCTTGGTCGAGCCGACATCGGTGAGGATCGCCCCCGGCTTGAGCGCCGGCGCTATGGCTTGAGCGACCTCGCCTGACGAGCCGACAGGGACCGAGATGATGATGAGGTCGGCCCCGCGCACGGCATCACCGGGGTCCACGAAATAGGAATCCCCGAGACGAAGCTCCTCGGCGCGCTTGAGCGTCGCTGCGCTGCGGGTCGAGATGGCGATGTGGCCGGCAAGCTTCTCGCGCCGCACGACGCGGGCAAGAGACGAGCCGATGAGGCCGATGCCTATGAGGGCGATTTTGTTGAAAAGAGGATCAGACAAGGGCTTGGACCGGTGTGGCATTGATGGAATGGCGGAGACGACCGCGCCCCTTCGCGCCCCCCTCTGTCCTGCCGGACATCTCCCCCACAAGGGGGGAGATTGGCCGGCCGCTTTGGTTTCGCCAACCGCCATCCTTGGAGATTGGCGAAATCATAGGTGAAGGCGCAATCTCCCCCCTTGTGGGGGAGATGTCCGGCAGGACAGAGGGGGGCGCGAAGGGGCGCGACATCTGTTCCGAACTCTCAATCAGCTCTTCAAGAATTCAGAAAGAGCCGAAATGACGCCACGATTGGCCTCTTCGGTGCCGACCGTCATGCGCAGGGCATTCGGAAAGCCGTAGGCCGAGACGCGCCGCAGGATATAGCCACGCTGGGTGAGATAATCGTCGGCCACTTCCGCCGTGTGCTTGCCGTCGTCCAGGAAATGAACGAGCACGAAATTGCCGACACTCGGAGTGACTCTCAGGCCGAGCGTGGTGAGCTCCGCCACCACCCAGGGCAGCCACTCGCTATTGTGCGCGACACTCGCCTCGACATGGTCCCGGTCGCCCATTGCGGCGACGCCAGCCTCGATCGCGGCGGCGTTGACGTTGAACGGCCCGCGCATGCGGTTCAGTGCATCTACGATATGGCCGGGCGCATAGACCCAGCCGATGCGCATCCCGCCTAGCCCATGCACCTTCGAGAAGGTGCGCGTCATAACGACGTTCTCGGACGACGAGACAAGCTCGATTCCGGCCTCGTAGTCGTTGCGGCGGACATATTCCGCGTAGGCCGCGTCGAGCAGCAGGAGCACGCTTTTCGGCAGCGCCGAATGCAGCCGGCGCACCTCCTCGAACGGGAGATAGGTGCCGGTCGGGTTGTTCGGGTTAGCAAGGAAGACGATCTTCGTTCTGTCGGTGACCGCCGCGAGGATGGCGTCGACATCGGCGCGCTCGTTGCTTTCCTTGGCCACGACCGGGACGGCGCTCGCCGCCTGGATGTAATTGCGATAGACGAGGAAGCCATGCTCGGTGATGATGCCCTCGTCGCCCGGCCCGAGATAGGTCTGCGCTAAAAGCCCGATGATTTCGTCGGAGCCGTTCGAGCAGACGATGTTGTCGGGATTGAGCCCATGCGCGGCGCCGATCGCCTGGCGCAGCCGCTGCGCCGAGCCGTCGGGATAAAACTCCATCTTGGCGGCAAGCTTCTTCACTGCCTCGATCGCCGCTGGCGAGGCGCCGAGCGGGTTCTCATTGGACGAGAGCTTATGGACCTTCGCGACACCGGCAGGCGCGGTGCTCTTGCCGGGCACGTAGGGTGCGATGTCCAGGACGCCGGTTTTCGGCAAGGGGCGCAACGGTTTGTTCACGGGAAGACTCTCTGTCAGGATGTGCGATGCGTCTAGCAAAGCTTCCTTGTTGACGCAAAGGTTTGGCGGCTCTAAATGTGCAGTGTTCCGTGGTGATTTGGCCGGTCGGCTTGCAGCCACGTTAAAGAAGTCGCTAAAGGACCGTAAGGCCCAGAGGCCATTTGGACCGGTTGCGACTTTCGCCGCCGGTTTTTTGTTGTTTAGAGCTTACGCATGCCTATCAAAATTCCCAATCAGCTTCCCGCCCACGACGTGCTCGTGCGCGAGGGCGTATCGGTGATGGACGAACGGACGGCGCTGCGGCAGGATATTCGTCCGCTGCAGATCGGGCTCTTGAACCTCATGCCCAACAAGATCCGCACGGAGACGCAGTTCGCACGGCTGATCGGCGCCACGCCCCTTCAGGTGGAACTGACCTTGGTGCGCATCGGCAATCACAAGGCCAAGAACACGCCGGAGGACCATCTCATCTCCTTCTACCAGACGTGGGAGGAGGTAGCGGGGCGCAGATTCGATGGGTTTATCGTGACCGGCGCGCCCATCGAGCTCCTGCCCTTCGAGGAGGTCACCTATTGGGACGAGCTGACGCGCATCTTCGATTGGACCACGTCCCACGTCCATTCCTCCTTCTTCATCTGCTGGGGAGCAATGGCGGCAGCCCGGTATTTCCATGGCGTTCCCAAACATACGCTTGAGAAAAAGGCCTTCGGCGTCTTCCGCCATCGCAACAACGCTCCGGCCTCGCCCTATCTCGCCGGCTTCTCGGACGACTTCGCCATTCCTGTTTCGCGCTGGACGGAGGTGCGAGCCGCCGACATTCCTGCCGGCTCGGGCCTGGAGATGCTCATGGATTCAGATGAAACCGGGCCCAGCCTGATTGCCGAAAAGACCGGCAACCGGCTCTATATGTTCAACCACATCGAATACGACTCCACGTCGCTCAAGGAAGAGTATGACCGCGACGTAGCCGCCGGCACGCCGATCGAGGTGCCGCACGGATATTTTCCCGAAGACAATCCAAGCCGGCCGCCGCTCAACCGCTGGCGCTCGCACGCACATCTGCTCTTCGGCAATTGGATCAACCAAGTCTACCAAACCGCGCCTTATGACGTGGAGAAGATTGGGAAGAATAGCGAATAGCGAATAGTGAATAGTGAATGGTGAATGGTGAATGGTGAATGGTGAATGACAGCAGCGGATTGCTGAGATAGAAGGCACTATTCACTATTCACTATTCACTATTCACTATTCGCTACTCGCCACTCGCTACTCACCATTCCCTGCCGCGCCGCCGCCCCGGCTGCGCCCTGCGGCGAAAGGACCGGCACGAAAACGCGGCGGGAGGCGCGCTGCGTGACAGGGATGCCCTGGTACAGCCGTTTCTGAGCCTCCACGATCACGACACCGGCAAATATCGGCCAGAACCGTCTGCCGGTCCGCTCGAGCAGGTGATGGAAGCGCATCACCCAGCGCCGCTTCGACGGCGGGAAGCAGAGAGCCTCGCTCCAGGAGCTTGGGGTGAAATTGGTTTCCCTGAGCAGTTCGGTGAGCTGCGCGCGAGAAAAAGGCCGACCTGTGCCGAAGGGCGTGTGCTCGAATCGTGCCCATACGCCACGCCGGTTCGGCACCACGATCACCACACGACCGCCGGGGGCGAGCACGCGCCAGATCTCCTTCAAGGTCTCGCGGGGGTTTTCGGAATGTTCGAGGAGGTGGACGAGCAGGATCCGGTCGATCGCGGAATCCGGTAGCGGCAGTTCCTCGTCGAACACCATCGCGGTCGTCGACGGGCCGCCGGGCGGCCAGCTCACCGCGCCTTGCGTGCCGGGCATGAAGGCAAAGACGCGTTCGGCGTCGTATCCGAATCGGTCGAGCCAGGGCAGCGCGTAACCCAGGCCGACCAGCCGCTCGTTGGGCAGATTCGCCCACACCTCCGCAAGGGCCACTGCGATCGCGCGCTCCGCCAGCCGGCCGATTAGCGATGCGTAGAAGGAGCGTAGATCGACGATGTCCGAGTTCATGAAGAGACGCTACAGCATGATCCCGAAAAGTTGCAGACTTTTCGGATAAGATCATGCTGCAGAAACCAAGCACCGTGATCCCGAACCGAAGGTCAGCGCAGCAAAAAGTTGCAGAGTTTTCGGATGAGATCATGCTGCAAAAACCAAATGTTAGACCAGGATGAACGACGGCTCTTCATCCCGCCCCGATTGTGAAGCTTGACGCGTTCAGGAAAGCGGGTAACAGCCAGGGTCGACCGCCCTATCGTCCGCCGCAAGAACAGGAGATCAGCGATGGCCGTCCGCATCGAGCAATTCATCTGCCGCAGCGACAATTTCGGCGTGCTTGTCCATGACGATGAAAGCGGCCGCACGCTCCTCGTCGACGCGCCGGAGGAGGCCCCGATCCAGGACGCGATCGCCCGCACGGGCTGGAAGCCGGACCTGCTCATCGTCACCCATCACCACGGCGATCATGTCGAGGCGAACCTCGCGCTGAAGCAGAAGCTGAACCTGACAATCATCGGCCCGAAAAAGGAGGCCGCGAAGATCCCCGGTATCGACGAGACGGTCGCCGAGGGCGACACCATCCCCTTCGGGCGCGAAAAGATCAGGGTGATGGAGACGCCCGGGCATACGGCCGGCCATGTCTCCTATCTCTTCCCCGATTCGGGCGTGCTGTTTGCCGCCGACACGTTGTTCGCCATCGGCTGCGGCCGCCTGCTCGAATGCAAACCGCCGGTGATGTTCGAATCGCTGAAACGACTCGCGGCGCTACCGCTCGAAACCAAGGTCTATTGCGGCCACGAATATACGCAAGCCAATGCGCGCTTCGCGCTTACCGTCGATCCGACGAACTCGGCGTTGAAGGAGCGCGCGGCCGAAGTCGACAGGCTGCGCGCTGAAAGCAAGATGACGCTGCCGACCACGATCGGGCTGGAACTTTCGACCAACCCGTTCCTGCGCTGGCACGACCCGGTGATCCGCCGCAATCTCGGAATGGAGAATGCGTCCGACGTGGAAGTCTTTGCGGAGATCCGCAAGCGCAAGGACGTATTCTGACTTCGAGCTGGCAGAGGCGGGATCGGAGCCTTACAGCGAGTAGGAAATAGCGAATAGCGAGTAGGGATTAGGAAACCTTCTAGGACCTGCTCACTGTCACCAAGTCTCCCTATTCGCTACTCACTATTCGCTACTCGCTCGTCGTCAGGCGCCCGCCCCGCTCGCTACCGCTGTGCGTTGGCCGAACAGCAGGTTCTTCGCGGCGAGCACCGCCCCACCCGTGATCAGCAGACAGGCGGCGAAGATGGTGAGGCTGGGCTCTGCAAAACCCGTTGCCATCAGCACCAGGGTGGAGATCAGGGGCGCGGCATAGCTGGCCGCGCCCAGCACCTGGATGTTGCCGCGCTTCACGCCGTGATCCCAGGCATAGAAGGCGGCGCCAACCGGCATCAGGCCGAGGCCGAGCACGGCCAGCCACTGTCCGGCGGTTTCAGGCAGCACGGTCTGTTCCAGCGCGAAATGGCAGATCAGCGAAAGCGCCGAGGTCGCGGCGCAAAACCATGTCACGACGCTGGTCGGCACCGCCGGAAAGCGTCGCGACAGCAGCGAATAGGCCGACCAGATGAAGGCGCAGACGCCAGCCATGGCGTAGCCGAAGGCATAACGGCTCTCGAAGGAGACGCCGCCACCCTTTGTGACGATGAGCATCGTACCGGCCAGGCCGAGAACCGCGCCGGCGACGTGATACCAGGCGAGCCTTTCGCCGGGCATCAGCGCCGAACCCAGCACGATGAAGAGCGGCCAGAGATAGGCGATCAGGCTTGCCTCTACGGCCGGCGCGTTACGCAAAGCGGTGAAGTAGAAGAAGTGATAGCCGAACAGCCCGGCGATTCCGATCAGCCAGACCTGGGCCGGGATTTTCGATCGTTCCTTCGGAGGCGATACCAGCCGCGCAACGAGCCCGACGCACGTACCGATGGCAAAGGTCATCGCCGAGAGCAGGAATGGCGGCACCGCGCCGGACGCCCCCGTGAAGAGCGCAAGCAGGGCCCACATGGCGACTGCCGAGAACCCGATCAGTGTCGCACGTCCCATACAGATGGTTCCCATCGGCACACGCCGCCCGTGAACGGCAGCGGGATCATGCGCTACCGCGATGCTTCGAGCCGCCTGGCGCGGATCGAGACGGTGCCGACCCTGGTGCTCACGCTCGCCTGAATTGGCGCATATATGCCGGTTTTGCCGAGCTCTGCAAACTTCACCAGAATTCGGCTCTTCGTCGAGAGATAGTTGAGCGACTTGTTGCCGCGATGATAGCCAGCGACTGGCTTGAAGCGACCGGCGCAGGTGACGGCATCGCCCTCATACCCACCGATCGAGACAGGCGCGATGTCGACGTAAGAGAGCTGCATGTCAGCGCGCAGTTCGCCGTCGAACGCCTTCGCCGTGTGATCGCAGACCGACCGCAGGTCCTTGGCCCTGATCAGAGTGGCGGTGAGTGGATCGAGCACCGCCTCCAGCTCCTTCGCGCCGACCGGCACCCAGTCGGCACGGCGTGGCGGCAAGGGCGGCGAGTTGGAGACCTTTACTACGTTGCCTTTGGCGAACTGCAGCGACGTCCTCTTCGACTTTTCGCCATAGACATAGTTGACGGAGTAGACCTCGGGCGACAGCTGGCCCTTGTCGATCCGGCCGGAGACCTTGGTTTTCGCGGTCGTATCGTAGAAAAAGCTCGCAAGCCCGTCGCTCTCCACGGAGCCGTCGACATCGTAGCGATCGGTTCCGATCCTGGTGACGAAGCTCGAGCGCGCAACGGTGAACCCGAAGAAGGTAACCGAATAGTCGGCCGAGAAGGTCTGCACGGGCTCGACGGCCGCTGTTGCCGAGAGCGGCAGCGCCAGTCCTGCGACAAAGGCTATTGCCGAAAGTCGAAATGCCATATGATGCTCTGTCGGCTGCCGATGCCGTGAATTCGAACGCTAGCCGCCAGCCTCATTTCCCTTCAAGAACGTTCCGTATGGCCGCATTCCGGCGGCTTTGTGGAAATCAAGGCGGCGCCCCGCCCGGCTTGACGCAGCCGGCAAATGTCACTATGGAACGCCGACTTTTCCCATAGGGCCGCCAAAGAATGCCGCGCGCCGATACGTTGCGGGCATATCGCTTTGGAATACGGCTTTGAACGATAAGGTACGTGAAAAATGTCGCGCGAATGTGAACTGACCGGCAAGGCGGTGCTGACCGGCAATAACGTCAGCCACGCCAACAACAAGACCAAGCGCCGCTTCCTGCCGAACCTCGTCAACGTGACGCTGATTTCAGAGGCGCTGAATCGCAATGTCAGGCTGCGCATTTCGGCCAACGCACTGCGTTCGGTCGAGCATCGCGGCGGTCTCGACGCCTTCTTGATCAAGGCCGACGCAGCCGAGCTCTCGCAGCGCGCCCGCCTGCTGAAGAAGCAGGTCGCCAAGAAGCTCGCCGAGCAGCCGGCAGCCTGATCGGCCGCTCCCGGCCTCGCCGGCTTCCAGAATTCCAAGTGTGAGTGGGTTTCTGCCGCCCGGCGCGATCAGCAAATCTGGGCGCCGGTTTTGCGTCCGGTCGCGCGCAAGCTGCTGAACTTGCGACCCCAACTGGTTCCATCACCCAGGATAAAAAAATGAATCGGCCCTCCGCCTATATCCCGTTTGTCGTCGCCATGGCGCTGGTCGTCGTGGCCTCCAATGTGCTCGTGCAGTTTCCGATGCAAGGCACACTTGGCGGCCTCGCGCTCGCGGATATTCTGACCTGGGGCGCATTCACCTACCCGTTCTCCTTCCTGATCACCGACCTTGCGAACCGTCGCTACGGCCCGCTCGTTGCGCGCCGCGTCGTCTTCGTCGGCTTCATGACGGCTGTGATCTGCTCGATCGTCTTTCCGCCATTGCTCCATCGTTTCGGGCTCGTCGAGTTCGAGACGGCTGCCGGCCGGCTGGTGCGCATCGCAGCAGCTTCGGGCACGGCTTTCCTGATCGGCCAGCTACTCGACGTGACGGTGTTCAATCATCTCAGGCGCCAGTCCTGGTGGCGGGCGCCGGTCTTTGCTTCGCTCGCAGGCTCGGTGCTAGACACGGCGATCTTCTTCTCGATAGCCTTTGCGGCGCTGTTCGCCTTTGTCGGCCCGGAGGACGCCTTCGCGCTGGAGAGCGCGCCGCTGTTCGGCGCGCTTTCCATGGAAGCGCCGCGCTGGGTGTCCTGGGCGCTCGGCGACCTGTCGGTAAAGCTCGCGATCGCGGTCTTCGCATTGATCCCCTATCGCCTGATTGCGGCCCGCTGGTCACAACCGCCGGCTGTCGCCGGCGCCTGAGACACTAAGCGGCGGATCTCCAGCTGCAACAACGATCGCAACGCAACTGTTCTTCGGCAAAGCTCTGCATCACCAATGCATACGGCCGCCCTGGACAAGGACACATAGCGGTGCGATGTCATTAAAAGGCTACCGTAGCCATTGATGCTGGTGAGCGGTGGGGCCTCGCCATTGCGCGAGAGATGGGTTTTCGCCTGCAAAAGAGGCTGAGCCATGAACACCCCCAGATTGCTGTCCGAAGCTTCCCTGCTGGCAGGGACCGCCATCACGTTCGCCTGCCTCGTCGGTAGCGCTTTCGCCCAGCAAGCGAGCCTGGAGAAGATCTCCAACATCGTGGTCATCTATGCGGAGAACCGCAGCTTCGATAATCTTTACGGCAGCTTTCCCGGCGCAAACGGACTTCACGTGGTCTCAGCGGATCAGGCGCAGCAACTCGATCGCGACGGCAAGGTGCTGAGCGAGCTGCCGCCGGTGTGGGGCGGTCTTACGGCCAAAGGCGTCATCCCAGCGATAGCCGAGCAGCAGTCGGCGCATCTGCCCAACGCCGTCTTCGCCATCGACGACCCGAACGGCTTCAACCAACCGATCTCAATCGCCACCCATGATCTCTGGCATCGCTTCTACCAGGAGCAGATGCAGATCGACGGTGGCAAGAACGACAAGTTCGTGGCCTGGGCCGATTCAGGTGGTCTGGTGATGGGCCACTATGACGGCTCGAAGCTGCCCATGTGGAAGGTGGCGCAAAAATACGTGCTCGCCGACAATTTCTTCCAGGGCGCCTTCGGCGGCTCTTTCCTCAACCACTTCGTGCTGATCTGCGCCTGCGCGCCGAGCTACCCCGATGCCGACAAGAGCCCGGCCAAGCCGACCATCGCGGCGGTGGACCAGGACGGCGTGACCTTGACGGTAGCCGCGGACTCGCCGAAGTCGGCGCTCGAAGGCATCCCGAAATTCGTGTCCGACGGCAATCTCACGCCCGATTTCTACGCCGTCAACACAATGCAGCCGCCTTACCAGCCTAGCGGCAACAAGCCGGCTGACGGCAGCGACCCCGCTTACGCCGATCCGGCCAAGCCGACCACTCTGCCGCCCCAGAAGATGGCCAATATCGGCGATCGTCTCACCCAGAAAGGCATTCCGTGGGCGTGGTATGCCGGTGCCTGGCAGGCTGCGCTCGACGGGAAGAACGCAACGCCGGTCCCGAATTTCCAATATCATCATCAGCCCTTCAACTATTTCGCCAATATGGCGCCTGGCACGCCGGCGCGCGCCGAGCATCTCAAGGACGGCGGCATGGACGGCGCCGCGTTCCTGGCCGATGTCGATGCCGGCAAGCTGCCTGCGGTCACGTTCTACAAGCCGCAAGGCAATCTCAACGAGCATGCCGGCTATACCGACGTCCTCTCCGGCGACCAGCACATCGCCGACGTCGTCTCGCATCTGGAAAAGAGCCCACAATGGCCGGGCATGGTGGTCATCGTCACCTATGACGAGAATGGCGGGTTCTGGGATCATGTAGCGCCGCCGAAGGCAGACCGCTTCGGCCCGGGTAACCGCATTCCGACGATCATCGTGTCGCCCTTCGCAAAGAAGGGCACGGTCGACCACACCGAATACGACACGACCTCGATCCTGCGGCTGATCACCGCGCGCTATCGACTGCCGATGCTGGATGGGCTCACCGCACGCGACGCGGCGCTGAGGGCCAACGGCCAACCGCCGCTCGGTGACCTCACCGCGGCGCTCGATCTTGGCGGTTAGCGCGGTCTGCAACTCGCTTTATGTCGGCGCTGCCCCTCACCCTCTCCCCGTGAAAAACGGGGAGAGGGGATTCTGAGACGTTGCCGCCCCCTCTCCCCGTCTTTTACGGGGAGAGGGTAAGGGTGAGGGGCAGCGCCAAGCTGAAAACTGAAGGTTCTGGCCCCTATTGCTCCGGCCCTTTATCCGGAAACCCGAACTGCTCGCTCTTCATCGTCTGCGACGACCACTCCTCGCCCTCGTGCAGGATGAATTCCAGATAGAGGTTGCGCTGCAGGATCGAGTGGTTGTCGTCGGACATCAGGGAAACCATCAGCGCGCCGTCGGCGCGCCGCCAGACGTCCAACGCTTCCATGTTGTCGATCTGGTAACCCATATCGGCCTGCAGCAGGATCGGCCCGTCTGCCACCGAGCCCTTGGCGATGGATTCGCCGTGGATGCGTCTGAGCCGCATCTTCACGCCCGAAGCCATGCTGAAGGAACGCTCGAGGATAAGGAGGTCGCCGTCGGGCAGGAAGGCGCCGTCGGTTATGTCAAAATCGCCGCTGCGCTTAACGGTGAAGATGCCCTTCGCCGGCCCTTCGATGATCGCTGCTAAGATGTTGCCGTCCTTATCGAGGCTCTTTTCGGAGACGACGACCAGTGCTCCCTTCAGCCGACTCTGCGGATCGGCCCGCGTCACCGTCTCGAAGCCGCGATTTTTGCGCAGTTCGTTCTTCGGCACCAGGAAATCGAGCGTGCGGAACGCGGCTTTCATGTCGCCAGGTTTGATTCTGAACTGCGCGATTCGGTGCTCGCGCTCGAAGCCGACCGTAGCGACGCCATCCTTCACGTCGAGCCCCTCGGCGTCGGCCAGCCATTTCTCGTTGATGACCTTGCCGTTCTCGTCGACCATCTGCTCCATGCGAAAGTCCGCTATTCCCGACGGCCGCTGTTCGGCGTCACGCTTGATCGTACCGAAGAACCAGAAGCCGGTGTCGGCGACGCCGACGAAATCGCTCCCCGGCTTGGTGAACCGCATTGCGGACAGCGCACCGAAATCGGCGGAAGACGAGGTCATCTCGAGCCCTCCGACGAATTCGAGCGGGCCGAACCCCTTTTCGTTGCGGCGGATATGGAATTGACTGATGGGACGGCTGTGAATCGTGATCGGTTCGAGCGGCGCGCCGGCCGGGGCAGGAATGGCAAGCCCAAGCACTGCAAGCGCGACAACGGCAGCGGTTCTGGGGCGAGCGCCCCCTCTCATCCAGCCCGCCGCAGTGCCGGACTGCGACGTGCGTCGCGGGTTCCTTCCTCGGCGAACAGGGCGGCAAGCTGCTCGGTCATGGCGCCGGCGAGCTCCTCGGCGTCGACGATGGTGACGGCGCGCCGATAGTAGCGCGTGACGTCATGGCCGATGCCGATGGCGAGCAGTTCGACGGGCGATCGGTCCTCGATAAGCTCGATCACGGCTCGCAGATGCCGCTCCAGATAATTGCCGGGATTGACCGACAAGGTCGAATCGTCGACCGGCGCGCCGTCCGAGATCATCATCAGGATCTTCCGCTGCTCCGGCCGTCCGATCAGGCGCTGATGCGCCCACAGCAGCGCCTCGCCGTCGATGTTTTCCTTGAGCAGCCCCTCACGCATCATCAGGCCGAGATTGCGGCGGGCGCGACGCCAGGGCGCATCCGCCGACTTGTAGATGATATGCCTGAGGTCGTTGAGCCTGCCTGGATTGCCGGGCTTGCCCTCCTTCAGCCATTTCTCGCGCGCCTGACCGCCCTTCCAGGCGCGGGTCGTGAAGCCAAGGATCTCGACGCTGACGCCGCAGCGCTCGAGTGTGCGGGCGAGGATATCGGCGCAGGTCGCCGCGACGGTGATCGGCCGCCCGCGCATCGAGCCGGAATTGTCGAGAAGCAGCGTCACCACCGTATCGCGGAATTTCGTGTCGCGCTCCTGCTTGAACGAAAGCGGCTGCATCGGATCGATGACCACGCGAACGAGCCGCGCGGTGTCGAGATAGCCCTCCTCGAGGTCGAAGTCCCACGACCGGTTCTGCTGCGCCATCAGGCGGCGCTGCAGCCGGTTGGCGAGCCGCCCAACGACGCCTTGCAGGTTGGTGAGCTGCTTGTCGAGGAAGGCGCGAAGCCGGTCGAGCTCCTCCTCGTCGCAGAGATCCTCGGCCCCGACCGTCTCGTCGAACTGGGTGGTGAAGACCTTGTAGTCGATGTCGCGCGGCAGGTTGGTGAGCGGGTGCTCCGGGCGCTTGGCTTCGCCCGGCGTCTCGGCGTCGGTGTCCTCGTCGTCCGAGACATCGTCGGCCGTGGCGTCGGACGCCTCCATCTCACCGGCCTGCTCCTCGTCGGCCGAGGCTTCGGCATCCTCCGACTGCGACTGGTCCGCGCCGGAATCGTCCTGGTCGCCTTCCTCCGAGCGTTCCTCGCCCTGCGGCTGGTCGTCGCTGTCGTCCTCGCTGTCTTCGGCTTCCTGCTCGTCGCCGAGTTCCTCGGCCATGTCCATCGAGGCGAGCATATGGCGTACGACCCGCGCAAAAGCCTGCTGGTCGTCGAGCTTGTCCAAGAGCCCGTCTATGTCGGTGCCGGCCTTGGTTTCCACCCATTCGCGCCAGAGGTCGACGACCCGCTCGCCGCTCTTCGGCGCCTGCCTGCCCGTCAGCCGTTCGCGCACCATCAGCGCTATGGCTTCCTCGAGCGGCGCATCGGCCTGGTCGCGCACATCGGCAAGATTGGCGCGGGCGAATTTGTCCTCGAGCATGGAACCGAGATTGGCAGCGACCCCGCTCATCGCGCGGGAGCCGATCGCCTCGACGCGCGCTTGCTCGACCGCGTCGAAGATGGCGCGCGCCTGCTTGCCTTCGGGCGCGAGCTTGCTGTGAATGCGGATATCATGGCAGGCGCGCCTGAGCGCCATGGAGTCGCCGAGCCCCCGGGTGACAGCTATGTCCTGGGCCGATGGCTTCTTCGGCAGGTCGGGGAGCCGCGCGCGGTTGCCGGCCAGCGCCGGCTTGTCCTTGGCGAAGCCGACCTCCAGCTCATTATCGCCGGAAATCGCTCGCATGCAGATGCCGACGGCCCGCTTGAAGCCGTCCGTCTCCGCGCTGCTGCGCGATTTGCCGCGTGAATTGTCGCCCGGACCCGCCATGCACCCCCGTCAGCTGAGCACGACGTTGGCCGCCGACTCAGGCAATTCCTCGCCGAAGGCACGCTGATAGAATTCGGCGACGACCGGCCGCTCGAGCTCGTCGCACTTGTTGAGGAAGGTGAGCCGGAAAGCAAAGCCGAGGTCGCCGAAGATCTCGGCATTCTCGGCCCAGGTGATCACGGTGCGAGGGCTCATCACGGTCGAGAGGTCGCCATTGATGAAGGCCTGGCGCGTCATGTCCGCGACCCGCACCATCTTGTTGACGATCTCCTTGCCCTTGGCGTCGCGGTAGTGCTTCGCCTTGGCGAGCACGATCGCCACCTCATTGTCGTGCGGCAGGTAATTCAGGGTCGTCACGATCGACCAGCGGTCCATCTGCGCCTGGTTGATCTGCTGCGTGCCGTGATAGAGGCCGGTGGTGTCGCCGAGGCCGACCGTATTGGCCGTGGCGAACAGCCGGAAGGCGGGGTGCGGCCTGATGACGCGGCTCTGGTCGAGCAGCGTGAGGCGTCCGGAGGATTCCAGCACGCGCTGGATTACGAACATGACGTCCGGCCTGCCCGCATCGTATTCGTCGAAGCAGAGCGCGACATTGTGCTGGTAGGCCCAGGGCAGGATGCCGTCACGGAATTCGGTGACCTGCTTTCCGTCGGAAAGCACGATCGCGTCCTTGCCGACGAGATCGATACGGCTGACATGGCTGTCGAGGTTGACGCGCACGCAGGGCCAGTTGAGCCGGGCCGCCACCTGCTCGATATGCGTCGATTTGCCGGTGCCGTGGTAGCCGGCTACCATGACGCGGCGGTTATAGGCGAAGCCAGACAGGATCGCGAGCGTCGTCTGCCTGTCGAAAATATAGTCGGGATCGATGTCCGGGACGTGGGAGTCGGCAACCGAATAGGCCGGCACCACCATCTTGGAATCGAAGCCGAAAGTGTCTTTCACCGAGACAGTCGTGTCCGGCAGGTTGGCGATATCGCGATCGACCTTGTTCATTCCATCCTCGCGCGCGGCAGCTTGGGACCTGCCGGCTAACATCTCTCAAGTCGGAGGCGGTCTTTAGCAGACCGTAGACTCAATACAAACCTGGCTCAGCACAAACCAGCCTGCTTGAGCACTCGGTAGGCCTGGAGCACGTCACGGAACCGGTCTTCCGAACCTCTGTCACCCCCATTCGCATCCGGATGGTGGCGTTTGACGAGTTCCTTATAGCGGGACTTGATCTCCGCGCCAGTCGCCTTTGCGTCAAGTCCAAGCGTTTCCAGCGCCTTGGCCTCAAGCGGCTTGGCCTTTCGCTCGCGTGGCGCCTCGCCCCCTCGGTCGCCGAACATCCCGAACGGGTCATGGATGCGAGCATAATAGCCGGCACGCCCGGAGCGCTTCTGCGCAAAATCCGGCCCGACGCGCGTGTGGCCGTTGGCGCCCATCGTCCATGTCGGGCGATGACCCGTCAGCGCCTCCTTCTGGAAGCGCGCGATATCGTTGTCGGTAAGCCCGGAAAAGTAGTTGTAGGCCTTGTTGTACTCGCGCACATGCTCGAAGCAGAAGCGGAAATACTCCCCTTCCCTCATACGGCCGACGGGCGCGCGATGGGTGCCGGCTTCCTCGCAGCCGTCCCACTGGCAGCGGGGCGCGTGCGACTTGAGCTCCGCCTGCCGATCGCGGCGCACCCTGATCTTGTCGAAGGACTTCGTATAGACGCTCATTGCCTTGCGATTATGGAACGTTCGCGCTGCGAAACAAGAATTGACATTTTCCAGAAGATGACCCTAACCGCTGAATCGCGGCTTAAAGACGTCTTGAAGCGCGGCAGTGCACCGACCCATCTCTCTGTCGCACTCCGCCCGGCGGACCCGAATCCGTTCCACCGGATGCGCTTCTTATGACGCATTCAGACAGAGAGCCGGAAGCCATTTTCCTGGATGCGCTTTATTTGGTGAGGACGAGGCAGAATGTCCATCAAAACGACAATCGAAAAGAAGCTCGCCGACGCGTTTGAGCCCGAGCGGCTGGAGGTCATCAACGAGAGCCATCTCCACGCCGGGCACCACCACGTCGAATCCGGCCACCAGATGACCTTCGACGGGACCGGCGAGACGCATTTCCGCGTCCGCATCGTCTCGCCCGCCTTTGCGGGCATGAGCCGCGTCGAGCGCCACCGTGCCGTCAACGATCTGCTGACGCCGGAGCTGAAAGCCGGCCTGCACGCGCTGGCAATCGAGCCTGCAGCACCGGGCGAAAAGACGAGGTGGTGAGCTAGCAGATATCACCATGGTCAACGACCACGGTTCTTGCGCTGGACGGCTGTAACAATTCCAGCCTGCGCGCCGGCATAATGCTGAAACATCCGCGTCGCTAGATATTGCTCAATGGCATGATTTGACGCGTCACTGCCTATACGTTACGCAACGGAATGGGCGCAGGCGGCTCAGTTCCTCGAGATCGTGACACCGAGATCGAGCCCGCTCCGTCCCAATTCGGGGGTGGGCTCATGCGCCGATATCTGCTCGCAGCCGCGGCAATCGTCTTCTCAGCACTTGGCCTCAGCAGCGCTTCTGCGCTGGTGGAGGGGAAAAGGGTCGCGCTGGTGATCGGCAACAGCGCCTATGTCCATGCCGTCACCCTGCCCAACCCGATCAATGACGGCAAGCTGATGGCCGAAACCTTCCGCAAGGCAGGTTTTTCGGTGATCGAGGGGGAAGACCTGAACAAGATCGACATGGGCAGACTGCTCGATCAGTTCACGGAGGCTGCCTATGACGCCGACATCGCCGTGGTCTATTATGCCGGTCACGGCCTGCAGGTCGATCAGCGCAACTACCTCATTCCCGTCGACGCGGAATTGCAAAATACTGCGCAGCTGCAGACACGCACTATCCCGGTAGACGACGTGCTCAACGCGCTCCCGCCCGATCCGGCTATCGGCATCGTCATCCTCGACGCCTGCCGTGACAACCCGCTTGCCCGCACCTTGGCCGCAGCGCTCCCCAAGAGCCGCTCGATGGGTGCCGGCCTAGCCGCGGTCCAGGCAGCTGGGCGCACCCACGATTCCGGCGGCCTGCTGATTGCCTATGCAACCGATCCCGAGGCAGTCGCCTATGACGGTAAAGGGGCGAACAGCCCGTACACCACCGCGCTTGCCAGGCATCTCACGACGCCGGGTCTCGAAATCCAGAGCGCACTGACCCGGGTGCGCGCCGACGTTTCGCAGGCCACCAATGGAGCCCAGCATCCATGGGCGAATGCGTCGCTCGGACGCGAAGTTTTTCTCGGGGCGCCGCCGCCCGACACGCGATCCAATCCGCAGGCGGCCACCGGCGCGCCTCAGTCTGCCGTCAACGGCTCAGAGGTCGACTGGACCGTCGAGCAGAAGCTGTGGGATGAGGCCTCGAAGCGCAACACGATCGCGCATTACGATCTCTATCTGTCACAATATCCGAATGGCCGTTTCGCCAGCGTCGCCCGGCTCAATATCGACCAGCTCAAGCAGGCCGGCGCCAACCAGACTGCCAGCGCCGGACCGACCGGCGCGGGCGCTGCCGCCGTGTCGAGCCAGACAGAGGCGTCGCAGATCCGTACAGGCGTCGCGATACCTGACGATGTGAAGCAGACCCCGGGCACGCCCGAGACGGAAGCTCAGATCAAGCTCGGCAAGGAGGAGCGGATCGACCTGCAGCTCAGGCTCAGCGCGCTTGGCCACAGCACCGGCGGCTTCGACGGGTCGCTCGGTCCCCGCACCCGCTCCGCGATCGGCGAATGGCAGCGCGACAGCGGCATCGCCGAGACCACCTATCTGACGCCGCAGCAACATATGCTTCTGGTTGTTCAGACCGATCCCCTGATGGCCGGAGTGCGTGCGCAGTATGAGACCCAGAAGGCTGCTGCCGAATCACGCAAGCAGGCTTCGAAGGCGGCCAGCGCCGCGAAGGTGACGCAGAAAACGGCAAACACAGCCCGCAAGAAGAACTCGCAGCAGACCGCCGAGGACGACATTCCCTACAGGCCGCGCGGAACCGGCGCGCCGGTGGACAACGGCGGCTCCGAGGTCGGGTCTTTCGCCGCGGGCGCATTGCTCGGCACGGCGCTGGGCGTGGCTATCGGCAAGCACTGACAGAGTTCTGCTAAGGCAATCGGATATGGGGGCGCGGACCCCCTCTCCGCCTCGCTTCGCTCGGCACCTCTCCCCCTCAAAAGGGGAGAGGAAGGGCGCCAGGCATCGCGGCCGGCGCTTCCTCCCCCGTCGATCGGGGGAGAGGTGGTTCGCGAAGCGAACCGGAGTGGGGGTCGACCTCGTAGGTGATTGCCCCGGATACTGTACGTCAGGCCGGATCGGCAGGCTTGATCCTGATCCTGGTGATGCGGTTTCTCTCGCGCTTGAGCACCACAAAGCGCTTGCCATAGAAGGTGAAGGCCTGCTTCTCCTCAGGGATCGTCTGGGTTTCGTGGATAACGAGGCCGGCGATCGTCGTCGCCTCCTCGTCCGGCAGCGACCAGTCGAGCGCACGGTTGAGATCGCGGATCGCGACCGACCCGTCGACCACCACCGAGCCGTCGGCCTCCGGCCTGACACCCTGGACATCGACATCGTGCTCGTCGGCGATCTCGCCGACGATCTCCTCAATGATGTCCTCGAGCGTGACCAGCCCTTCGACCTCGCCATATTCGTCGACGACGATGGCGAAATGCGACTTGCGGCGGAGGAACGCATTGAGCTGATCGTCGAGCGGGGTCGTGTCCGGCACGAACCAGGGCTTCGAGGCGATCTTCATGGCGTCGATCTTGGCGAAGTCGAAGCCGGCATCGTCGAGCGCGCGCAGCACGTCCTTGGCATGCAGCACGCCGACGATATTGTCGAGCGAGCCGCGCCAGAGCGGCATGCGCGTATGCGGGCTCTGGATGACCGCTCGCATGATCGCTTCAGGGGGATCGTCGGCATTGATGGACCGCATATGTGTGCGGTGGACCATCACGTCGGAGACCTCCAAATCCTCGAGATCGGCCAAGCCCCGAGCCTTTCCGCCTTCCGGCTTTGCGGTCTGCTCCTCGCGGCCGGCCTCAGGCGCAGCGCCTTCCTGCGCGGTCCGCGCCGCGCGATTGCCATTCGCGATGACGCCGAACCGCCGGAAAACCCAACCGCGGAAACCGATCGCCAGGACTGCCAGCGCGAGCGCTATGCCGACCATGGCCCATTCCAGCGGCGTCATCCCGGATGGTTGTCCCTGAGGAAGGCGCGCACCTCGGAGGCCGGAACGTCCTTGGCGATGAAGGCCTGGCCGATGCCGCGCGTGAGGATGAAGGTCAGCGCGCCCCGCCGCACCTTCTTGTCCTGTGCGATATAGTCGAGCAGGCGTTCCGCGTCCGGGAGCGCGCCCGGTATGTCGGCCATGCGCCAGGGCAGGCCGACATCCCTGAGATGCGCTTCGACGCGGGCCGCATCGTCGGGACTCACAAGATTCAACCGTGACGAAAAGCGATGGGCGAGGGCCATCCCGATCGCGACACCCTCCCCGTGCACGAGCCGCCCGCTGTCGTAGCCGGTCGCTGCCTCCAATGCGTGGCCAAAGGTGTGGCCGAGATTGAGGAGCGCCCGATCGCCCGTCTCGAACTCGTCACGCGCCACCACATCCGCCTTCGCTCGGCAGGACTCGGCGATCGCGTGGACGCGTGCCGGCCCACCGACGAACACGTCCTTCCAATTTCTCTCGAGCCACGCGAAAAAATCCGGCTTGTCGATAAGCCCGTATTTGGCGACCTCGGCGTAGCCGGCCCGGAACTCCCGCTGAGGCAGCGTGTCGAGCGCAGCCGTGTCGGCGAGCACCACGCGCGGCTGATGGAAGACCCCGACAAGGTTCTTGCCCTGCCCAGTGTTGATCCCGGTCTTGCCGCCGACCGAAGAGTCCACCTGAGCGAGCAGCGAGGTCGGCATCTGGATGAAGTTCATGCCGCGCCTGACGATGCCTGCCGCGAAGCCTGCGAGATCGCCGATGACACCCCCGCCGAGCGCGATCAAGGCATCGCCGCGCTCGAGCCGCGCTGCAAGAACCTGGTCGACAACGTCTTGCAATGCAGCGAAGCTCTTCGTCTTCTCTCCCGGAGCGAGTACGATCGCCACGTGACCGATTCCAGCCTCGTCGAGGGCTGTCTTCAACGCCGGCAGATGGGCCGCGGCAACGTTTTCGTCGGCAACGACAGCTGCCCGTATGCCGGCCAGGCGCCGGGTGATCTCGGCCCCGGCGCGGCGCATCAGGCCCTCGCCGATGACAATGTCGTAGCTGCGCTCCCCGAGCCCGACATTGACGATCGTATCACCGGCCTCGCTCACGCCGTCGCCCCTTCCATTGCAGCAAGCCGTTGGGCAAGCGCGTCGATCACCTCGGCTGCGATGACCTCCTTGCGCTCGTCGCGCGTGACGACGATGACGTCGGCGCCGGCATAGATTGGATAGCGCTCGGCCATCAGCCGTTGCATCGTGCCGCGCGGGTCAGGGTTCTTGAGGAGAGGGCGATTCTGCTTTTTCGAGACACGCTCCATCAGCACGTCAATGTCGGCCTTCAGCCAGACTGTGACGCCGCGGCTCGCGATCACTTCGCGCGTATGGGGGTTCATGAAGGCGCCGCCGCCGGTCGAGAGCACCTGTGGCCCGGTCTCGAGGATGCGCAGGATGACGCGCTGTTCCAGCGAGCGGAATTCCGCCTCGCCATAGAGCTCGAAGAGCTCCGGCACGGTCATGCGCGAAGCTGCCTCGATCTCATGGTCGCTGTCGGCGAAGGGGAGGCTGAGCTCGGTCGCGACCCTGCGGCCGATCGCAGTCTTGCCGGCGCCCATCAGCCCCACGAATACGATTGAACGCGCACCGAGCCGCCGCTTGAGCTCGGCCTGTTCTGCGCCGGAGAGAGTATGCGCCGGCCTTCCACGTTCATGATCTTCCGTCATGAGCAGCGTATGCGCATGAAAAAAGCGAATGCGTCAAGCTGACTCGCCCGACGAGGACCTGCACACGCTCTTGAATTGCCGGGAGCGCCGTCTCATAACGCGAGAATCGCCAGGGAAGACTCACCCCACCGACAATGCCAACACTCCTCCGGTTCCTCGTGACCCTCGGCGTCATCGCCGGCCTCGTCTACGGGGCGATGTTCGCGCTGGCCACTTTCGTCGAGCCGAAAAAGGCCGAGATGACCGTGCGGGTGCCGCTCGACAATCTCTACAAGCAGCAATGAAGGGTGCAGCCCGCATCGAGGCGTTCCTCGAAATGCTGAGCGCCGAGCGCGGCGCCAGCGACAATACCCTGCAATCCTACCGCCGCGACCTCGAGGACGCGGCAAAGCAGCTCCGGGTCGGGCTGGCTGAAGCGAGCGCCGCCGACCTGCGCGCCTATCTTTCGGGCATCGCTGCGCAGGGCTTTGCCGCCTCGTCCCAGGCCCGCAAGCTGTCGACGCTCAGGCAATTCTACAAGTTCCTCTATTCCGAAGGATTGCGGCCCGACGATCCGACCGGCACGCTGGACAGCCCGCGCAAGGACCGCTCGCTGCCGAAGATCATGAGCGAAGGCGAGACCGGCCGGCTGCTCGATCGCGCCGCCAAGGAGGCGCAGGCGGCACCTCCCGGCGCAAGAGCTGCGGCCCTGAGGCTCCATGCGCTGGTCGAGCTGCTCTACGCCACAGGCCTTCGTGTCTCCGAGCTGGTCTCGCTGCCGGTCAGCGTTGCCTTGCGCGATGACCGTTTCTTCGTCGTACGCGGGAAAGGCAGCAAGGAGCGCATGGTGCCGCTTTCCGAAAAGGCGCGGCGCGCGATGCGCGCCTGGCTCGAGGAGCGCAAGGAGGACCCGACGCTTGCGGAGAGCTCTTGGCTTTTCCCCGCAGCGTCGGAGAGTGGCTACTTGCCGCGTCAAGTTTTCGCGCGCGACCTCAAGGCGCTTGCCGCGCGGGCAGGGATCGCTGCCTCGAAAGTCTCGCCGCATGTGCTTCGACACGCCTTCGCCAGTCACTTGCTGCAGAATGGCGCCGACCTTAGGGCCGTGCAGCAATTGCTCGGTCATGCCGACATTTCGACCACGCAGATCTATACGCATGTGCTGGAAGAACGACTGGTCAGGCTCGTCAACGAGCACCACCCGCTTGCCGACTAGTCCCGGTATCGTTATGTGAAGGTCAAAGTTTCACACCGGGGCCAAGCTCACAGGCCACCGGGTTTCCCGGCGCCGGCTTCCTGTCCCGCACAAGAATGTACAATTATCTCGACTTCGAAAAACCCGTCGCAGACCTCGAAGGCAAGATCATCGAACTGAAGAAGCTCGCCGAAGGCGACGAGGCAGTCGATGTGAGCGAGGAGATCGCACGTCTGGAAAAGCGCTCCAGGGATGCCTTGCGCGACATCTACAAGGCCCTCACGCCCTGGCAGAAGACGCAGGTCGCCCGCCATCAGGACCGGCCGCATTGCCTCGACTATGTGCGGGGCCTGTTCAGCGACTTCACTCCGCTTGCCGGCGACCGCGCCTTCGGCGAGGACCATGCGATCGTCTGTGGCTTCGCCCGCTTCCGCGGCGAGCCGGTCGCCGTGATCGGCCAGGAGAAGGGCGACGACACCAAGAGCCGGCTGAAGCACAATTTCGGCATGGCTAAGCCCGAGGGCTACCGCAAGGCGATTCGCGTGATGGAGCTCGCTGACCGCTTCTCCGTCCCCGTCGTAAGCCTCGTCGATACGGCCGGCGCCTATCCAGGCATCAACGCCGAGGAGCGCGGCCAGGCCGAGGCCATCGCCCGTTCGACCTCCGCATGTCTCGCGCTCAAGGTGCCGTCGCTGTCGGTGATTATCGGCGAGGGTGGCTCGGGCGGGGCGATCGCGATCGCCACCGCCAACCGCGTCTATATGCTGGAGCATTCCATATATTCGGTGATCTCGCCGGAGGGCGCAGCATCGATTCTCTGGCATGATTCGACGCGTGCCAAGGATGCCGCGACCTCGATGAAGATTACCGCGCAGGATCTTCTGGAGCTGAAAATCATCGATGCCATCATCCTCGAGCCGCTCGGCGGTGCGCATCGCGGGCCCGACACGGCGATTTCGGCAACGGGCGATCAGATCGCCAAGGGACTCGCGGAACTGGCCGGCTCGAACATGGATTTCCGCGAGCAGCGGCGGGAGAAGTATCTGGCGATGGGACGCAATCTGTAGGGCAGTAGGGCAGTAGGGCAGTAGGGCAGTAGGGCAGTAGGGCAGTAGGAAAGGCATCCTCCCGCCCTTGCTCGCAAGGTCTTTTTTTGCTGCCGCGCTCGGCGCTCTGTCTTCCAATCCCCTACTGCCCTATTGCCTTATTGCCCTATTCCCCTGCTCTCCGACGCATTTCCGCCACACAAATGCCCAAGCTTGACATGACGTGCCGCGAGGGGGAGACGCCTTAACGCTTGCGGTAATCAAATTTCAAGGTTAACGGGCCTACCGTGCCGCTTTGATGAATCCGGCCCTCCCGGAGGGGGACCGGCTGCGTGGGACGAAAGACGACCGGACGACCAATGCTTGCCAAACTCGCCCGAGCAACACTTCTTTCGGTAACCGTTGCGGCCTCGGCGGCGCTCATCGGCTGTAACGAATCTTCCATCAAGGATTTTGTGCCGGCCAAGGCCACGAAGGAGCTGCCGCCCGCCATCCTGACGAAGATGAGTTCGATGGGCATGCAGCGCAACGCGCCCATCGTGGCCCGCATCTTCAAGGAGGAAGGCAAGCTCGAGATCTGGAAGCAGAAGACCAATGGCCGCTACGCCATGATCGCGGATTACAACATCTGCAAATGGTCCGGCCAGCTCGGTCCCAAATATATAGAGGGCGACCGGCAGGCTCCCGAGGGCTTCTACACGGTGCGCCCCGGGCAGATGAATCCGAACTCGAACTACTATCTCGCCTTCAATATTGGCTATCCGAACGCCTATGATCGCGCCAACGGCCGAACGGGTTCGAACCTGATGGTGCACGGCGCCTGCTCGTCGTCGGGCTGCTACTCCATGACCGACGAGCAGATCGGGCAGATCTACGCCTTCGGGCGAGACGCATTCCAGGGCGGGCAGACGGAGTTCCAGATCCAGGCCTTCCCCTTCCGCATGACGGCGGAGAACATGGCGCGCTATCGCAACGACCCGAACTACAAGTTCTGGCAGATGCTGAAGGAAGGCTACGACCAGTTCGAAATCACCAAGGTGCCGCCGAAGGTCGATGTCTGCGAGAAGCGCTACGTCTTCAACCGCATACCCGAAAACCCGAACGCGATATTCTCGCCGACTGGTGCCTGCCCATCGAGCACAACTTCGCCCGAGCTCCAGACCGCCTATCAGTCATACCAATCGACCTACCAGGCGGCCTTCGACAAGGCGCTCAAGAAGTCGAATCCTCTGCCGCCACGGCCGACCATCCTTGGCCTCGAGGAGGCCAAGCTCGTGGCTGATTGGACACATAGGCGCGCACGGGGGGAACGTATCACGATCGAGCCGCCCGATCTGCAGGCCGATGGAACGGTCAAGGTAACCGATCGCATGGGCCGGATCGATTCCGAGGTCGGCCGCAAGATGGCCGCCAAGGAAGCGACCGATGCCGAAAAGAAGCGCATCGCCGAGGAAAAGGCCCTGGCTCTGGCGGCGGAGAAGGCGGCCAAGATCGCTGAAAAGGCAGCAAAGGAGCGGGCTGCGGCCGTTGCCGCCGCGGCGCCGGAACAGCAGCCCCCGCAGGCTGACGCCCCGGTGGCAGCCACCGCGGCTGCCCAGACCGAGGAAGTCACCACCTCCGGAGCGCCCAGCTTCTTCGGCGCCGTGCGCAAGCGCATCAGCAACATCTTTTGAGCGCTCGGGATGATGCTCCGGGAGCTTCGGCTTGGCGCGTAAACCCGCCGTCTACGACCTCAAGGGGCTGAACTGTCCCCTCCCCGTGCTCAAGGCGAGGAAACGGCTCGATCGCATGCGCGTCGGCAGCAGGATCTGGCTGGAAACCACGGATCCGCTGGCAGTGATCGACATCCCTGCCTTCTGCAGCGAAGCCGGTCACATGCTCGTCGAATCTGCCGCCTTCGAGGGGGGACATAGGTTCCTGGTCGAGCGCGGGGGTGAGGGCAATAAGGCAATAGGGCAATAGGGCAATAGGGCAGGAAGAGATCGCCTTGAGCGGCCCGGCCATTGAGGGTGCTCTCCTTCCATATTGCCCTATTGCCCTATTGCCCTCACCGCCGGTAGCCGGCGATGCCTAGCGGATTCTCCGCAAGCGCCGCGCGATCAGGCGTATCGATTGCAGGGGTGCCCGCAGCGGCTACGAACAGCCGCCGAACATAGTCTTCGGGGAGGTCGACTGCGATCAGTACCAGCCGTGTGCCGCGCTCGGCGTCGGGCCATGCGGGAAGCCGCGCCGGCGGGTGAAGCAGCGACTGCACGGCATGCACGACCAGTGGTCGAGATGGGTCTTCCGCAAGCTCGATGATGCCTTTCAGCCGCAGCAGCCGATCGCCATATTGCGAGATCAGGAGGTCGAGGAAAATTTCGATCGCCGAGAACGGCAAAGGGTGTTCATGCCTCAGCGTGAACGTCTTCACCCGCTCGTCGTGCCGGTGATGATGCGCATAGTCGTGTCCATGCGAATGATGAGCGTGATCGTGGTCATGGTCTCCGGCCTCTTCGCCCAGCCAGCGCCGCACGTCCGCGCTCTTGGTCTCGGGATCGTAAAGGCCGCACTTCACCAGTTCTGCTGCGTTCGCGGCATTATCGCGCGCGTCGAGAATTGCCGCGCCGGGGTTGATGCCACGCAGCCTTTGCCGCAATGCCGAGAGCGACGCAGCGTCCTCCACCAGGTCGGTCTTGCTGACGACGATACGATCGGCCATCGCGACCTGCTTCACCGCCTCGACATGAGCATCCAGCGTGGTACCGCCATGCAACGCGTCGACCAGCGTCACCACGCCGTCGAGCCGATACGCCTGCACGAGTGCCGGATGCCCCATGACCGCCTGCAGGACCGGCGCCGGGTCGGCAAGCCCGGTCGTCTCGATGACGACGCGGCCGAGCCTGGCGATCCTGCCCGTCTGCAGCCTTTCAACGAGGTCGGCGAGCGTGTCGACGAGGTCACCCCGCACGGTGCAGCAAAGGCATCCGTCCGAGAGCTGGATGACCCCGTCGGAGGATTGTTCCACCAACAAATGGTCGATCGCCACGTCGCCGAGCTCGTTGATGATCACGGCCGTATCGGCAAGCGCGGAATCTTTCAGCAGCCGGTTGAGCAGGGTCGTCTTCCCGGCGCCGAGAAAGCCGGTCAGGACGGAGACGGGAATGGGAAAGTTTGGCATGGCGTCGTTCGGGTCGTTGGTTCGAACGGTAGACCCGCTCCTGAGATATCAGACCAGCCCTGCTCTACGCGCCAATATGGGAGCCGCGTGGCGGGCTTTCACGAGGCGCCCGAGGTCAGTCTCTGCCAACGCGCAAGCGGCTCGAGGATATAGGCTAGAGCGGCTAGTTCGACACCGCGTCGCCTTGCGCGGCAGCCTTGGTGACCCGCGGATAGTCGGGCCGCGGCGTCGGGATCGGCACATCAGCGGCTTCCTCCACATCCTGGTCCCGCCACGCGAGTGGGACGGGACCCGTGGCGCCGCCGAGAGCGACAGTCACCAGCTTCGGGTTCGGTATCTTCTCCAGCCAGGGCGACTTGCCCTTCTTGCCATCCTTGGCCTCGTGCTCGTCCGCCGCTTCCGACTGCGCCGCTGCCGGCTTCGTGCTGCAGACTTCCTCGCGCATATCGACGGGTGCCGCGTTGGACACCCCATAGGGAGGCAGCGAAGTCAGCGTCACATTCTGCGTGCCCTTCGCCTGGAAGCCGCGATCGAGCAGCGAGGCGACGACGTCGGTACGCGCGGTTGCGGATTTTTCGCCGAGCACGACCGCGACCAGCGTCCGTCCGTCGCGGGTTGCGGAACCGATCATGTTGAAGCCCGACGCGCAGACGAAGCCCGTCTTCATGCCGTCCGCTCCGGAATAGCGACCCACGAGCTTGTTGTAGCTCATCAGAGTCTTCTTCCCGGCCTTCAGCCCTTGGATGGCAAAATAGGGGGCATATTGCGGGAACTCCTTGCGGATCGCCGAGACGAGCAGCGCCAGGTCGTGTGCCGTGCTGTAGTGGTCCGGCGCAAAGAGCCCGTTCGGGTTGACGAAATGGGAGTCGGTCATGCCGAGCCTCTGCGCTTCCGCATTCATGCGCTGCGCAAAAGCCTCTTGCGAGCCGCCGACATTCTCGCTGATCGCCATGGCGATGTCGTTGGCCGATTTGATGAGCATCATCTTCAGGGCGTTGTCGAGCGTCATCACCGAGCCGGGCTTGAAGCCCATCTTGCTGGGCGGCTCGGTTGCCGAATGCTTGGTCACCTTGATCGGCGAATTGAGCGCAAGCTCACCGGCCGCGATCGCCCGGAACGTGACATAGGCGGTCATCAGCTTGGTGAGCGAGGCCGGGTACCAGCGCTGGAAAGCATCCTGATGCTCGAGCACCTTCCCCGTGTTCAGGTCGAAAAGCATGATGGGATTTGCCCAAACAGGGCTGCAGAACGACGTACCCGCGAGCGCGAGGCCGAAAATGAGCCCGCGCAAGGAAATTGCTGACCGCATCATCTATTCCGAATGACCCTCTTGCCGAGCTTACTCATTGCCGAGCTTGCCCTCTTGCCGAACTGTCCTCTTGCAGAACTTGCTTGTCAGTCCTTAAGGTTTTCCGACCGCCGCGCCGAGTCAAAAATCGGCCGCACGGTGTAAAATGTGAACGCGGTGCTATTTAGCCTATGTGACGCCAAAATGGCAAAAGTCGCGGCGACGGCGCCTCAGGAAGCAGCTTCGGCGGGAAAGGAATCCAAAAGACATGCCCATACTCAACAGAGCCGCCGAAATGCAGGAAGAGGTGGCCGGCTGGCGACGCCATCTGCACCGCAATCCCGAGCTTAATTTCAACGTGTTCAAGACAGCCGACTTCGTGACCGAAAAGCTGAAGGAGTTCGGCTGCGACGAGGTCGTCACCGGGATCGGCCGCACCGGCGTCGTAGGCGTGATTCGCGGCCGCCTCGGCGAAGGTTCCGCCATCGGGCTGCGCGCCGACATGGACGCCTTGCCGATCACCGAAACGACGGGCCGGCCCTATGCGTCGGCCACGCCCGGCGTCATGCATGCGTGCGGCCATGACGGCCACACGGCGATGCTTCTGGGAGCAGCGAAATATCTCGCGGAAACGCGCAATTTCGTCGGCTCGATTGCGGTCATCTTCCAGCCCGCCGAGGAAGGCGGCGGCGGCGGCAACGAGATGGTCAAGGACGGCATGATGGAGCGCTTCGGCATCGACAGGGTGTTCGGCATGCACAATATGCCGGGCCTGCCGCTCGGTCAGTTCGCAATCCGGCCCGGTCCGATCATGGCGGCAACCGCGGAATTCACGATCACCATCACCGGCAGAGGTGGCCATGCGGCGATGCCGCACCGGACGATCGACCCGGTCATGATCGGCAGCCAGCTCGTCGGCGCGCTACAGACGATTGCCTCGCGCACGGTCGATCCGGTCGATTCGGTGGTCGTCACCGTCACCAAGTTCCATGGCGGCGACGCCTATAACGTCATCCCCGAGAAGGTGGAGCTCGCGGGCACCGTACGCTCGCTGAGGAAGGAAGTGGCTGCGGTGGCCGAGGAGCGCATGCGCACGATTTCGGCAGGCCTCGCCGCGGCCTATGGCGCCACGATCCATGTCGCGTACCAACCCAACTATCCCGTCACCTTCAACCATGCGGAAGAGACAGTCTTCGCATCCGACGCGGCCGCGGCCGTCGCCGGCGAGCAGAACGTGCACCGCAGCGTGCCGCCTGTCATGGGCGGGGAGGACTTCTCCTATATGCTGCAGGCGCGGCCGGGCGCGCTCATTTTCGTCGGCAATGGCGAGACGGCGAACCTTCACCACCCCGCCTATGACTTCAACGACGAGGCGATCCCGCACGGCATGAGCTACTGGGTGCGGATCGCCGAGACGGCACTCGCAACCGCCTGACAGTTTGGGATAAAAGGCCGGAGCGCGGCGCCGCGCTCCGGTTCGTGCGAAGCATCATGTTTGCGGGTTGGCGAAACGCCCGGGAAGGGCTATGTGTTCGCCAGCGTGGTCCCGTAGCTCAGTAGGATAGAGCGGCAGATTCCTAATCTGTAGGTCACAGGTTCGATTCCTGTCGGGATCACCATCACGGGGGACATCCCCTTTTGCAAAATCCGCTCCCCAAGGGACCCCGCACCGCCAAGCGGCGTACAGGAGGCCGCGCGCCCTTCCCTCGCGCACGTTGCGTGTGGGCAGGTCGCGTGCGATCGTCTCCCGGCAGCTATTCCTGTCTCAACGGACCTCGCCTTCGAACGCCAGCATGTGAATGGAGAAGTACTTCTGAGTGTCGACCCAGACCGCCACCGGTTTCGACCCGGCGCTGCGCGCCAGCGCGTGGAAGGATTCGATGCTGTACTTGTAGCTGTTTTCGGTATGGATCGTTTCGCCAGCCTGGAAATCGATGACCTTGCCATTGACTCGCACACGCTGCGGCTTCAGGCTGACGAGGTGCATCTCCACCCTGTTCCGGCTGCGGTTATAGAAGGCTCGGTGCTCGAATGATCGCAGGTCGAAATTGCCGCCCAGCTCGTGATTGATCCGGGTCAGCAGATTGAGATTGAAGGCCGCCGTCACGCCGCGGGCGTCGTTATAGGCGGCGTCAAGCACCTCCGGATCCTTCACCAGATCGACGCCGACGATCAGCAAGGCACCCTCCCCCAGCACCTTGGCGAACCGCTGCAGCAGCAAGATCGCTTCCTCCGGTTCGAAATTGCCGATCGTGGACCCGGGAAAGAAGCCGACGCGCGGCTGCGAGCGGATCGATGGCGGAAGCTCGAAGGGCTGGGTGAAGTCGGCCGCGACCGGCAGGATTTCGAGATGCGGAAAATCCAGCGCCAGGGGCTTGGCCTCATCGCGGAGGTGGTCGGCGGAGATGTCCACCGGAACATAGGCCGAGAGTGACGTAGCGGCCTGCAGCAGGATGCGCGCCTTTGTGGTCGAACCCATGCCGAATTCCACCAGTGCCCCGCCTGGCGGGAACAATCCCACGATTTTCCGGGCATTTTGCCGGAGCAGAGCGATCTCGATCCGCGTCGGGTAGTATTCCGGCTGCTCGGTAATGCGTTCGAACAGCTCGGACCCGGTACTGTCGTAAAAGTACTTGGGCGCAATGTGCTTGGGGGATGCCGTCAGCCCCGCAAGGATTTGGCGGGCGAACTCGCAACGAGCTTCGTCGTGCGGCATCTGCCGTGCTGCAGAGGAAGTAGCCATAAGAGATTCTCCGTCAGGGCTTACCGTTGGCGATCGGTATTGCAGCCTGGGCTGGGCCGTCAGGCGTAATCGGCGAGCCGAAGCCCGGTGAACTGCCAACGATGCGGAGGATAGAAGAAATTGCGGTAGGTCACGCGGGCGTGCCCTTCCGGCGTTGCCAGGGAACTGCCCCTCAGCACCATCTGGTTGACCATGAACTTGCCGTTATATTCGCCCAGCGCTCCCTCCGTCGCGGAGTAGCCGGGATAGGGCGAATAGGCGCTGCGCGTCCACTGCCAGACGATGCCGAAAGCATCGGCGAGCAGGTCCGCCCGAGCTGCCGTTTCCCATTCTGCCTCGGTCGGCAGATGCTTCCCGGCCCAGCGGGCAAACGCATCAGCTTCATAGTAGCTGACATGACAGACGGGAGAATCGGGATCGACGGGCTTCAGCCCGGCCAAGGTCATCGCGAACCACTCGCCGTCGATGATGCGCCAGTAGCCTGGCGCCTGCCATTCTTGCGCCTGCACGGTGCTCCAGCCGTCCGACAGCCACAGGGTCGGTGTCGCGTAGCCCCCGTCCGACATGAATTCGAGCCAGTCGCGATTGGTGACGAGGCCCACTCCCATCCTGACCGGCTGCAGCAATACGTCATGAGCCGGCTGCTCATTGTCGTAACAGAAGCCACCTTCCTCATATCCGATGCGGCGAATGCCGGATCTATTGGAGACGAACGCCTGATCGCTCGGCTTCGCCTCAGGCATCCGCCAGTCGGGATCATAGGCTGGTGCCGTCGGATTTTGTGCAAATGCATGCAATATGTCCGTCAGCATCAGTTCCTGGTGCTGCTGTTCGTGATTGAGGCCAATCTCGATCACCGGCGCTATGCGGGCGAGCAGGCCCTGATCCGCCGTCTCGATCAACGCCTCGACCGCCGCGTCCACATAGCTGCGGTAGTCAGCGACTTCCTTTGCATTGGGGCGCGTGACCAACCCGCGTTGCGGTCTTGCATGGCGGGGTCCCGCCGAGACGTAATAGGAGTTGAACAGGAACGCGAAACGCTCATCGAATGGGCGATAGTCGTCTTGATGCGGCGCCAGCAGAAACTGCTCGAAGAACCACGTCGTATGTGCGCGATGCCACTTGGTCGGGCTCGCATCGGGCATCGATTGCACGATCTGATCTTCCGGCGACAGAAATGAAGCGCGCCGCTCCGTCTCGGCACGCACGCGTCTGTAGGAGGCAAGCCAATGGGCATTGGACTGAGGAGCGTTGGAGTGGGGATCTTGGGAGGGACGATTGTCGGGGCGTGCAGCGAGGACGTTGGACATTGCCATGTCATCTCCAGAATGTGTGTGGGATTCTCGAGGTCGCGCAGACTTCCTGGGCTGCGCGGTTTCGCGAGCCGAAGCACGCACAATTCACGTCTCCACGATCAGTTCCACCGAACTGTCAGTAGCCTGTCTCGAGCGTGATGCTGCACGGCGGCGCCGTCGAACTCCGTCGGCGCGGCCTCAATGTATAGTTCTCGCCGGCGGCATTGCCGCTCAGCCACCAGGGCTGGAATATCCGGGGCGATGTCTACTTCGTGACCGTGATGTGATTGACCATGCCAAGCTTGTAGTGGGCGGCCTTGTTGCAGAGCAGGACGTAGGAGCCTGGCTCCAGCTTCACGGTGAGGGTGCCGGACTTCCCTGGATCGATGTCATCGATTTCGTTCACGACCTCGAGTGAGCTCTCATCGACCTCCTTCTCATCCTGGTTATATTTCATCGCCTGGATGGGCGTGTCAGATTTGACTACGACGAACTCGTGAACCAGGTTCTGGGAAGAGTTGGTCACGTTGAACGTCACATTGCCGGCTTTGATGTGGTCCGTGCTCAGGTCCATGTGCATGGATTCCATGCCTTGGTCGGCCAAGGTGACGCCGACCGTTTCGCCGGCACGCGCAGGTATGGTGGCTATGATGATGGCAACCGCCGCAGGCAACACGGAGCCTCGCGCCGGCCACACGATGAATGTGGCAGGTTTCATTTGTGCTCTCCATGGTTCCGTGGCGGTCGGTCGAGCACCGCAGTGATCGGGCAAAGCCGCCACGATAGAACTGTTAACGGTGGTCGCCGGAGTCTATTCCCGCGTCGAGAAGGGAGCGCTGAGCGCCCGCAGAAGGTCTTCCACAAGGCAGGACGCGTTCGAAAGCCGCGCGTCAACGGCTCCTTAACTCTCCTCAGGAGCTAATGGAGCCATGCAGGTCAGCGATCTCATGGCAGTCGATGAATGGGCGGCGCAGCGTATCGGCTCCGGCAACGAGACGCCGTGGGACTGGTATCAGCTCATGAAGCTGCGAGAAGCGCTGGCGGCTCTTATCGCGACCGAAGAAAGCCGCGCTAGGCAGCAAAGGGAAGGCTTGCCGGAACAGGCAGCACCTTCGGGATTACGTCCCCGATTAGCGGTCGATAACGATCGACAAGAAAGCGTTCCACACCATCGATAAGCAACGGGGCCACGGATGCGAAGGCGACATACACGTTGCCGATCTTCGCGTGCGCCTTGATGGTCGAATTGCCGCGATGCTCTTGGAGCCGGTCGGCAACGTCTCCTTGCCCGACCCGGATCGCGGTCGGGCTGGTTGAAACCGTGCCGGATCGGTAGATGACATAAACGCCGTGGACGTCGATCGTGGACAAGTTAACATCATAAAGACGCAACAATTGTCCTGTGGTGTCTCGCGAAATCCAGTTCAGCTGGAGCATTCGAGCTACCTTTATAGAGGGGGAGGCAGCTTGAATATCAGTGATTCGTAAAATACCGGCAAGTCCTAGTCTTGAGCCCGCACTCTATTTGCAGGCACGTCTCGTCAGCGAACGGTTCATCGCATCGATCCGCGCGGTGGCCTTGGCCTTCTCCTTCTCGGAAGCCGATCGGAAGTCGATCGAGAAGGCATCGGCCCCCAGGGGTACATATTTCACGTCCCGAGCCAGGCCATTGCTGTCGGCAAGCTCATTCCGCTGCCTTATGAGGTCGGGGCACGGGATTTTATCGTAGATGATGGAATCGACCGCTTCCTCCATGTGGGAAGCGGTCACGGTCCAGCCGCACCCGGCAAGAGAAAATGAAAGAAGCAGCCATCCAAACAGATCGAGGTAAGATCGCATTGAGGTCAATATCCCACGATTTGCGCAATAAGCTAACAGCCTTGGAACAACGTTTCGACTGATCGTGGAAGCACCAATATAGTACTTTGCGCTCTCGTCCAGAGGCCGCAATGGAGTTGATTCTGAGCGGCGGTCTGCTACTGCCACTGATACCGGTCGAGCTGAAGCGGCGGCTTCAGACCCGATCCGTGAAGCAGAGGGGAAATGATGCGCTTAGCCATACTCGGCCTTGCGGCCGTTGCGCTGACGGCCTGCCAGTCGTCTTCGGATCCGGCGACTTCCCCGCCGCCGCCGGTCCAGGCTCCGCCGCCGGCCCCTGCGGCGGGTTCGGCCGCTCTCGATTCATCCATAATTGTCACGCCGCCTGATAAGAAGGTCCCGAAACAATACGCCGCCTTCTCCGGCATCTGGGCCGGCACCTGGGACGGGCCTCTCGACGCCAAGCTCGCCGTGCGCAGCGTGACTGCGAATGGCAGCGCGACGGTGACCTATGCCTGGGGCGAGATGGGGGCGACGAAGCCGGGCATCGTCGACGGCCAGGGAAGGATCAAGGGCAGCACGCTGAAGCTCGATCGTTTCGCGAGCGGCGTCGACACGACCTTCACCATGCAGCCCGACGGAACGCTCGCCGGCACCTACTCGCTCGCCGGAACAACCTACAAGGGTGTGTTCCACAGGCAGTAGCCCTAGGGCGTTCTGCTATTCGCTTGACGCAGGCGCTGCCCCTCACCCTCACCCTCTCCCCGTAAGGACGGGGAGAGGGGGGCGGCAACGTCTCAGAACCCCCTCTCCCCGTCCTTACGGGGAGAGGGTGAGGGTGAGGGGCGGCGCCAACCTAAAAACAGCAAGCTTCAGCCACCTGCCGACCGCGCTGCTGACGCCTGCCAGCGATCACCCGCGCGCCTCGCCATCCAGCTGCCTTAGGAACCCGTCCAGCTCCTGCGCCTCTATGCCGACCACGTGGCGCGGCTCGGGATAGGCCTTGGACTTCACGTCGCGCGCATATTCTGAGAAGGCGGCGATCCGCTCCCTCTGAAGCCGGTCATATTCGGCGGCGAAGTTGCGGTAGACCTTGGAATGCCTGGGATAGTGGCCGCGGTTCTCACCGAGCACATCCTCGGCAAAGAGATATTGCGCGTCGCAGCCTGCGCCGGCGCCCATCGAGATCATGAAGAGCGAGGTGCGCTGCGAGATAGCGGTCGCGACCTCGACCGGCACGACTTCAATCTCGGCGGCGAAGGCGCCGGCTTCCTCCAGCGCCTTGACTTGTCGCCAGACCAACATGGCGCTTTCGGCGGTCTTGCCGACCGCACGGAAGCCGCCGGTCCAGGTCGCATGCGCGGGGATCAGCCCGCTATGGCCGCATACAGGAACGCCTTCGTCGCGCAGCGCGCGGATCGTGTCGAGACTTGCTGCGCAATAGACGGCATCGGCTCCGGCGCGCATCATGCGGAACGCCTCGCCCATCACCTCCTCTTTCAGCGCGTGGAACATCTTCACGCTACCCGGGATGGTGAAGCAGTCGGGCGCGGCGTCGCGATATTGCGGGTCGGTCATCAGTTCGGGCGTGACCGAGAGAATGTCTATGCCAGCGGCCTGCGCGGCAGCCGCCTGCTCGAGCGTGGTGACGCGCAGCTTGGCAAACTGCCGCTTGCCCTTCATGGCAAGCAGATCGGCAATAGTCGGTCTTGAACTCTTCATTTCCCCTCCCTCTCGTGCATGAACTCGAACCGAATATTCAGGCAGCGAGCAGCGTCTTCAGCCTCACATCCGGCGTGGCAAGCTGGTCGGGCAGCGGCCGCGCACCTTTGGCGATCAGCATCTCGGCAAGCCTGATGTCCTTGGCGACCGCGTTGCCGCGTCCGATTCCGCTCGCCGCGATGAGGCGGCCGTCGGCGGCGAGATGAAATAGGATGAAGGCGCCCTCGCCGAGATCACGGCGCACGACATTTGCCGCTCCCTCCGCGAGCCCGGCGACCTGCAGCGTCAGGTCGTGCTGATCCGACCAGAACCAGGGCACAGCGGAGATGGGCTCGTCCGCGCCGAGCATATTCCGAGCGGCGAGCGTGCCCTGGTCCTGGGCGTTGCGCCAGGATTCCAGCCGCACGCGCCGGCCGCCATAGATCGCAAGCGGGAAAGAGCAGCAGTCGCCCGCCGCATGGATGTCCGGGTCCGAGGTCTTGAGCGTGGCATCGACCGCGATGCCGTTGTCGAGCGCGAGCCCGGCGCTCTCGGCAAGCGTCGTCACCGGCTGGGCGCCGACGCCGATCAACGCGCAATCGGCTTCGATCTTCTCCCCATCGGCCAGCCGAACGAGAAGACGGCGCCCCTGTTCGGAAATCTCCTGAAGGCCGCGGCCGCAGAAGAGCCGGACATCCTCGGCCCGGTGTCGATCGGCGACGACCTCCGCGATTTCCTCCGGCACGCCGCGCATCAAAATGCGGGGCTGCGCCTCGATCACCGTCACCGCGGCGCCGCGCTTCCTTGCGCTCGCGGCGAGCTCCAACCCGATGAAGCCCCCGCCGATGACGACGATGTGATTCCCGGGTCTGAGATGGTCACGCAGGCGCTGCGCGTCGGCGAAGCTTCTGAGATAGGCGATGCGGCCCGAGGCCTCCGGCGCAAGCGACAGGCGGCGCGGCATGGCCCCGGTCGCGATCAGCAGCTTCTCATAGGAGATGCTCGAGCCCCCCGCGAGCCGCACCGTTTTCGCCTGACGGTCGATGGCCAGCGCAGCCATGCCTGTTATGCAATCGATCTTCAGCGCGGCAAACCGTTCCGGCAGGCCCACCCATTTCGGAGCCGGCGGCTCGTCGGCCGTCAGCACATCCTTGGATAAGGGCGGCCGTTCGTAGGGATGGTGCGGTTCGTCGCCGATCAGCGTCACCGGGCCGTCATAGCCGTTCTCGCGAAGGGCGAAGGCGGCACGAGCACCGCATTCGCCGGCGCCGACAATGACCATCCCGGCGCTCATCGCCCGTCACCCGATCTCGATGAAGACCTTTCCGGAATCCACCTTCACCGGATAGGTCCTCAAATTGACACAGACGGGCGCGCCCCGAGCCGCACCCGTCTTGTAGTTGAAGCGGCCATTATGCTTGGGGCACTCGATGATGTCGTCCATCACCAGCCCGTCGGCGAGATGCACCTGCTCATGGGTGCAGAGCCCGTCCGTTGCGAAATATTCGTCGTCCGGACTGCGGTAGATGGCGAAGGTGCGGCCGGCATGGTCGAAGCGGATGACGTCCTCTTCCTCGATATCGTCGGCGGCGCAGGCCTCGATCCAATTGCTCATGGAACACTCCGCAAATCACGCGTTTGCCGGCTGGGCGGCTGCCTCGCCGCTCACTTTGCTGGCTGCCTCGGGAAAATTACTCGGCAGGAACCGAAATTGCTTCGCCGTGCAGCTCGTCCCGGTAAGGCTTGGCCGTCGCCGGCAGCTCCCGCTTCAGGAAATAGTCCTCGTTGCGCAGCTGGCGGATGAAAGCCGGAACCATCTCCTTGTAGGCGGCCCATATCGACGGGCTGGGCGCCGGCAGGTCGTGCTTGATCATCTCGTGCAGCTTCGGCAGGGCATGGTAGGGCACCATCGGGAACATGTGGTGCTCCACATGGTAATTCATGTTCCAGTAGATGAACCGGCTCAGCGGGTTCATGTAGACGGTGCGACTGTTGAGCCGGTGGTCGGTGACGTTGTCGGCGAGCCCGCCATGCTGCAGCAGGCCGCACATCACCATGTGCCACGAGCCATAGAGCCTCGGCAGGCCGACCAGCATGAGCGGCAGGATCGAGCCCATGTAGACGGCAAGCGCGATCGTCGCGACATAGATCGCGAGCCAGATGCGCGCGATGCGGATCGCCTTCGGCTGCTCCTGCTCGGGAATGAAGGTCTTCTCGGCCGCGCTGATATTGCCGAAGGCATTGCGGACCATGTCGGACATGCCATACCAGGCATCGTAGATCCCGAAGAAATTGAGCACGACGCGGACGAGATCCGGCGGCCGCATCACAGCGATCTCGGGATCGCGCCCGACGATGATCGTGTCGGTGTGATGACGCGTATGGCTCCACCGCCAGATCACCGGGTTGCGCATGATCATGAAGCAGGCGAGCTGATAGACGGCGTCATTCATCCACTGCGTCTTGAACGCCGTCCCATGGCCGCATTCGTGCCAGCGCGAATCCGTCGAGGAGCCGTAGAGCACACCATAGACGAGGAAGAAGGGCACGCACCACCAGCCACCCCAGAACCAGATGCCGCCGGCGGCCGAGATGATCAGAGCAGCGAGCCAGATGATTGTGTCGCGGATCGCGGGACCGTCGCTCCGCTTCATCAGCTCCTTCATCTGCTTGCGCGGAATGTCGGTGTGATACCACTCGGCTGCAGCAAGCCCATTTGCTACCGCGGCCTCGGCGTCGCGGCCGATGAGGCTGTAGTCCCGCTTCGATGGCGCCATGGCATCCTCCCGAAACCATCATGCGCCGATCTAAATACGCCGACTTGGAAAAAGGCTCAATCCGGCAATGATAGATTCTATCATTTCCTATCATTTCGCCCTATCATTCGCTGACAGCTTTCATTCAGGAAGACGCGATGGCGCGACGACCGACGATAAGCGACCTGGCAAGGTCCTCCGGAGTGAGTGTCGCCACGGTCGACCGCGTTCTGAACGGCCGCCTGCCGGTGCGCGAGGAAACTGCGCGGCGCGTCTATGAGGCGGCGCAGGCAATCGGCTATCACGCGACCGTCGCCATCGGGCAAAGGCTGCAGGTGGGTCTTCCGCAATATAGGCTCGGCTTCATCCTGCAGCGCCCGGACCACTATTTCTACCAGTCCTTCGCCCGTGAGCTCGAAAGCGCGGTTAAGGCTGCCGGGACCTTCCGGGGGACAGCTCAGGTGGAGTTTCTGGAATCGCAGACACCGCCGGAGATCGCCGCAAAGCTCAGGCAGGTCGGGACGCGCTGCGGCGCCGTCGCCATGGTCGCCATCGACCACCCGACGGTTACATCAGCCGTGGCGGAACTGAAGGAAAAAGGCGTGCCGGTTTTTGCGCTGCTGTCGGACTTCGCTGCCGACGTGCGCGAGAACTATCTCGGCATCAACAACCGCAAGGCGGGCAGGACCGCCGCCTGGCTGATCGCGCGCTCGGCCGCGAAACCGGGGAAGATCGCCGTCTTCGTGGGCAGTCACCGCTTCCATGGCCATGAGATGCGCGAGATCGGCTTCAGGAGCTATTTCCGCGAATGTGCGCCCGAATTCGAGATGATCGAGACGCTCGTCAATCTGGAGGAGCCACGTATCGCCTATGAGGCGACGCTGGACCTCCTGCAACGCTCGCCCGATCTGTGCGGTCTCTATGTCGCCGGCGGCGGCATCGAGGGCGTGATCGACGCTCTCAGGGAGGAAGAAGCCGCTGGCAAGCTGACCATGGTCTGCAGCACGATGTCGCCGCAATCGCGTGAGGCGCTTGCCGACGATATCGTGACGATGGTGATCGCCGAGCCGATCGAGCGCCTGTCGCGGGAGCTGGTCGCCCAGATGGTCCAGTCGATCGAGCATGGACCGGCAGAGACGTCCGGCCAGACATTCCTGCCCTTCGACATTCATGTTTCGGAAAACATCTGATGCGGGCTGGGCGACGGAACTCCTGAAGCGAAATAAACGTTTCAGAACAGAACGATTATTCCACCGGCACGGAGAATGGCACGCGGGATTCGCGAATGCGTGATTCCGCCATTTCGACTTGCCTATTGCTCGGAATAAATGTTTCATGTAATGCTATGAATGGTATGAATGTTCTATTTCCTGCCTGGAATGGAGCAATCACGCCGAGCTCGCGCATTGGGCAGGCGGGCAGGGTCCGGGCGGCAATTGGGCGCTTCGGGTCAGGAGGCCCGAGAACGGCGTGAAAGCCTCGCTTCAGGCAAGGGTATCCGGAAAGAGGCGGTGCCACCGGACACTGCATTGTGGAGGAGAAGTGCAATGAAGAAGTATCTCTTGGGCATCGCGATCTCGGCGCTGATGACGAGCTATGCACATGCCGAGAACATCGGCGTCTCAATGGCCCTGTTCGACGACAATTTCCTGACCGTCCTGCGCAACGGCATGATCGATTACGCCAAGACGCTGGACGGCGTGACCCTGCAGGTCGAGGACGCCCAGAACGACGTCGCCAAGCAGCAGAGCCAGATCCAGAACTTCATCGCGTCGGGCGTGAGCGCTATCATCGTCAACCCGGTCGATACCGACGCAACCGCGGCCATGTCGAAGATTGCAGCCGACGCGGGCATCCCGCTGGTTTACGTCAATCGCGAGCCGGTCAACGTCGACAGCCTGCCTGACAAGCAAGCCTTCGTGGCTTCCGACGAGCGCGAATCCGGCACCCTCGAGACCAAGGAAGTCTGCCGTCTGCTCAAGGAAGCCGGCAAGAAGGAGGCAAACATCGTCGTCATGATGGGCGAGCTCTCGAACCAGGCCGCACGCCAGCGCACCGCCGACGTGCATGACGTCATCGCAACTCCCGAATGCTCCTTCATGAAGATCGTGGAGGAGCAGACAGGCAACTGGCAGCGCACCCAGGGCACCGACCTGATGACCAACTGGCTCTCGGCCGGCCGCAAGTTCGATGCGGTGGTCTCCAACAATGACGAGATGGCGATCGGTGCGATTCAGGCGCTGAAGGCCGCCAATACCGACATGAAGACGATGATCGTCGGCGGCGTCGACGCCACGCAGGACGCGCTCGCCGCGATGAAGGCGGGCGATCTCAAGGTGACGGTGTTCCAGGATGCGGCCGGCCAGGGCAAGGGTGCAGTCGACACGGCCTTGAAGCTCGTCAAGGGCGAGAAGGTCGACAAGAAGGTCTACATCCCCTTCCAGCTCGTGACGCCGGCAAACATGGACAAGTTCATGGCCAAGAACTGATCCGGCCGACACAATGCGACGTGAGGGCGGCGTCGTCGCCGCCCTCCGGTAAATGTCGTTCCGGCTACCTGCTGTGCCGACAGCATCATAACCGAAGCGAATGAAAGCAATGCTGCTGACCCGGCATCTTTTAGCGCCGGTGGGCCTCGAGAATCCGCTGCCGCGAGGTCGCGCGAGGGTGTAACCTACGCCTGACGCATTCCACGCCCGCGGAGGGGTAACGCCTAACGACAAGAACCCCGCATCTCGCGAAGGGGAGGAACATGGCAGAGCTTGCACAGACGGCGAAGAAACTCTCCGCGGAACATAACACTGCTGCTGAGAAGAGGGCGCGCCGCGCTCGCCCGGCCGAGGCGAATGTTCTCATCGGGCTCATCGTCATCGCCCTGCTTTTCGAGATCCTCGGCTGGATATTCCAGGGTCAGAGCTTCCTGCTCAACAAAGAGCGGCTGAGCATCATGATCCTGCAGGTGTCGGTCGTCGGCATCATCGCCGTCGGCATGACGCAAGTGATCATCACGGGAGGCATCGACCTGTCGGCAGGCTCGGTCGTGGGGGCGACCGCGATGATCGCCATGAGCTTCGCGCAGGTGAGCACCTATCCGCGCGCTGTTTTCCCGAGCATGACGGATATGCCGGTCATCGTGCCGCTCGCTGTCGGGTTGGGCTGCGGGCTGCTCGCCGGCCTCATCAACGGATCGCTGATCGCCTATACGAAGATACCGCCCTTCATCGCCACGCTCGGCATGATGGTGACGGCACGCGGCATCGCGAAGTGGTACACCAAGGGCCAGCCGGTCTCCTTCCCGACCGATTCCTACGCCGCAATCGGCGCGGGCATGACGCCGGTGCTGATCTTCATCCTGGTTGCTGTGCTGTTCCAGGTCATCCTGAGATACACGGTCTACGGCAAGCACACCTACGCGATCGGCTCGAACGAGCAGGCGGCGCGCATGTCCGGTATCAAGGTCGAGACCCATCTGATCCTGGTCTATGTCATCGCCGGGCTGCTTGCAGGCCTGGCGGGCATTGTCCTGTCCGCGCGCGGCCTCACCGCGCAGTCCGGCATGGGCGTCATGTATGAGCTCGACGCGATCGCCATGGCAGTCATCGGCGGGACGTCGCTCTCGGGCGGCCGTGGGTCGATCGTCGGCACCACGCTCGGCATGCTGATCTTCGGCGTGATCATCTCCGGCTTCACCTTCCTCAGGATCGATGCCTACTACCAGGAGATGCTGAAGGGCGTGATCATCGTCGGCGCGGTGGTGCTCGATGTCTACAGGCAGAGGCTGCGCGGCAGGGTCTAGGGGCATGCTCCCTTTAGAAACGACAGTTCAGCAGGAGGCGAAATGGCCGCCGAACAGAAGATCATCCTGAAGACCGAAGGGCTCACCAAGCGCTATGGCGGCGTTCATGCGCTGGAGGACGCCGATTTCGAGCTCCGCGACGGCGAGCACGTAGCGGTGGTCGGCGACAACGGGGCCGGCAAGTCGACTTTCGTGCGCCAGATCACCGGCGTCGAGCAGCCCACCGCGGGCAATATCTATTTCGACGGCCAGCCCGTCGAGTTCAAGAACCCGATCGAGGCGCGCAATCACGGCATCGAAACGGTGTTCCAGAACCTGGCGCTCGCCGATGACCTCGACGTGCCGTCGAACCTCTTCCTCGGCCGGGAGGAGCGGTATTTCAACCTCGGGCCGTTCAGCTTCCTCAACGAAAAGAAGATGCTCGCCCACACGCAGGAGGCGTTGCGCCAGACCGGCATCAAGATCCCGGACCTGAAGAACAAGATCCGCAACATGTCGGGCGGCCAGCGCCAATGCGTGGCAATCAGCCGTGCTGCGAGCTTCGCCTCGAAACTCATCATCATGGACGAGCCGACCGCCGCGCTCGGCGTTCAGGAGACCGCTCAGGTCGAGAACATCATTCGCGGCCTGAAGCAGCGCGGCATCCCGCTCATCCTGATCAGCCACAATCTCAGGCAGGTCTTCGATCTCGTCGACCGCATCTGGGTTTTCCGGCGCGGCCGGATCGTCGGCGCCGTTGACCGCGACAAGACCGACGGCAACGAGGTCGTCTCGCTGATCACCGGCGTGAAGTCGACGGTCAGCGGCGGCGAAGCGGCCTTCGTGTGAAGTAGCGAGTAGCGAGTAGCGATAGCAGACAACTATTCGTCGTCCACTATTCACTATTCACTATTCACTATTCGCTACTCACTATTCGCTACCAAACTACTTCGCGTGCTCGCTGAGCCACTTCTTCATGTCGGCGATCTCCTGCGTCTGCGCGTCGATGACCTTCTGGGCCATTTCCTTGACCCACGGATCCTTTCCATACTGACGCACGACCTTGGCCATGTCGATCGCTCCCTGGTGGTGCGGAATCATGCTGCAGACAAAGGCAACATCCGGGTCCTCGATCATCATGCCCGGCATCATTGCCGAGTTCATCTTGTCCATGCCCTCGGCAAGAGCCTTCTGCATGTCGTTCATGCCCGACATATCCATTTTGCCGGGCATCTGGTGCCCCATATGACCCATCTGCCCGCCACGACACGCTTCCGGCAATGCCTCTTCGGCAGAAGCCGCGGCCGAAAGCAGAACCACCGCTGAAAGAGCAAGACCGATCTTCTTCATGACATATCCTTCAATTTCGATTTCCTGAAGCCGGCGATCCCTGGGGCGACTTGCCCACGCTCCGACTCGGCATGAAGATGCAGGTTCCAGTTACTGGAAGGTCAAGAGGCGGCAGTAGCGGATAAACCAGCAAGGCAATAGGGCAATAAGGCAATAGGGCAATAGGTAAGGTTCTCGCGATTTACCTGCTCTGAAGTCTCTCTCGCCTAATGCCCTACTGCCCTACTGCCTTATTGCCCTATTGCCTTACCCCCTCTTGACCTTCCAGTGACTGGAACCCTTATCTCTGATGCAAATCAAGAAGGACCTGGGATCGGGCATCATGGATAGGCACGCGCATCACCATCACCATTCGAGCGGCGACGAGCATCATTGCTGCAGCGCGAATGGGGCGTGCGGTACGCATTCGGACGACACCGTCATCCGCGATCCTGTCTGCGGCATGACTGTGGACCCGCATGCGGGCAAGCCGACAGGAGAGCATGCCGGTCGAACCTTTCATTTCTGCTCGGCGGGCTGCAAGACGAAGTTCGAGGCGGAGCCGGAGGCATATCTCACGGCCACCGACCCTGTCTGCGGCATGAAGGTGGACCGCGCCACGGCCGAGCACTTCCTGCGCCACGAGGGTCACAAGCACTATTTCTGCTCGTCGGGCTGCAAGGCGAAATTCGAGGCCGATCCGCATAAATATGAAGGGCCGCGGCCGGCGGAGAAGCCGATGCCCAAGGGCACGCTCTACACTTGCCCGATGCATCCGGAGATCGTTCGCGACAAGCCGGGCTCCTGCCCGATCTGCGGCATGGCGCTCGAGCCCATGGGCGTGCCGACCGGCGACGAGGGGCCGAACCCCGAGTTGGTCGACTTCGTCAGGCGCTTCTGGGTGAGCGCAGTACTGTCGATCCCGCTGCTGGTGGTCACGATGGGGCCGATGCTCGGCCTGCCGGTCCGCGAATGGATCGGCGAGCGCGCTGCCATCTGGGTCGAGCTGGTGCTCGCCTCGCCGGTCGTGCTGTGGGCAGCAATCCCGTTCTTCCATCGTGGCTGGGAATCGATCCTCAACCGCAGCCCCAATATGTGGACGCTGATCTCGATCGGCGTCGGCACGGCCTATGTCTACAGCCTTGTTGCGACGCTGTTTCCTGAAATCTTCCCGCATCAGTTCCGCGGCCATGGCGGCACGGTGCCGGTCTATTTCGAAGCGGCGAGCGTAATCGTCGCGCTGGTCTTTCTCGGCCAGGTGCTGGAGCTCAAGGCCCGCGAACGGACCGGCTCGGCCATCCGAGCCCTTCTCGATCTCGCGCCGAAGACGGCGCGGCGGATCGCGGCCGATGGGACGGAAACCGACGTGCCGCTCGACGAGGTCCATTCCGGCGACCGCTTGCGCATACGGCCCGGCGATAGCGTTCCAGTGGATGGCACGGTGCTGGAAGGCCGTTCCTCAGTCGACGAAGCCATGATCACGGGCGAGCCCGTACCGGTGGAGAAGGCTGCAGGCGATGCCCTGATCGGCGGCACGATCAACAAGAACGGCTCGCTGGTCATGCAGGCCGAGAAGGTCGGATCGGAGACGATGCTCGCCAATATCGTCGAGATGGTCGCCAAGGCGCAGCGCAGCCGCGCCCCGATCCAGGGTCTGGCTGACCGTGTCTCAGCCTGGTTCGTGCCGGCGGTGGTGCTGGTCGCCATCGTAGCGTTCGTCGTCTGGTCGCTGCTCGGGCCTCAACCGAGCATGGTCTATGCCATTGTCGCGGCGGTCTCGGTGCTGATCATCGCCTGCCCCTGTGCGCTGGGGCTTGCCACGCCGATGTCGATCATGACGGCAACGGGCCGCGGCGCGCATGCCGGCGTGCTGGTCAAGAATGCCGAGGCACTGGAGCGTTTCGCCGCGGTTGATACGCTCATCGTCGACAAGACCGGCACGCTCACCGAAGGCAAGCCGAAGCTCACCGACGTGGCGGCAGCCGAAGGCTTCGCCGAGGACGAGGTTCTCGCTCTCGCTGCTGCCCTCGAAAAGGCTTCGGAGCACCCGCTCGCCGAGGCGATCGTCGAAGGCGCACGGGATCGCGGCATAAGGATCGGCGAGGCAAGGAACTTCGCATCCGTGACCGGCAAGGGTGTTTCCGGACAGTTGGGCGACCGAAACGTCGCGATCGGCAACGAGGCGCTGATGGCCGATCTCGGCATCGACATCAGGCCGATTGGGAACCAGGCTGCCGACCTCCGCGCCCACGGGAAGACGGCCATGTTCGTCGCCGCGGACGAGAAGCTCGCCGGCATCGTGGCGGTTGCCGACCCGATCAAGGCGACGACAGCCGAAGCGATCCGGGCGCTCCACGGGCGCGGCCTGAAGATCATCATGGCGACGGGCGACAATGAGCGTACCGCACGTGCAGTCGCCGCGAAGCTCGGCATCGACGAGATCCGCGCCGGCGTGCTCCCGGAAGGCAAGAAGCTGCTGATCGACGAGCTGCACGCCCGTGGCGCGAAGGTGGCAATGGCTGGCGACGGCGTGAACGACGCGCCGGCGCTTGCCGCGGCCGATGTCGGCATCGCCATGGGCACCGGCGCCGACGTTGCCATGGAGAGCGCCGGTATCACGCTGGTCAAAGGCGACCTCAACGGGATCGTTAGAGCGCGCTCGCTCGCCGAGGCAACGCTTCGCAACATCAGGCAGAACCTGTTCTTCGCCTTCGTCTACAATGCGCTCGGCGTTCCGGTCGCGGCCGGCATCCTGTATCCGGTGTTCGGCACGTTGCTGTCGCCGATGATCGCCGCCGCGGCAATGAGCCTCTCATCGGTCTCGGTGATCGGCAACGCGCTCAGGCTGAGAAGCATCAAACTATAGCGAGGAAGACGATGAACATCGGCGATGCGGCTGAACGCTCCGGCTTGCCGGCCAAGACGATCCGCTACTATGAGGATATCCGCCTCGTGAAGCCGGCGCGCGGCGAGAACGGCTACCGCGACTATTCCAGCGAGGACGTGCACCGGTTGCGTTTCCTGCAGCGGGCCCGCGGCCTCGGCTTCTCGGTCGAGGAATGTCGGCAGCTGCTCTCGCTCTACGCCGACAAGCGGCGCGAGAGCGCCGACGTGAAGGCGGTCGCCGAGGCCAAGCTCATCGAGATCGACCGCAAGATCGCCGAGCTGGTGAGCCTGCAGAAGACGCTGCGGCACCTCGTCCATGCCTGCCACGGTGACGAACGGCCGGACTGCCCGATCCTCGACGAGCTGTCGGGTAGCGATCCGGTTCAGTGAAGAAATCGGAGCAGCAATCTTGCACCGAAATTGCTTGAACGCCGCTCGGTGGCTTCTGCTTTGAGGTTTGCGCCGCCCCTCACCCTCACCCCGTGAAAGACGGGGAGAGGGTAAGGGTAAGGGTTAGGGTAAGGGTTAGGGTAAGGGTGAGGGGCAGCGCCTGCGCCCAGCGATTAGCCGAACAGGCTACCGCCCCAACCTCCAGAACATATTTACCAACTCCTGCTACAAGCCTGCATGAACGGAACCGAGGAGTTTCGACCTTGCAATCAAAGGCTCATGCAGGCATCTGCGTCGTCACGGCGGGCGGGCCGTATCCGTGGATCATCATCAACGCGCTAGGCAAGGAATTCGGCCCGATCGACGTCATTCTGGAGGAGCCCGAGCCGCGCGGAATGTTCCTGAAGCGCCGGGCGCGCAAGATCGGCTGGTTTGCTACCGCCGGTCAGTTCGGGACCATGGTGCTGGTGCGGCTCGGTAAGAAGCGCTTCGCCACCCGCATCGCCCGCATCGTCCAGGAAAACGGCCTGGAAGAGGAGCCCGGGCCGGAACATCGGGTGACCGAGATCGGCTCGATCAACTCCGACGACTTTCTGAAGGCGGTCGAACGCCTCGGTCCGAAAGTGATATTGTTGGTCGGCTGTCGTATCGCCAAGCCGGCCATTCTTGCATCGCTCAAGATGCCGGTCCTGAACTACCATGCCGGCATCACGCCGCAATATCGCGGCATGAACTGCGGCTATTGGGCGCTTGCTGCCGGCGACAAGGGAAATTTCGGCGGAACGGTTCACCTGGTCGACAAGGGGGTCGATACCGGGGCGATCCTCTATCAGGCGCGCGGGCTGCCGGCGCCCGACGACAACCTCATGACCTACACGCACCGCATCGCCGCGATCTCGCGCGACATCTGCATTTCGGGCGTGCGCGATGCGCTCGAAGGCAAGCTTCGACCTGTCGCGGCTAGCGGGCCTTCGCGGCAGTATTATCATCCGACTGTCTGGCAGTATCTCTGGACTGGCCTGACGCGCGGCGTGTGGTGAGCTAACCCGCCGTCAGACTCGCCTACTGGAGGACCCTTATCCGTCTCGGCGCAAGCGCCGACACCTTCTCCCACAGGGGGAGAAGGGGGAGTTTGGCATTTAACTCACTGCAACTCTCAAACGTCGGAGGTAGTGTGCTGAGAGTTCTGCAAATTCGCTGAGAGAGGGCGGTCATGGCAGGCTGGTGATGTTCACGTCACCTGATTCCCTGCAAGGAACGCCACCATGACCAAGACAGAAGGTAAGTCCGCCAGC
>NZ_JAWRCU010000022.1:0-82490 GCF_033542235.1 Mesorhizobium sp. BAC0120 | reverse complement strand
CGATCCGACGATCGGCGCCAATGGCCGGGTGGCCACCCGGCCATTGGCGTCCCTTGCGAGACCCGTCTTCGTACACAATTTCCAATGCAAGGTGGATCGGCGCGAAGCGCCGAGACGGATGAGGGGTGTTCCAGGAGGCGCGTCGGATCGCGGTCTCCTGAGCGCTAATCCTTGATCAGCTCGCCGGGGTAAGCGCCCCAGATCTGGGCCTGCCTGATCCAGCCGGTGTGCCCGTCAAACGTCATCTGACACCATTCGCCGTTGCACTGCTTGATCTTGCCGATCACGCCGGGCTCGAGCAGGGCGACCGTACCGGCATCATTCTCCGGTTCGCCGAGCAGCTTGATCTGCGCGTCCTTGCCCTTCTGCCAGGGCGCGGCGATACCCGTCCGCTTGCCCGACAGCAATGACTGGTTGATCCAGCCTTCCGCGCCATCCGAATCGCGCACCTTCCGCCAATTGTCGAATTCCTGGAGAATCTCCATCGGCAGGCCGGGCTTCAGATACATCCAATCTATCGCGTAGTTGACGCCCGGGCCGATGCGCGAATTGACCCGTCCCGATTTCAGGCTGACGAAGCGCGGCAGCGGCAGTCCGCTCGGTCCGAGCAGGATAGAGGGCTGCCCGTTGGGGCCGAGCGAACCGGTCTGCTGAGGATCGGTGTCGGGAGGAGCCGCATCGGCCGCGGCGATAGGAAGGAGAAAGGACAGAAGGGCGGCAGCCACCGCCTGAGCAAGGGTCGATCGACGCACGTTTTTTCCCATTGTGATCCGCCTGCAAGGAGCGGGGCACCGACCAAAATTCTTTGTCATCGGCCAAGTCGCTTGTTACAGAGGGCGGCAGGTCGATATCGGTTTTCGAGTTTCGCCTGTCTTGGTTAAAGAGGTCTCAACGACCCTCAGTCGGTGACCGAATTTGAGGAAACAATGTCCGGCCGCAAGAAGCCCCTGGTCGTGATTACACGCAAGCTGCCCGACCAGGTGGAAACCCGCATGCGCGAGCTGTTCGATGCACGCCTCAATCTCGATGACCGCCCGATGGGATCGGAGGAGCTCGTGGCTGCGGTCAGGGAGGCGGCGGTGCTGGTGCCGACCATCACCGACAGGATCGATGCGGCGCTCATCGAGCAGGCCGGGCCCAATCTCAAGCTGATTGCCAATTTCGGCAACGGCGTCGACCACATCGACGTAGCGGCGGCCGCCAAGAAGGGTCTCACCGTCACCAATACGCCGAACGTGCTCACCGAAGACACGGCCGACATGACTGTGGCGCTGATGCTTGCCGTCCCGAGGAGGCTCGCCGAAGGCGCGAACGTATTGAAGGGCGAAGGCAAATGGCCGGGCTGGTCACCGACCTGGATGCTCGGTCATCGCATCTGGGGCAAGCGGCTCGGCATCGTCGGCATGGGCCGCATCGGCACGGCGGTAGCGCGCCGCGCCAAGGCGTTCGGCCTGTCTATCCACTACCATAACCGTCACCATGTGGCGCCGGCGATAGAGGACGAGCTGGAGGCGACCTATTGGGAGAGCCTCGACCAGATGCTTGCCCGCATGGACATCATTTCGGTCAACTGCCCCTCGACCCCGGCCACCTTCCATCTGCTCTCGGCCCGGCGGCTGGCGCTGATGCAGCCCACGGCCTTCATCGTCAATACTGCGCGCGGTGACATCATCGATGAGGATGCGCTGATCAAGCTGCTCGAGCAGGGCAAGATCGCAGGCGCCGGGCTCGACGTGTTTCAGCACGAGCCGGCTGTCAGCCCGAAGCTCGTCAGGCTGGCCGCCAAAGGCAAGGTGGTTCTCCTGCCGCATATGGGCTCGGCCACCATCGAAGGCCGCATCGACATGGGCGAGAAGGTGATCATCAACATCCGGGCCTTCTTCGACGGTCACCGGCCGCCTGACCGTGTGCTGCCGAATCGCGTTTGAGTCGAGGCCTCGGCAGGGCGAAGCGATGCCGCCGATGATCAATTTTGATCGATGGCGACCGGGCAAGCTGGAACGCTGCCCGCCCGGATCAAATCAGCCAGCCAACAAATAACAAAACGGCGCCGATCGCAATCAGCGCCACGCCCGGCCAGTTCGCCCTAAGCCCAAGAAAACGAAGCCCGCGCCGCTCGGGCTCCAGCGTAACGCCGCCGGGCTCATCCGGTGACGCATGCGGTTCGCTCAATTCGTCGCGAAATATGGCCTTCCTTGCCATGACAAGGATGCCGCAGACGACAAGCAACGCACCGATCCACAGGATGGAGACCATGGTCGCCTCCCTCGGCCATTTTGCAGCACGATCCCGAGCGAATCGCACAAGATCATGCAGCAAGAACAACGAGCCGACGGACAGTAACAGATCGAAACCGCGGTTCGTTCCCGCGAAAGCCCGGCTTTGGCGTTTCAACCTATCGAGGCTGCCGGTTGCGCGTGGATATAAGGCCGTTTGCGGAAACAGCTGCTTCGTGCCCGTCGAACTGGCGGTGCAACGTGGCGTCGAGCTTGACCGCGACCGGTGTCTGCCAGTCCATTTCGCGCGCAACGATCAGGCCGAGCAGCAGAATCGCATCTGGTTTGTCGAGAACGAGTGCGGCCGGCGCCCGGCCGTTGTGGACGAGCTCCATCAGCACGGCCGAAGCAGATGACGAGCCGACCGTCGCCGGCACGAACAGCACCGTGCCGGCGATATGCTTGCCGAATTGCGGATGCCTGGGATCGGCGATGCGGCCGCTCTTCGGATCGACGCCGCCCCAGAAGCTGATCGGGGCCGTGAGCACCAGCGCATCGCCTGTCCCGGCTCTCCCCGCCACCAGCACCTCGCCGTGCATCGGACGTCCTTCCGCAAGCATCACGCCGCCAGCGCTCCCATCACGGGCCGGCCGGCGATCGCGCTTTCCACGCAGTCGGCGAGCGATCCGTAGATCACCGCATAGCCGGTATTTCCCGGCGCATAATGGGCGAACTTGCCGGAATTGGTCATCAGCACCCCGCCGTCGCGAGGAGGCAGGATAGGCGTGACGACCACGCAGGTGTCGGCGACGACCACGACGCCGAGGCTCTCCAGCGTTCTGCGCCGTCCGTCGCTGTCGAGCGCCGCCACCACATGGCGTCCGGTACAGGCATGGATCGGCACGGCGACCCGGCGACCCCTGAGCAGCCTTTCCAGCTCACTGAACTCGGCAAGCGAAAGATGCGGGCTGCCGATCGCGACCGCATCGATCGCCTTGGCATCGCCGGCAGTCGAAAGCCGGCGGCGCGCATCGGCAACCATTCTTTCGGTGACCTTGACTGTGGCTTCAGCAGGCTCGCCACCGAGAGCCGCTGCGAGCTCCGGCGCTTCAGGCGTTACACCGGCGATGTGGAACAGGCCGACCGCGCCCGACGATGCGGCCGCGGCGCCAAACGCCTTCAGCGCATCCTCGCCGGGATTGCGCGGGACCCCGACGACGACCCCGATGGCCTCGCCCACTTCGCGGCCATAAAGGCTGCCGAGGATCGGCCAGGCGTGGTCGGCTCCGAGGAACGCGACCGGGAGCGCGCTCACGTCAAACGCGAAGCGCGCCCGACGGTTCTCCGGCCTGTGCAGGCCATAATCCGGCGCGCGGCCCGAAATAGCACAAGCGATGTCGAGGAAGTCGCCATAGCGGTTGGTACGAGCACCAAGAACGGAGTTGCAGAAGGCGACCGCGTTCGATTCGCCCCAGGCGACATCCGTGCCGAATGCCGGCCTATGGCCTGCCTGATAGGGCGCGCAGGTCCAGCTCTGCTCGCAGCCGAGCTTGCGGTACGCCTCCATCATGCGCCGCGCCATGGATCGCATCGGTTCTTCGAGCCTCACGCGCGAACAGCCCACGAGATCCAGCGCGCCGACATTGAGTGTCGAGCGCACCGCCACCGTTGCGCCGCCCTCCACCAGCGCTTCCGCGAACAGCGTGCCGGAATCGCCATGATAGAGGGCGCCGTCGATATGCGCGGAGGCAATGGGGATCAGCCGTGCTGCGCCGAGCAGCCGCGCGGCTTCGATGACGATACGCATCGCCATCGCCGCGCCCTTGCCGTCACGACCCTCCGCGGTCGCCTGTTCCTCAGCCGTAAGCTCCAGGCTCATGCCAGTGCCTTGCGCATCGTCAGCGTTGTCGGTCTGTCGAAGCCGGGGTGCGCCGTCCTGTCCGTCTCGACGAAGCCGAATGATGCGAATTTGCGATGATTCCCGGTGAGCTCGACCCGCGTTTGCAGCTCGATGACGGGCTTGCCTGCGTGGATAGCGTGGTTCTGCGCTGCCATCAGCAGCTGGCGCCCTACGCCTTTTCCCTGATAGGCCGGCAGCACCGCCAGCTTGCCGAGATAGAAATGGTCTTCCTTCTCGGCGAGGAAGGCGCACCCTACCATGCTCTGTGCGATGGCAAGGATTTCGCCCCGCGCCGGCGGCCGATCTGCAGTAGCCAGAAAACACGTCTCTGCTTGGGCTTTGGCGCGTAGCACCGCAGGCGTCAGCCGGTGGACTGAAGAGGGTGGATCGATGACGCCATCCATATAGGCGAAGGACGCGCGGATCATCGAAAGCAAGTCGTCCCAATGGCCGAAATCGGCCAGTAGCGTGCCGATGGAGATGTTCGGCGCCGCCATCACCCTTTTCCTCCGTATTTGATCGTGTCGAAGCGGGCTGCGAGCGCGTCGTAGAGCAGGAGGCGGCCGACGAGCGGCTCGCCGATGCCGGTAATCAGCTTGATCACCTCTAGCGCCTGCAGGGTACCGATCACGCCGGTCAGCGCCCCCAGCACGCCTGCCTCCGCGCAGGACGGCACGAGGCCTGCCGGCGGCGGCTCCGGGAAGAGGTCGCGATAGGAAGGCCATGGCCGCCCGTCAGGGCGCGTTTCGAAGGGCATCAGCACGGTGAGCGAGCCATCGAAACGGCCGACAGCGGCGGTGACCAGCGGGCGCTTCTCTGCCGCGCAGGCGTCGGCAACGGCGTAGCGCGTATCGAAATTATCGGAGCCGTCGGCGACGAATTCGTATTTTCGCACCAGATCCGCCGCATTGGCCGCGGTCAGACGCGTTGCATGGATCTCGACTGCGACATTCGGATTGATGCGGGCGATCGCCCGTGCCGCGCTCTCCGTCTTTGTCAGGCCCACCGCGTCGGTATCGTGGATCACCTGCCGCTGCAGGTTGGAAAGCGAGACCACGTCGTCGTCGACGATGCCGAGCGTGCCGACACCGGCTGCTGCAAGATATTCCAGCATCGGAGCGCCCAACCCACCGGCGCCGACGACCAGAACGCGCGCGCGTTTCAGCTTCTGCTGGCCCGGCCCGCCGATCTCGGGCAGCACGATATGGCGTGCGTAACGTTCGAGCTCTTGCGGGGAAAGCGGAAGGGTCTCGTGTCTGGTCATGACTGGAACATAGTCCCCGCCGCCGTGCTTGTCAGCGCGTGTCGCTGACTTCACCGTGCGAGACGGTCAGAAACTGCGCCTGTCCGGTGAGGCTGGAAAACAGCGACGGCTCCGTCCCCGTCATGAAGGTCTGGCAGTTGAGCTCATCGAGTATGGAAAACAACGCCGCCCGCCGGCCAGGGTCAAGATGGGCCGCCACCTCGTCGAGCAGAAGGATCGGCGCCGAGCCTGCCATCTCTGCCGTAAGTCGGGCATGGGAAAGCACCAGCCCGATCAGCAGCGCCTTCTGCTCGCCGGTCGAGCAGAACTCCGCAGGCATGTCCTTCACTGAATGGCGTACCAGAAGGTCGGAGCGGTGCGGGCCGTCGAGCGTGCGGCCGGCGGCGCGATCCCGGTTTCGGCTTTCGGCAAGCCGGCGGCGCAAATCCTCCTCGACCTCGACCGCAGGCTCGTCGGTGACCTTCCGCTCTACCTCGCCGTCGAGCGCGACCAGGGCGCGCGGGAACGGTCCGTCATCGGGCAGCTTGGCGATCATCGCCGAAAGCAGGCCGAGAAGCTCGGCTCGCGCCGCTGCGATCGCAACGCCCGTTTCGGCCATCTGAGCCTCGATCGCATCAAACCAGCCCCAATCGCGCGAGTCGTCGGCGAGCAGCCGGTTCCTGCCGCGCATTGCCTTCTCATAATCGAGCGTGCGTCGGCCGTGGTTCGGATCAATCGCGAGAACGAGCCGATCGAGAAAGCGGCGGCGGTCGCCGGCCGGGCCGGTGAACAGCGCATCCATCGCCGGCGTCATCCAGACGACGCGCAATATGTCGAGCAGTTCCTCGGCCGAGCGCGCATCGGCGCCATTGATGCGGATTCGCCGGCTGCCTTCCGCGCCCTGTGCGGTTCCCGTGCCGATTTCCGCATCGCCCTCGGCGCTGCTCACGCGTGCATGCACGGCGAAGCCGTCGGCAGCGCCATGTCGCGCGATCTCCGCATAGGCCGCGCGTCTCATGCCGCGCCCGGGCGACAGAAAGGAGACAGCCTCGAGGAGGTTGGTCTTTCCCGCGCCGTTCTCGCCGGTCAGCACGACTGCGCCGGGCCGCAGCTCGAGCGAAACGGAGGAGTAGTTGCGAAAGTCAGTAAGCGACAGCTTACTTACGTAGGTACCGACGCGCTCGCCCATTGGCGTAACGCCTTATGTCGCCCCCCTCTGTCCTGCCGGACATCTCCCCCGCAAGGGGGGAGATGGGACGGCCGTTTTGGTTTCGCCAATCGCCGGCGTCGAAGATTGGCGAAGCCACCGATGACAGCCAATCTCCCCCCTTGCGGGGGAGATGTCCGGCAGGACAGAGGGGGGCAACGTAGAGCTGTGTCTTCGCAAAACAGGACTACACGCGCATCGGCATCAGGACATAGAGCGCCTGATCGTCATTGGTATCGTGGATCAGCGTCGGCGAGCCGGCGTCCGCAAGCATGAACTTCGCGTCGCTGCCGGTGAGCTGTGCCGCCACATCGAGCAGGTAGCGCGCGTTGAAGCCGATCTCCAGCGGATCCGACGAGTAGTCGGCCGGCAGTTCCTCGGTGGCGCTGCCGGAGTCCGGATTGTTTACCGCGAGCGTCACCTGCCCGTCGCTGATCGACAGCTTCACCGCACGACCGCGCTCGGAAGAAATGGTCGAGACGCGGTCGACCGCCTGAGCGAAGCTCTGACGGTCGATGACGAGCTTCTTGTCGTTCCCGGTCGGGATGACGCGCTGGTAGTCGGGGAAGGTGCCGTCGATGAGCTTGGAGGTCAGCACCACCGGTCCGATCGTGAAGCGTATCTTGGTTTCGGAGAGTTCTGCAGTCACCGCGACGTCCGGGTCTTCCACGAGCTTCTGCAATTCGCTCACGGTCTTGCGTGGGATGATGATGCCCGGCATGCCTTCCGAACCTGCCGGCGCATCGGCCTCGGCGCGCGCCAGCCTGTGCCCATCAGTAGCCACTGAGCGCAGCTTCAGTTTGCCGCCCTCCTCATGTGTGTGCAGGAAGATGCCGTTGAGATAATAGCGCGTTTCTTCCGTGGAGATCGCGAACTGCGTCTTCTCGATAAGTCGCTTCAGCGTCGCTGATTCAAGGCGGAAGATGTGCGTGAAGGAGCCCGCCGTCAGCTCCGGAAAATCCGACTGCGGGAGGCATTGCAGCCGGAAGCTCGAGCGGCCGGAGATCACCGACATGGAGGCGCCGTCCTCATCGGTCTTCAGCATCACCTCGGCGCCGTCGGGGAGCTTGCGTACGATATCGTAGAGCAGGTGGGCCGGCACTGTGGTCGCGCCGGCGCGCTCGACTATGGCGGCCGTCGCCTCGGTCACTTCGAGATCGAGGTCAGTCGCCTTCATGTCGAGGCTCGCACCGCCTGCCGTGAGCAGCACGTTGGAAAGGATCGGGATAGTGTTGCGCCGCTCCACGACGCGATGCACGTGGTTGAGCGATTTCAACAGATTGGAACGTTCAAGTACGACACGCATGACGAGCAAATCTCGCTTCGATACCAAGACGGCGATTCAGGTCAGCGGGACATACCCGAAAGTGCCGAGAATCGAAGCAAAGTGACAGCAATTTAAACTGAAAGGCAAGCCCGCGGACGGCCAATGAGGCCATGCCGCGGGCTCCCTGGGGATAAAGCCGGGAGCGAGCCTTACCCCCTTCCGCCTTCGTCTCCCGGCGCGACATGGCCTCGCCGGCCGGCCGCGCCGGAGCAAAGGCGGCTCAAGCCTGATCGCTGATCAGCCTGCGCAGGAGCTCCAGCTCCTGGGCAAGCGTGTTGTCGTTGCCCGAAAGGTCCTCGATCTTGCGCACAGCATGGAGGACGGTCGTGTGATCCCTGCCGCCGAAGCGGCGGCCGATCTCCGGCAGCGAGCGCGGTGTCATCACCTTGGACAGATACATGGCGACCTGCCGCGGCTTCACGATGGTGCGCGTGCGGCGGTTCGAGAGCAGCTCCGTCTTGGACACGTTGTAGTGCCGAGCTACGATGCGCTGGATATCCTCGATCCTGACCCGCTTCGGCTCCCCTGACCGGTAGATATGGCCGAGGATCTCGTCGATCCTGTCGATTGTGAGTTGCGGCTCGAAAGAATGCCTGAACAGCAGCTGGTTGAAGGCGCCTTCGAGCTCACGTCCGCTGCCGACCACCGTGCGGGCGACATGCGCCAGCATTTCCTCGGAGATCGACAGCGAGGGGTCATCGAGCTGCGCCTGCTGGAGCCGCAGCTTCAGCATCTGAAGCCGCATCGTGTAGTCGGGCGCCGACATCTCCAGCGCCACGCCGCCATTGAGGCGGGAGCGCACGCGCGGCTCCAGCGATTCCAGCTCCGACGGGGGCCGGTCAGCGGCCACCACGACCTGCCTGGCGCTGTCGAGCAGCATGTTGATCAGGTGGCAGAACTCGTTCTGGATCGACTTGCCCTGCAGGAACTGCATGTCGTCGATGATCAGAAGATCGATGTCGCGCAGCTGTTCCTTCAGCGTCAGCGCATTGTTGTCGCGAATCGCCGTTGCAAAGCGCCACATGAAGTATTCTGCGGTGAGATAAACGACCCGCGATTGCGGGAACTGCTTCAGCGCCTCGGCCGCGATGGCCTGCAGAAGGTGCGTCTTGCCGAGCCCGACGGTCGCATGCAGGAACAGCGGATTGAACCGCGCATTGGCCGACTGCTCCGCCACTGCGCGGGCGGCCGCGAAGGCTACCCGGTTCGACGGTCCCTCGATGAAGGATTGGAAGGTATAGCGGTTGTCCAACGGCGAGCCGAGCACGCTCTGGCGATGTTCCTGATCGTGCGCGGCGTTCTTCGGTGCGTTCGGCACGGCGGGCCGCTCGCTACGTTGAGCAGCGAGCGTGCCGCTCGCAAGGGCCGTATGAGGCTGCCTGACGACCTTGCGCACCGGCTGCTGCTCGTGGTCGGCGGTTGAGCGCCCCTGCTTGGTCGTGGTGCGCACCACGATCTCGACCTTCATCACGTCGGGCTCTTCCTGGCGCCACAGCTCGCCTATGAGGTCGATGTAGTGGCCGTTGATCCAGGAGCGCAGGAAGGCGGTCGGCACGGACAGGCGCACGACGCTCTTCGAGCTTTCCGCCAGTTTCATGCAGGCGAACCAGCTCGAGAACACCTCCGTCCCGAGGCGGGCCTTGAGCTGCGCCTTGACACGGTCAAATGTCTTGTCAGGCTTGGAGCTCGCCGTTGCCATTGCGTCCCCATCCACCAAATCACGAGGAAAGAGTAGGCCGTAATCGGCCCGCCCTTCGATGCCGCTGTGCATTTTTCTTGGTTCCCTGTTCCGCATTATTCTCGATAGGCCGCTGCCCGCTTCACGGCGCAGCGACCCATTCGCCCCGTCTCCGCCACTCGAACGTCGGCTTGCGCCGACATTACCCCGTGTACCGGGCGTACCTCGTACGCAGCCCGGCCCCCTTACGGCGAACTTCTGACAACATCCTTCAAGTTGCAAAAGACCCCTCGTCCCGAAAGCAATACCGGGCTCGAAAAAACATGTCTGCAATGAACGAATGCCGCGTCTTCAGTTGCCTCGAAAAGGCACGAACCCAACAGCCCACGGATCGCTCCGTGGCGCAAAATTCGCCAATTTGGCTGGTCGCGAGGCTGTCGGCCCGTGTCTCTCGATGGCCAGACACTAGCTACATCGACGCCGGATATGCAAGGCCGAGATTCATTCAATTTTAACGAATCAAGGGTCCCGGATGGCGGTGCACGGAGCGTTTGGCAAGGCTGCAACCGAGTAACCCGTTCGGAATCAAACCCTTTTTCGACATGTCGGATTTCGACGACCCATCCCTAAAAAAAAATCAAAAATTATACTTGACTCTAGTTGTGCCCCGCACGCGGTGGGCGATTCTGCACAAGCTGTTGACAACCCCGCACAAGCTGTTGAATTTGTTACGAAATCATTGACCGGACCTTGGCTGCCTCCGGCGCCGTCCGATGCCGCAACAATTCTGTTTTCCAGTCTTGCGCTGGCAAAGCATTTTGACGGTCAGCAGGGCTGACGCTAGGGCATTATTGCAAGTCATTGCGCGGCAAATAAAAACCCGGCCAGAGGCCGGGTCATGCAGAACCGAGGAAGGTTAGTCGGAAGCTTAAGCCGACAGGCCCTTCACGCGCTGTGCGAGTCGCGACACCTTCCGTGACGCCGTGTTCTTGTGCACCACGCCCTTGCCGGCAGCGCGCATCAACTCAGGCTGTGCGGCCTTGAGCGCAGCCTCCGCTGCTGTCTTGTCGCCGGAGGCGAGCGCCTCCTCGACCTTGCGCACGAAGGTGCGAACGCGTGAGCGCCGGATCTTGTTGACCGCTGCGCGTCGGGCGATCTTGCGCGCAGCCTTCTTGGCCGAAGAGGTGTTGGCCATAATGCCTCTCTTTTATATTCCAGTTGGGCAGCGCCGCTGCCTGACGCAGGGCGCAAAAATAAATGTGGCAGCCACAAGGCCGCCTCGGTAGCGGCGGCTTATAGAGGAGGTCGGTGCGACCGTCAACGCCGGAAATCGCATGCTCAGCGATTGCTGAAATTGGCTTTCCGCTTCTCGACGAAGGCGGTCATTCCCTCCTTCTGGTCGTCGAGCGCAAACATCGAATGGAACAGGCGCTTCTCGAAACGCAGGCCTTCCGCCAGAGTCGTTTCGAACGCTCGGTTGACGGCCTCCTTGGCCATCATCACGGCAGGCAGCGAGAACTCGGCGATCTTGGCTGCCGCCGCGAGAGCCTCGTCGAGCAGCTTGTCCGCCGGCACGATGCGCGAGACCAGTCCGGCCCGTTCGGCTTCCGCTGCGTCCATCATGCGTCCGGTCAGGCACATGTCCATCGCCTTCGCCTTGCCGACGGCGCGCGTGAGCCGCTGTGACCCGCCCATGCCAGGCATCACGCCGAGCGTGATCTCGGGCTGGCCGAATTTGGCGCTATCGGCGGCGATGATGAAGTCGCACATCATGGCGACCTCGCAGCCTCCGCCAAGCGCATAGCCGGCCACCGCCGCGATGATCGGCTTGCGCACGCGCCCGACATCGTCCCAGCCCGAGAAGAAGTCGCCGAGAAAGGCTTCCACATAGCTTTTGTTCTGCATCTCCTTGATGTCGGCGCCGGCGGCGAAGGCCTTGTCCGAGCCGGTGATCACGATCGCGCCGATGCCGGGATCGCCGTCGTAGGCCTTGAGCGCCTCGACCAGCTCGGAGAGGACCTGGGAATTCAACGCGTTCAGTGCCTTCGGCCGATTGAGGGTGATCAGGCCCACTTTGCCGCGTGTCTCGGTGAGGATCGTCTCAAAGGCCATAGTTGGTCCTCCGTGCTTCAAGCGCTGCCGATTCTGTTGCGCACCATGGGGCGGCTTTTGCCGGGCCTGCTTAGCTCATCGTTGGCAGACGGGACAATAGAACGTCGAACGCCCGCTTTGCACCACGCGGGCGATGACGCCGCCATCCTCGCGCTGGCAGGGTTCGCCTTCGCGGTCATAGACTTTGAAGCGGTGCTGGAAATATCCGAGCGAGCCGTCGGTCCGGATGTGATCTCGCAAGGATGAGCCGCCCGCCTCGATCGCCTCGGCGATGACGTCGCGCAGCGCCTCGGCGAGCCGCTCCGCCCGCTGCGAAGCCTTGCCGGGCTTCGCCGCGATCGAGCCGGCTGCCCGTCGCGGCGAAAGCTTCGCTCGCCATAGCGCTTCACAGGCATAGATGTTGCCGATTCCGGCGATCAGCCGCTGGTCGAGCAATGCCGCCTTGAGCGGCATTTCCCGGCCGCGGAACAGATCGCTGATCAGCGCGCCGCTGAGCTCATTGCCGGTCGGCTCCGTACCGAGCCCGGCGAGCATTGGATGCTGATCTAGCGTGGCCTCGTCGGCAAGAAGCATGAAGCCGAAGCGGCGCGGGTCATTGAAGATGATGCGCGATGAAGGGCCGGCACCGTTCCTGACCGTGAAGACCACATGGTCATGCGCATCGAGCTTCGAGCGCTCATTATGGAAGACGCCCGGCGTCGATGAGGCGCCGGAGCGCTCGATACGGAACGAGCCCGACATGCCGAGGTGGCATATCAGCGCCTTTCCGTCTTCGAGATGCGCGATGAGGTATTTCGCCCGCCGGCCGAGCGCAGTCACATGCCGGCCGGTGAGAGCCCCGACAAAACCTTCGGGAAGAGGAAATCTGAGGTCGGGACGTCGTGCCTCCACCTTGACGATGCACGCCCCCTCGAGCACCGGCTGCAGGCCCCTGCGGACCGTTTCGACCTCCGGCAGCTCAGGCATTGCCGGCAATTGCCGAATAGAAGGACGTCCCGTGCCGGCCGTGCGCGAGGCCGAGATGCTCGGCGACCGTCTCGCCGATATCGGCATAGCTCCGCCTCAGTCCGACGTCCTCTGCCTTCAGGCCTGGCCCGGTGCCGAGGATCGGCACACGCTCGCGCGTATGATCGGTCCCGTGCCATGACGGGTCGCAGCCATGATCCGCAGTGAGCAGGAGAAGATCGCCTTTGCGGAGTTTGGCGAAAGCCTCCGGAAGCCTGCCGTCGAACGCTTCAAGTGCCGCCGCATAGCCCGGTATGTCCCGGCGGTGGCCGAACAGCGTGTCGAAATCGACGAAATTGGCAAACACCAGGTCGCCATCGCCCGCATCGTCCATCGCGCCGAGCGAAGCGTCGAACAGCGCCATGTTCCCTGAGGCCTTGCGTACCTCGGACACGCCCTGATGCGCGAAGATGTCGCCGATCTTGCCGATGCCGATCACCTTGCTGCCGCGCTGCACCAGCCTGTCGAGCAGGGTGGGCTCCGGCGGCGGCACCGCGAAATCGCGCCGATTGGCGGTCCGCTCGAATGCCTCAGCCGTCTCGCCTACGAACGGGCGGGCTATGACTCGGCCTATATTGAGGGGATCAACCAGCCGCCGTGCCGTTTTGCAGAGCGCATAGAGTCGCTCGAGGCCGAAATGCGTCTCGTGTGCCGCAATCTGCAGCACCGAATCGGCTGAGGTGTAGAGGATCGGCTTGCCGGTCCGAAGGTGCTCTTCGCCGAGCCGGGCGATGATTTCCGTTCCGGAGGCATGGCAGTCGCCGAGGATGCCGGGCAGCTTCGCCTCGCGGGTGACCGCTTCGCTGAGCGCTGCGGGGAGGGCCGGTATCTTTTCGGGGAAGTAGCCCCATTGGAAGGGAACCGGCACGGCCGCGATCTCCCAGTGGCCCGAAGGCGTATCCTTGCCGGTCGATATTTCTTCCGCGGCGCCGAAAAAACCTGTTCTCTTGCCGTGCCCGGCCTTGCGGCCGCTCGCAATTGCCGCCGCCTCGCCGAGCCCGAGCGACATCAGGTTGGGGAGGTCGAGCGGACCCGAGCGGAGCCCCGCACGATCCCCGCCACCGGCGGCGCAGGCAGCCGCGATGTGGCCGAACGTGTCGGAGCCTTCGTCGCCGAATGCCGCAGCATCCGGCGCGCTGCCGATGCCGAAAGAATCCAGGACGAAGATGAAAGCGCGCGCCATCCGCAGGGCCCGGTCAATTTTCCAGCATCGAACCCAAGCAATAAGGTCGAAGCCAGGCGATGGCAAATCGAATCGAGACGGCCGGTTGAGCTGGCGGGCCGTGAACATCCTCCAGCCGACCGAAAGTCAGGTCAAGCAGTCGGCGCAGCTTATCTCCTGGCTCATGCGGGGCCGCAGGTAATAGGTCTCCTTCATGGAGATATTCTTGAAAATTGACGTCCAGCCAAATCCTGGCGTGTCACCAGTCGACCAGGTGATCACCGGCTGATAATCGAGGCAGCTTGCGACGCGCACAAGAAACGCTCCACGCGTATTGAGGTCCGCCGGAACGGTTGTGGTTTTCCCCTTCGTTTCGTTAGCCTCACCGAGGCATTTCGTTCCGTCGCCGGCCAGCCTGCTCGACCACGCCACCGTCACCTTGGGCGTATTCTCGTCGGAGATACTGATCGCGGTGATCACAATCTCCGGCCTGGAGCGGTTGTAGGGCTGCACCAGTGCCTTGCCGATATCCATGATGGCCTTCAGCGCCACCGGGGATGTCGTGTCCTGCTGCTGCGTCACGAGATCGGCGACCATGCTGGCGATCCGGCTCACCTTCTTGTCGGTCTCGATGGCTTGCGAGGCCTCCATTGATGCGAAATACATGCACAACAGAAGCGGTGCGACGAATGCGAATTCGATCGCCGCCACACCCCGACGGTCTGCATGAAAACGACTGAGCCACTCCGGTGACCTCAACCACCTGCCATGCGCCCCTGCACATATGGACATGCTACGCCTTTCTCTCCACCCCAGGCTGTTGCCGATCACTCGTCGAATGGTTCGTTGCGCCAGCTGGCCGTCGAGAAGAGCAGCGTTTTGCCGTCCTTCAGGTTGGACATCGCCTTGCGCATGAAGTCGGTGATTACCGGCCATTTGTAGGAGACGTTCAGCGTGTTTATGGTGAGCGCTCCGCCGGGATTGACGCCACTGCTGACGATATCGTTGTTCTGCATCGTGAGCTTGGCCTTCCTTGCCGCCTCCTCGAAAGTGGCGGAGTTCTGCAACTCGATGACGAGATCGGGGCAGCCATTGGCGACGATGATCTCAAGGCGGTCGCAGATGATCTGCCTGAGGATCACTTCGGTGATATCGGCTCTTCTGAGCTGGCCGGTGCGGATCTGCCGGGCGATGTCGTCCGTCGCATTGGCGAGCACTTCCTGGGCCGTGAAGGAGATGCAGGTTTCGAGGATGGCGAAGGTGAGCGCCGCAAAGGGGAGCGCGAGGATGGTGAATTCGATCGCCGTGGCGCCGTCCCGGTTGCGGGCGAAACGCCCGAAGCATTCCCGCATGCGTTGAATGATGCCGCGGTTCGGCCCTTCATTGACCTTGGAGGTGCTCATCTTCAGCTTCTGCCGATCCTGTCGGGGCGACAATAGCGAAGACCTGTTGAGGTCCAGTTTGGATGATCGGTCAAAGCTGAGCGCCGCGCTTTACCCGCGGCTAACCATCGCGAATGGCTGCCCCTATTGGTTGGCGTTCATCTCCCGCTCGGAGGTACGCTCAGCGGCGGACTTGTAGGAGCTTTCGCAATAGGGTGTGCAGGAGAGCGTCTGCATCTCGGCGCGACGGTAGACGCGCACCGAGCTCGACGTCTGGCGCGTGACGGTCACCAGCTCGTCGACGATCGGATTACCCTGCTTGTCGAGCACGACGAGGTTCGTCACGCCGAATCCCTTGGCGGTGAGCACGATGGTGGAGGCATCCTGGACGGAAGCATCGGCGATCGCTGGATTGCCGATGACGACGGTATCGGCCGCCCGCGCAAGCTTGACGATCTTGGCTTCGTTCATCTGGACAGTGATGCCGGGCTCGGCATTCGCGGAAGAAACGACAGAGATCGTGCCGACGGCTAGAAGAGCCGCCGTCGATAAGGCCCGCAAGCCCGGTCCCAGCCCCATCACGCTTCCCTCGATATGATCTTCAGCGGAAGATGAAGCAGATTGGTGAACCAAGCGTTAAGTGGCGTGGGGGCTTCGGCGGGCTCCTGCGATCCTTATGTGACGCGCCTGCGCATGAAAGGGCATGCGCTTCGACGCCTGCGGTTACGAGCTTTCGACTATATAAGAAGTCGATCAAACGAAATGCGCTAATTTAGCTATGGATTAACCACCGTTCGCACTCATGCCCGTCAAGGTTTCGGTAAGGCTGTTTCTTAAGTCGATCGAAAGAGCTTCAGCCTAAATTGCCAGTATCCGATCGACGCATAAAAAGTTGACGGAAGTGCTGTAACACGTGGAGTAAGGAGCTCTCGAATGTCCAAGCTTTTTGCGCGTTTCGTGAAGGACGAGTCCGGCGCGACCGCCATCGAATACGGCCTCATCGCCGCGCTTATCGCTCTTGCAATCATCGTTGGCGCCGGCCAGCTCGGCAATTCGCTGAACGACAAGTTCGGCAAGATTGCTAACAAGCTGGATACCACCGGCAATGGCAATCTCTGAGGCCGGCATAAATTCAAGTATTGGGGAAGGCCGTCCAGTAGGACGGCTTTCTTTTTCCGTGGAGCTTCACCCTTACTTAATCGCAGCCGCCTAATATCGACCGACATCGTCACGGCCAAATTCGATGCTCGAAGCCCTCATCCTCGTCGTGTTCCCCTTCTGCATGCTGTTTGCGGCCGTCTCCGACCTGCTGTCGATGACGATCGCCAACAAGGTTTCGGTCATCCTCATCGCTGGTTTCGCAGTGATTGCACCTCTGACCGGGATGGATTGGGCGAGTTATGGCTGGCACTTCGCGGCGGCAGGCACGGTACTCGCGTTCACCTTCCTCATGTTCGCGATCGGCGGCATGGGCGGCGGCGACGCCAAGCTGATGGCCGCGACCGCGCTCTGGATGGGCTTCAACCTGAACCTTATTTCCTACCTGGTCGCATCGGCCTTCATCGGGGGGCTGCTGACGCTCATGATCCTGTCCTATCGGAAATCGCCTTTTGCGATGCTGACCGGCAACAATATGTTCCTGCGCCATTTCGCCGATCCGACTGCCGGCGTGCCTTATGGCATCGCGCTCGGCATCGGCGCCCTGATCAGCTATCCCGACTCACCGCTCATGCAATGGGCGATCGCGCGCCTGTCTGGCCACTGACAACGTTTAGCCCTGGGACAATCGCTTGACGGGTTTGCGCCCGTCCCCACCCCATGTGGCGCGGCGCCGGTGACCCCCTCCCCCTTGTGGGGAGGGATTCAGGGTGGGGGTCCGACGCGCGCCATCTCAAGCCGGGTTATGCCGTCTGCTTCAGCTAACTTTGCAGACCAATCGCGAGGCACCCCCACCCTGAATCCCTCCCCACAAGGGGGAGGGGGTCACCAGCGCCGCGCCCTTGTGCAATTTCCCTGCCCTTGAGGGGGAGATGGCCGGCAGGCCAGAGGGGGGTCGTACACTCGCCGTTTCCAGCGATCGCCCTGCTTCTGCCCTTCAAACAATATCATGTCGCCATAGCGCTCGGCGCGGCACCCCTGTGCCCCCGTCCTGCCAGTTCGCCGGCATTTTCATAAACTTTGAATTAAGCATGATCGTAAGCTTTACATTAACCGTAATTTGACGATTGCCCCTGCAATGTCCGGCCTCGTTGGGTGGAAAGCCGAGTACGAGGCGGGCAAATGGCTGCATCCCGGATAATGATTCTTGGCGTCGCGGTGGCTGCCGCAGGCGGGGCCGGCTACATTGCCAAGAACATGGCCTCTGCGCCACCGGCTGAAGTCGTGGCTCCGGCCGGCCCGCAGGAGCCGGCGATTGCGTTGAGCGACGTGCTGGTGCTTTCCGGCGACGTGCCCATGGGACAGCCGGTTGACGGGCAGCTCAGATGGCAGTCCTGGCCGGCCGATTCCGTCAACGACACCTTTGTCACCCGCGGCGGCGAGCCGGATGCGATCGACAAGCTGAAGGGCGCCATCGCGCGCGTGCCGCTCTATGCAGGCGAACCGCTGCGCCGTACCAAGCTGATCGGCAACGGCCAGAGCTTCATGTCCTCGGTCCTGCCGTCCGGAATGCGCGCGGTCGCCACCCACATCTCTGCCGATACTTCGGCGGGCGGCTTCATACTGCCCAATGACTTTGTCGACGTGATCATGACACGCCGCGCGCCGCAGTCGAATTCCGGCGGCGGCAGTGACCGGTTCATCACCGAGACGGTCCTGAAGAACATCCGCGTCCTGGCGATCGATCAGACGATCCAGGAGGATGAAGAAGGCAAGAAGGTCAAGGTCGGCGAAACGGCGACCCTCGAGCTGACGCCGCAGCAGGCCGAGATCATCACGGTCGCCCAGCAGATGGCGGACCGGCTGACTTTGGCGCTTCGCTCGATCACCGACACCCAGGAGAAGTCGGCGGACGATGCTGACTATCTCGTCTCCGGCAACGGCCGGCGCGGCACGATCCGACTCATCAAGTCGGGTGAAGTGACTGAGGTGGGGGCGAGGTGAGGATGATGAGATTGACGAAACCGGCGCCCGTCGCCCGCTCATTGCGTGCGCTCGGCAGGCTTGCCGGCACCTTGCTGCTGTCGGCAGGCATTATTGTCGGGATGGCCATGCCGCGTTTGGCGTCTCCCGCGCATGCCAATGGGGCCAGCGTCACGGCGGCGGGCGAGGGGCAGCGGATCAAGCTCGGCCTCAACAAGTCGATCGTGGTCGATCTCCCCGCCGACGCCTATGACATCCTCGTCGCCAATCCCGCCGTGGCGGATGCGGTGACCCGCACGGCGCGCCGGATCTATCTGTTTGGCAAGACCGTCGGGCAGACCAACATCTTCGTGTTCGGGCCGAATGGCGAGCAGGTCGTCAGCCTGAACCTTGCGGTCGAGCGCGACGTCTCGGGGCTCGAAGAATATCTCAAGCGCTTCATTCCCGGTTCCGACATCACCGTCGAACTGTTGAACGACAACGTCATCCTGTCCGGAACGGTGGAGACGCCGCTCGATGCCAAGCGTGCTTCCGACCTCGCCACGATCTTCGTGAGCGGCGGTGAAGCGACGACCGGCCAATACTCGCAGACAGCCGCCGGCGGCGATGCGGCCGGCGGTGTCGCCATCGACAACCCGGACTCGCAACGCCGGACCAGCAGGATCGTCAATCTGCTGAAGATCATCGGCGATGATCAGGTCACGCTGAAGGTGACTGTCGCGGAGGTCTCCCGAACGGTCATGAAGCAGCTCGGCGTCAACATGATCGGCGGCGGCAGCAACGGCATCAGCTGGGGCGCTATCTCCGAAAACTCCTTTGGCCTCGGAAAACCGCTGTCTGCCAGTGGCCTTGCGATCGGAACCTCGACGGTCGACGCGTATGTAAACGCGATGGAGCAGGCCGGCGTGATGAAAACGTTGGCCGAGCCGACCCTTACCGCCGTATCCGGCGAGAAGGCGACTTTCAAGGTCGGTGGTGAGTACAATCTCGTGACTGGGCGAACGAGCGCGGTCTCAGACCAAAATCAGACCGGCCAGGTAACCTATAGCGTCGAAAAGATCGAGTACGGCATCGGCCTGGAATTCCAACCGGTCGTGCTGTCGCCTGGTCGCATCAGCCTCAAGATGAGGACATCGGTATCCGAGCCTACAACGGAAGGATCGGTGCCGTTTGAAGCCGGCCCCTCCCGGAAAAGTCCCGGCCTGTTGGGCGGCATCTTCGACCCGCGCGACAATCTGCCCGGCACGAACATGATCTCGATCCGCAAGCGCCTGGCCGACACGACAATCGAGCTGCCCTCAGGGGGGTCGATGATGATTGCCGGCCTGGTGCGAGACGATGTGCGGCAGGCCATGGCTGGTTTGCCGGGCCTTTCCAAGATTCCCGTGCTCGGCGCCTTGTTCCGCAGCAGGGATTTCGTGCGCAACGAGACCGAGCTCGTCATCATCGTCACGCCTTATCTGTCGCGGCCGGTCGCGCGCAACGCTCTCGCCAAGCCGGACGACAACTTCAACCCGCCGAGCGACGGCGCAGGCTACTTCCTCGGCCGCGTCAACCGCGTGTTCGGCACGATGCAGACCAATCTTCCCAACGGCCGCTATCACGGCGTCGTCGGGTACATTTACAAGTGATCGAGGTCCGGGACATGGGCAAGGTTGCTGGGGGCACGGGCATGGCAGCCACGCTGGCGGTCCAAAACCGAAGACAGATGGGGCGCACCGCGGTTTCGATGCTCGCCGCGATTGCGGTCGGGCTGCTCGCCGGCTGCGTCAAGCGGGACAGCATCACGGTCGGCGCCATTCCGGATGACTACCGGACCAATCATCCGATCTTCATCGCCGAGAAGCAGGAGGCGATCGATCTGCCCGTTGCGGCGGAAGATCGCGGCATGACGCGTACACAGCGTGTCGCGCTCGACGGCTTTCTCGACAGCTACGACCGCAGCGCCCTGCCGCTCGTCACCATCGCCGTGCCGACCGGCGCCGCGAATGATCTTGCCGCAGCAGATGCGGCAAGGGATTTCCGCGCCTTCATCCGATCGCGAGGCGTGCCGGCTTCGCGCATCATGATGGCTTCCTACCAGTCGCCGGTGGTCGAGGCATCTGCTCCGATCCGCGTCTCATACGTGGCCATGCGCGCGCAGACCAACAGGTGCGGACGCTGGCCCGAGGACCTCATGAACAATTCGGAGAACAAGCATTACGCCAATTTCGGCTGCTCCTATCAGAACAACCTTGCCGCGCAGATCGCCAACCCGGCCGACCTGCTCGGACCGCGCAAGCAGACCGAGATCGATGCAGAGAACCGCAGCAAGGTCATCGACGTCTATCGCCAGCGCGGCGTCTCGAATGAATTCCTCGGCAAATCCGAAGTCGACATAAATTTCTGACCGTGTCGGCAATGGGGCGCGACCATGAATAACCTGGCCTACGAGACTGCACACCACGATGGCGACCCCAACGTTCAGGGCGACATCGCAGCGATGCGGTCGCTGCGGCCGGTGCCGCGTATTTCCATTCAGGCCTTCTGCGAGACCGAAGGGGTGGCCGGCCCGATCGAACGTGCCGCCGACGACCGCCGCATGGCCAGGACCCACCTGAAGGTCCACATGGGCGGCATCGCGACGGCGATCGAGTTCTACCAGTCGGCGCCGACTCCGAATCTCATCATTGTCGAATCGCGGCGCGAGCCGCGGGAGATGATTGAACAACTCCGTCAGCTTGCCGAGCATTGCGACCCGAGCACGAAAGTCATCGTGATTGGCCACTACAATGATGTCTGGCTCTACCGCGAGCTGATCCGCTCCGGCATCTCCGAATATGTCGTGGCGCCGATCTCCATGGCCGACGTCGTCAGCGTCGTTGCCTCGATCTTCGGCGATCCGGAAGCCGACCCGATCGGCACGTCGATCGCCTTCATCGGCGCCAAAGGCGGCGTCGGCTCCTCGACAATCGCCCATAATGTCGGCTGGGCGATGTCGACGCTGTTCAAGTCCGAGGTCGTCGTCGCCGACCTCGACCTGCCCTTCGGCACGGCCAACATCAACTTCGACCAGGATCCGGCGCAAGGGATAGCCGAAGCCGTGTTCGCGCCCGAGCGCATAGACGAGGTCTATCTCGATCGGCTGCTGGCGCAATGCGCCGAGCACCTGTCGCTGCTTGCCGCCCCCTCGTCACTCGACCGCGTCTACGATTTCGACCCGGATGCGTTCCAGCAGATCATCGACACCGCTCAGCGCAGCGCGCCGCTCCTGGTGCTCGATCTGCCTCATGCCTGGAACGGGTGGACCAAGAATACGCTGATGCAGGCGGACGAGGTGGTGATCACCGCGACGCCGGAGCTTGCCAATCTGCGCAACACGAAGAACCTCGTCGATACGCTGAAGAAGCTGCGGCCGAACGATGCGCCGCCCCGGCTGATCGTCAACCAGACCGGCATTCCGAAGCGCCCGGAAATCTCGGCCGCCGATTTTGCCCAGCCGCTCGGGCTCGAGCCAACGGCCGTGATCCCCTTCGAGCCGCAGCTCTTCGGCAACGCCGCCAATAACGGCCGCATGCTGGGCGAAATGGACGCGCAGAATGCGATCGTCGAGACGATCAACGAGATCGCGCATGTGCTGACCGGCCGCTCCGAGATCAAGGTGAAGAAAAAGGCCGGCCTTGCGAGCCTGCTCGACAGGCTGAAGCTGAAGATATGATTTCTGGTCCGCGGTAGTAGCAAGCGATGTTTGGCAGGAGAGGCAGCGACGACGGAGCACGCCAGGCGACGGAATTCCGTCCGCCTGCACCAGCCCCTGGCGTTCAGCTTGGCAGGCCGGCCTCAGGTCTGGCCGAGCATTCGCGCGCGGCTGAGCCGTTGCCGCCCGGTGCAACGAATTCCACGCCTGCCACGGCTCGCAAGCCCGTCGCCACGCCGCCGCTTGGGGCCGAACCGGTGCGCCGGCCGCAGCGGGAGCGCAGCGAAAGCTACTATGACACCAAATCGCAGGTCTTCTCGGCGCTGATCGACACCATCGATCTTTCGCAGCTTGCCAAGCTCGAGCCCGACAATGCACGCGAGGAAATCCGTGACATCGTCAACGACATCATCGCGATCAAGAATTTTGCGATGTCGATCGCCGAGCAGGAGGAGCTGCTCGAAGATATCTGCAACGACGTGCTGGGCTATGGTCCGCTCGAGCCGCTTTTGGCGCGTGATGAGATCGCCGACATCATGGTCAACGGCGCCAGGCAAGTCTACATCGAGGTGAACGGCAAGGTCGAGCAGACCAATATCCGTTTTCGCGACAACCAGCAGCTCCTGAACATCTGCCAGCGCATCGTCAGCCAGGTCGGCCGGCGCGTCGACGAATCCTCGCCGATCTGCGATGCGCGATTGCCCGACGGCTCGCGCGTCAACGTGATTGCGCCACCGCTCTCGATCGACGGGCCGGCCCTGACGATCCGCAAGTTCAAGAAGGACAAGCTTACGCTCGACCAGCTCGTGAAGTTCGGCTCGATCTCGCCGGAGGCCGCTGAGGTGCTGAAGATCATCGGCCGGGTGCGCTGCAACGTCATCATTTCCGGCGGCACGGGCTCCGGCAAGACGACGCTGCTGAACTGCCTCACCAACTTCGTCGATCGCGAGGAGCGCGTGATCACCTGCGAGGACTCGGCCGAGCTGCAACTTCAGCAGCCGCATGTCGTGCGCCTTGAGACACGTCCGCCCAATCTGGAAGGCGAGGGCGAGGTCACCATGCGCGATCTCGTCAAGAACTGCCTGCGCATGCGGCCCGAGCGCATCATCGTCGGCGAGGTGCGCGGCCCCGAGGTGTTCGACCTTCTGCAAGCGATGAACACCGGCCACGACGGATCGATGGGCACCATCCACGCCAACTCGCCGCGCGAGTGCCTGAACCGTATCGAATCGATGATCGCCATGGGCGGCTACTCGCTGCCTCAGAAAACCGTGCGCGAGATCATCGTCGGCTCGGTCGACGTCATCGTCCAGGCGGCCCGCCTGCGCGACGGTTCACGCCGCATTACCCACATCACCGAGGTTCTCGGCATGGAAGGCGATGTCGTCATCACCCAGGACCTCGTGCTCTACAACATCAAGGGCGAGGACCAGAACGGCAAGCTGATCGGCAAGCACGTCTCCACCGGCGTCGCGCGCCCGGCCTTCTGGGACCGTGCCCGTTACTATGGCGAGGAGCAGCGGCTCGCCGCCGCACTCGAGGCAATGGAGAAGCAGTCCGGTTAGAGCAGAATGGATTCGAGCGGAGTCGTTGGTCGTGCTCCAGCTCTTTGTTTGTGCAGCATGATCTTATCCGGAAAGTCGGCGAGCCTTTGCTTCGCTGACCTTCGGTTCTTGAAAGTGCTCGGGTGGTCGGGAGTTTCGTGCGGTGTTCGGGATAGACGGCATGGTTCTGGCGTTCGTCGCGCTCGCTGGCTGTAGCGCGGGCGCGGTCGCCTACGCTTTTCTGTTCAACAGGATCGAGACCGAACGGAACGTTGAAAAGCGGCTGGAGATCGTCAAGAAGGCCGAGACGGACCGTTCGGTCGTCAAGGCCTCGCGCGATCGCCTTGCCGAGGCGACCAAGCGCAGGAAATCGGTGCAGGATTCGCTGAAGGAGCTCGAGCAGAAACAGAAGGCCAAGGACCTCAATCTCAAGAAGCCGCCGCTTCGCATCCAGATCAGGCAGGCGGGACTGCAGATCGACCTGCAGCGCTTTTACATCTATTCGGCGGTGTGCGGTCTCGTGCTGACCTTCCTCGCCTTCTTCCTCGGCGCCCCGATGATCGTGCTGCCGGGCGTCCTTCTGGTCGGAGCGATCGGCCTGCCGCGCTGGTACATCGCGTTCCGCCGCGCCCGCCGCGTCAAGGCTTTCCTGGACGAGTTCCCCAATGCGCTCGACGTGATCGTGCGCGCCGTCAAGTCCGGCCTGCCGTTGAACGACGGCGTACGCCTTATAGCCAATGAGGCACAGGAGCCGGTGAGGACCGAGTTCCGGCGCATCGTGGAGGCGCAGCAGCTCGGGCTCTCCATTCCCGAAGCGGCGTTGCGCATGAGCGAGACCATGCCTTGTACGGAGGCGAACTTCTTCGGCATCGTCATCCAGATCCAGAGCCAAGCGGGCGGCAACCTGTCGGAGGCGCTCGGCAATCTGTCGCGCGTTCTGCGCGATCGCAAGAAGATGAAGGCCAAGGTTCAGGCGCTCTCGATGGAGGCGAAGGCTTCGGCCGCCATCATCGGCGCGCTGCCTTTCATCGTCGCCGGGCTCGTTTACCTGTCGAGCCCCACCTACATCATGCCGCTTTTCACGACGAGCACCGGGCATCTCATCCTCGGCTGCTCAGCTCTTTGGATGTCCATCGGCATCTTCGTGATGAAGAGAATGATCAGTTTCGAGGTGTAGCGGGCGCTCCATGACCGGACATATCGTCAAATCGCTCACCGACCCGTCCTTCTTGATCGCGCTTCTGGTCAGCGTCGCGGTGTTCGTGACAGTCTTCACGCTGTTGCCCGCGCTCGGCGGCGACCAGCTCAAGAAGCGCATGAAATCCGTCGCTCTCGAACGCGATGAGCTCCGCGCCAAGCAGCGCGCGAGGCTCGCCGCCCAAACGGACCGCCGCCGCAAAGGCTTGCGCGAGGAACAGTCGCTGGGCATGAAGAACATCGTCGAGCGGCTCGACCTCAAGCGCGCGCTCGTCGACGAAAGCACGCTCAACAAGCTGAGGCTGGCAGGCTTCCGCGGCCAGAATCCTCTGACGGTCTTCCTGTTCTTCCGCCTCGTGCTTCCCTTTGCCGGCTTCGCGCTGGCAGCGGCCTATGTGTTCATCCTCGGCGGACTGGCCGAACGGCCAAACTTCGTGAAGCTGTTCGTTTGCATCCTCGTTGCCTACGCCGGCTTCTACGCGCCCGTGCTCTACGTCTCCAACCGGGCAACGAAGCGCAAGCAGTCGATTCAGAAGGCTTGGCCCGACGCGCTCGATCTCATGCTGATCTGCGTGGAATCCGGCATGTCGGTTGAGACCGCCTTCCGCCGGGTTGCGGATGAGATTGGCGCCCAATCGGTCGAGCTTGCCGAGGAATTCGTCCTGACAAATGCCGAGCTGTCGTTTCTGCAGGAGCGCAGGCAGGCTTACGAGAACCTCGCCACCCGCACGGGGCTGGAATCGGTGAAGGCGGTGACGCAGGCTCTCATCCAGGCAGAGCGCTACGGCACGCCCGTGGGAATGGCGCTGCGCGTGCTCGCCAACGAAAGCCGCGACATGCGCATGAACGAGGCCGAGAAGAAGGCCGCGGCGCTACCGCCGAAGCTGACCGTACCGATGATCCTGTTCTTCCTGCCGGTGCTGTTCTGCGTGATCCTCGGCCCTGCCGGCATTCAGGTCAGCGAACGCGGCGTGTTTGGCGACAAGCACAATTCAAGCGAATAGCCGGCTAACTACGAAAGTAGCTGAAAGAGCGGCTTCGGCCGCGCTATCCAGAGGTGAAAACCTGGCGGTCATAACGACGGCGGCATGTGTGTTGCCGCGCACGACGCGCGGCATCATCGAGGCATCCGCCACTCGCAATCCAACGATACCGTTGAGGCGCAGGCGAACGTCGACCACGGCGCCGGCATCTGCGCCCACAGGGCGAGGCGGGATCGTGCTCACGGCGAGGCTCGGCTTCTGTGTCCTCTGCTCAGCCTCCCAACGTTGCTCCGCACACCAGAAAGCCAGATCAGCGCGGCCTTGCTGCGTTCATGGTCCGGGCGAAGGTTTCGGCGATCGCGAGAACGGCAGCGTGAATCGGTCCTGCGGTGAGACTGGGCATGATCGAAGCGTCAACGACAAAAAGATTATCGAGCGCCTTGAGCTTCAGATTCGCATCGACGGCGCCGCCGTTGTCCTTGCCCATCCTGCAGGTACCGCAGGGATGATGATGTGTGATGACTGACTGCGCTATGAAGTTGTCGATCTCCGCGCCACGGTTCAGAGCGGCTGGCAGAAGTTCGCGCTCCCGCCAATCGGCAAGTTCGTCCCGATGACCGATCTCTCGTGCCGCCTCCAGAGCCTGTCGAAACAGTTTTCGATCCCGGCCGGTTTGCAGGTATGCGGGGTCGATGATCAATTGATCATCGAGCTCCGGCCCACTTATACGCACGCTGCCGCGGCTCGTCGGATGAGTGATCCCGAACAGCAACGAATATGCCGTGCCGGCGGCAGGCGCCTGAAAGCGTTCGGACACGATCGGCGCCACGCCGCAGCCAACGACAATTTCGGGCTGCCCGGTACCGGTGAACCCGGCAGCTCGCATATAGGCCATCGACTCGGAATGCTGGAGGCGCGATGGCGGAACCGGCTTGCGGGCCGCATAAAGGTTACCGGCACCAAGCAGATGGTCCTGAAGGTTTCGACCAATTTCCGGCATATCGATCAAACAGCCAACGTCGGCGGTCTTGAGTATATCGTGCGGACCAATGCCTGAGCGCATCAGCAAAGCCGGACTTTCCAGCGCGCCGGCGCAGAGTACCACTTGATCCGCAAAGACTTCCAAAGGGCCGCCGTGTCGCCCCACAACTTCGAGACTGCGCACCTGATTGCCGTCCAGGGTAAGCCGTCGCACCTGGGATCCCGTCAGGACGGTTAGATTTCCGCGGCTTCGAACAGCCGGCGTGAGCCAGGCGTCGGCCACCGTAATCCGCTGCCCGTCTCGAATGTTTAGAGAGTTCGGGGTGACGCCGATCATCTGTCCGCTGTTGTGGCCCTCAAGACGCGGCAAGCCCAGAGCGGCGCCGGCTTCGATGAACGCGCGCGCCACCGGACTCACCTCATCCGACGGCAAATAGACGGGCATCGGCCCGCCCTTGCCGTAAAGGCCGTTGCCCCCGAGCGGATGATCTTCAATAGCCTGAAATGAGAGTAGCAATTCATCCCAGCTCCATCGGCGATCGCCAGTCTCGTCGACCCACGCCTGGAAGTCAGAGGGATGGCCGCGCATGTAGCCCATTGCATGCAGGCAACTTGACCCGCCGATCAACCGCCCCCGCGCCCAGCTATGTACCCGGCCCGCGGTCCCCTTTTGCGGCTCCGTGCGATAGTTCCAATCGTAGCTGCGGCCCTGAAGCGCGGGCCAGCGGGCTGGAACCCTGATATCGGGATCGCCCGCCTCCTCGCCCGCTTCGATCAGCAGGACACGGCGGGCCGGCTCCTGGCTCAGCCGCGCCGCGAGCAACGAGCCTGCCGAGCCACCGCCGACGATGACGACATCGGCACTCGGGTTGTGCCCACCAATCGCCTTGGTCATCTCCACTCCATGTTTCCGTATTAACATGCAAGCTTAGGCCGTTGCCTGCCCGGCGGTGCCGCAGCCAACCCAGCGCGCTAATCTCGGCCGGGCGGACGCGCGATCCGAAACACAGGGAAGGATTTCGAGACTTAAGCCGGACGCCGCCGCCTCCGAGACCTTAACTCTCGCTATTCATGGACATCTTTGCCGCCGCTTTGGCCTTCAAAAGGTGCCGTTTCGAGGCCTTGCGGGCGGCTTTCTCGTCGCCGGCGGCAATGGATTCGAATATCTCCCGCATCTCCGCTAGGCTGCTTTGTGCTCTGCCCTCCAAAGACATCGATCGTCCTCGAAAAAAGCTGATCCTAGCCACCAGACCGCGATGGACTTCCTCAAGGATGGGGTTGCCGCAATTCGCGAGTATTATTGAATAGAAGTCGGCTGCGGTCATGACCTGGGCCAAGCTGTCATTACTTGAGGCGGCTTCTTCGAATGCGGCAAGCGATTTCTCAAGTTCATGCAACTGTTCCGTGGGGATTCTTGTAGCGCATCGTCCGGCCGCCTCCACTTCCAACAGCTCTCGAACCTCGTAGATGGCGGTTGCTTCGCTCCACGAAAGCGCCGGTATCGACGGCCCGCGATTGGGAACGATCTCGATCAGGCGTTCGGCCTCAAGGCTGCGCAATGCCTCCCTTAGCGAGGGGCGGCTTACGCCGAGCTGTGCGCACAACTGGCTTTCAATAAGCCGGCTTCCCGGCTGAAACAGGCCCGAAAGGATAGCGAGCCGCAACTTGTCGACAGTCTCCTGCTGCACTGTTCGTGGCGAAATCCGCAAATTCAGTTCGGGCGGCATCGGTTACGTCTCACGGGCTCAGGGTCAGAATCTGACGCATCATATGCGAGGCCGGGTGCATTGGACAGCGGGAATGGCCAGATTGTCAATTCTTAAGATTGCAAGAATGTCAGACAATCTGGGTTGACGCCCCAGTGCTTGTATGATCCTTTTATGCGAGAAAGCAGGGGCGCCGGGGATCATAAACGTCGTGGCAGACATACTTTCCAGGCAGATTGGTTCGCGACGTGTAGATATCGATCGCATCATCTTGAATGTGCGAGAGAGCGGTACCGGCCCGTTGATGCTGTTTTTTCACGGCATAACCTCCAACTCCGCGGTCTTCGCGCCGTTGATGACTCAGCTCTCGGATCGCTTCACGACTGTGGCTGTCGATCAGAGAGGGCATGGCCTCAGTGACAAGCCTGAAAGCGACTATGCGGCGAATGACTACGCGGACGACATCGCTAGCCTGATACGCACGCTCGGCCGGGGTCCTGCCATCCTCGTCGGACATTCGCTCGGCGCGAGAAACTCAGTCACGGCCGCCGTGAGATATCCAGACCTGGTGCGCTCGGTCGTCGCGATTGACTTCACGCCATACATCGAGACCGAGGCATTGGATGCGCTGGAAGCCCGGGTGAATGCGGGAAGCAAGCTTTTCAAGGATCTCGATGCCGTCGAAGCATATCTTGCCGGCCGCTATCCAAACATTCCCGCCGGCGCCATCAAGATCAGGGCCGAAAGCGGCTATCTGCAGGTCGAGGGAGGCTTCCGCCCCTTGGCATCGCCTGCGGCCATGGCGCAGACCGCCAAGGGTCTGCGGGCAGACCTGACGCAGGCCTATCGGGACGTGACCAGACCCGTTCTCATCGTCCGCGGTGAACAAAGCAAGCTGGTCTCGGCGGCAGCGCTGGCAAAGACGAGCCGGCTGCGGCCCGACCTGCCCGTGGTCGTCGTCCCGGACGCCGACCACTACGTCAACGAGGTCTCGCCCGAGATCACGCTGAGAGCCATCACCAATTTCATCGACGCCTGACGGTCGAACAAGCGTCTTCTTGCATGCAGGATCAGGACAGAAAATGGCCAATGTAAACAACACTCCGGGCAAGACGCGGCGTGCCGAGGTCGCCGGTGGCGGCTTTGCCGGCCTGACGGCCGCGATCGCTCTGCGGCAGAACGGTTGGGATGTCGGGCTGCACGAAAAGAGCTCCGAACTCAGGGCCTTCGGCGCAGGCATCTATCTCTGGCACAACGGCCTTCGCGTCCTCGAAGGATTGGGCGCGCTGGACGAGGTTCTCCAGGGCTCGCATACACCTCCGACCTATGAGACCTGGATGCACAACAAGTCCGTCTCCAAGGAGACGTTCAAGGGCTTGCCCTGGCGCATCATGACCCGGAGCCATCTGCATGATGCGCTGGTCAACCGCGCCCGCGCGGTCGGTGTCGACATCCGCGTCAATTCCGAGGCGGTCGCCGCCGATCCGGAAGGTCGCCTCACCCTGCAGACCGGAGAGGTCCTCGAAGCCGACCTGATCGTCGGCGCCGACGGCGTCGGCTCCAAGGTGAGGGACTCTATTGGCTTCAAACAGGATCGATGGATCTCGAAGGACGGCCTCATCCGGTTGATCGTCCCGCGCCAGAAGAAGGAGCTCGGCCATGGCGAGTGGGACAACACCATCGACATGTGGAACTTCTGGCCGCGTGTCCAGCGCATCCTCTATTCGCCCTGCAACGAGAACGAACTCTATCTCGGCCTGATGGCTCCAGCCGCCGATCCGCGTGGATCGGCAGTGCCGATCGATCTCGAAGTCTGGGTCGAGATGTTCCCCTTCTTGGAGCCGTGCTTGGTCGAGGCGGCGAAGCTGAAGACCGCCCGATACGACAAATACGAGACGACCAAGCTGGATAGCTGGACGAGAGGCAAGGTCGCCCTTGTCGGCGATGCCGCGCACGCGATGTGCCCGGCTCTTGCCCAGGGCGCCGGCTGCGCGATGGTCAATGCCTTCAGTCTGTCGCAGGACCTCGAGACCGGCTCTTCCATCGAAGACGCACTCGTCGATTGGGAGAAGCGCATTCGCCCGATCACCGATCGCTGCCAGGCACTGTCCGGCGACTATGCGGCCAACCGTTCGCTCTCGAAGGGGAACATGTTCACACCCGCAGCCCTGGAAGCAGCGCGCTTCGACCCGCTGCGCCGCGTCTTCTCATGGCCGCAATAATTCCGACCCGGCCGGTCTACAGATCAATTGGTGCGGCAGAAGCTGTGCTCTCCTCGGGAGATTAAGATGGACCATTCATTGGAAGTTGAAAAAAACTACGACGTTCGGGGCTGGTATTCGACTGTCCATGAGATCCGGCATGACGGCGGGGAACCCGGCGATACGCTCATCAAAGTCGCGGTAGGGGTTGTCATCCGCAATCCTTTTGCCGGCAAGTTTGTTGCCGATCTGTCCGATATCGTGAATCCCAGCCCCGCCATCGGCCATGCGCTCGGCGAACGGGCGGCGGCGCTGCTCGGCAACCGGCCGGTCAACAGCTACGGCAAGGGCGGCATTGCCGGAACGGCCGGCGAACAGGAGCATGTCGTCGCCTGCATCACCACGCTGTTCGGCGATCCGCTGCGGCAGCAGGTGGGAGGCGGCAAGGCCTGGATCTCGTCGGTTAGCAAGGTCGCCGCTGCCGGTACAGCGATCGATATTCCGCTCGCCCACAAGGACGAGCTCTACATCCGTTCCCATTACGACGCCGTCACCTTCTCTGTGCCGGATGGCCCGCGCCCGGATGAGCTTCTGATCTGCGTCGCCGTTGCATCGGGTCCGCGCGTGCATCAGCGCGTCGGGGGCAAAACCGTCGCCGACCTCGAGGCCGCCGTCTAGTTCGATCGAAAAAGGACCAATTCCATGCCCCTGAACATCAAGGACCTCAAGATCACCTCCGCGGATTTCCAGCCGCTCGGGAAACTGCGCGACGAGCATGCCGGCGACAAAGGCAACGTGTTGCCCAGGCTGACCGTCAGCGGCGTCCCGGCAGGCGCGAAAGAGCTCGCGGTCATCTGTCATGACCCCGACGCGCCCTTGGCCAACGGTTTCACGCATTGGGTCGTCTACGGCATCGATCCGTCGACCACCGATCTTTCAGACGCGCAGCAGAAGTTCCGCGTCGGACCCAATGGCGCGGGCGACAAGCAATACTACGGCCCCCAGCCTCCCGCCGGCCATGGCGAGCATCACTACTACTTCTGGGTCTATGCGCTGGACACGAAGGTCGAAGGGACACCCACCAGGGAAGAGTTCCTGCAGAAATATGCCGGAAACATCATCGAACAGAATCGGATCGTCGGCATCTACGAAAACAAGTGAAACCCGCGGTGCCGGCGGCCGATAACAACAATAAAAATGGTCGTCATCGCCGCGCAATGGGAGAATTGGAATGAAAGACAAAAGCCCAGCGCACCCCAAGGTCTTCGAAGAGCTGGTCACAGCGACGAAGATACTTCTGAACGAAGGCATCCTGGACACGTTCGGGCACATCAGCGCCCGTGACCCCGAGGATCCCCAAAGCTTCTTCCTCGCCCAGAAGCTTGCGCCAAGCCTGATAACGGCCGACGATATCCTGCGTTTCAATCTCGATGGCGAGACCTCGGACAACCGGCCGTCCTACCTGGAACGTTACATCCACAGCGAGATCTACAAGGCACGGCCGGACGTCAACTGCGTGCTCCACAGCCACTCTCCAGCCGTCCTGCCCTATTGCTTTACCGACCAGCCGTTGCGGCCCGTGACCCATATGGGCGCGTTTCTTGGCGAGTCGGTTCCCGTCTATGAAATACGCGACAAGCAGGGTGATGCTACGGACCTCTTCGGGGGCAGCCCGAGCGTCTGCCGGGATATAGCCGAAAGCCTCGGCGACCAGACCGTAGTCCTCATGGCGCGGCACGGTGTCGTCAATGTCGGCAGTTCTGTCCGGCAGGTGGTGTTCCGGGCTTTCTATCTTGAACAGGAAGCGGCAGCGCAGACCGCCGGCCTGCAGATCGGCAAGATCAAGTATCTGTCGCCGGGCGAAATCAAGGCCGCGGGAAACCTCGTCGGGGCCCAGATCGACCGGGGATGGGATCACTGGTCGCAGCGCCTCAGGGAAGCGGGCCTGGCCTAGCGCCAGCGGGTCTTTGAACACCCCTGGCAGGGCCTGATCCCTGCCAGGGTATCCCAGCCCCGATCTCGAAAATTCTCCGAGGCCAGAGCGTCAGGCGAAAGCAGTAGAACCATGCCGCACGCACAAAGCTACGACTACATCATCGTTGGGGCCGGATCGGCCGGTTGCGTGCTCGCCAACCGGCTGAGCGCCGACCCGCAATGTTCCGTGCTGCTCATCGAGGCCGGCGGCTGGGATCGCGACCCCATGATCCATATCCCGCTTGGATGGGGCAAGATCCTGACCGAGCGCCGCCATGACTGGATGTATTTCTGCGAGCCGGAAGACAACGTTGGCGGCCGCCGCGTCGAATGCGCGCGCGGCAAGGTCATCGGCGGATCATCGTCGACCAACGCCATGGCCTATGTGCGGGGAAACCGCGGCGACTACGACCGCTGGGCCGCCAGTGGGCTCAGCGACTGGTCGTATGAGAAGGTCCTACCCTATTTCCGCAAGCAGGAAAGCTGGGAAGGCGGCGAGAACCGCTTCCGTGGCGGAAGCGGCCCGCTCAACACGCAGTTCTGCCGCTACAAGGACACGCTGATCGATGCCTTTGCGCAGGCCAGCTTGCAGGCGGGCTATGCGCAGACGAACGACTACAATGGCGAACAGCAGGAAGGTTTCGGCCGCCTCCAGATGACGATCGCCAAAGGCCGGCGCAGCTCGGCTGCGTCCGCCTATCTGCGGCCGGCCTTGAAGCGCCCCAATCTGACCGTGCTGACCGAAGCGATGGCGACGAAGATCGTACTGGAAGGCACGCGCGCCAAAGGGGTGACGATAAAGCATCGCGGCGCCGAACGGACGGTCATCGCCTGCAGGGAAGTCCTGCTCTCGGGCGGCGTGATCAACACCCCGCAGCTCCTGATGCTTTCCGGCATCGGGGCTCCCGACGAGCTTGCGGCGCACGGCGTCCAGACGCGGGTCGATTTACCTTCGGTCGGCAAGAACCTGCAGGATCACGTCTCGGTCATCCTCATGTACCGGCGCCGGACCCCGGGCCCGTTTCTGCACAATATGCGCGCGGACCGGATCGGGCTGGATTTCCTCAAGACTTATCTCACGGGAAGCGGTTTTTCGGGGGATGTGCCGGGCGGGGTCGTAGCATTCCTGAAAAGCGCTCCGGAGCGGCCGCTGCCGGATGTGCAGCTGCTGTTCACTGCGGCTCCACTCGCCGCATGGCCATATCTTCAGCCGTTCAAGGCGCCCTTTACGGACGGGTTCGCGACACGGATCGTGGCGACGCAGCCCGAGAGCCGGGGAGCGGTGAAACTGGCCTCGGCCGATCCCGCCGCGGCACCGCTTATCCACCAGAATTTCCTCGCCTCGCCGAAGGACTGGCAATCGCTGCGGGCCGGTTTCCGGGTGGCAAGGAACCTGGCCGCTCAGCCCTCCATGCAGCCCTTCATCCAAGCCGAATTCTTTCCCGGTCCGAAGTGCCAGAGCGACGACGAGATCGACGAGCATATCCGCAAGACCTCCATCACCGTGCATCATCCGGCTGGAACCTGCCGGATGGGCGCCGATGCGGCCTCGGTCGTCGATCCGGAACTGCGCATCCGCGGCGTCGACGGCCTGCGCGTGGTGGACGCTTCGGTTATGCCCGACCTGGTCTGCGGAAACATCAATGCGGCGGTGATCATGATCGCCGAGAAGGCCGCCGACCTCATCGCGGCATCGAAAGCAACAATAGAAAGCAGGGCAGCGTGATGATCCAACGTATCGCCATCATCGGTCTGGGCACGATGGGTCCGGGCATGGCCGCCAGGCTCGCCAGGGGCGGCTTGCATGTGACCGCCTACGATGTCGCCCCGGCGGCGCTCGAGCGCGCGCGCGCCACGCTGGGCACGGCAGAGGGCGTTCTCGATGCCCTCGGCATCGCGGCACCGTCCGCCGGTGCCGGAACCGTTCGCTTCACCGACGATATCGGCGAGGCGGTGTCGGGCGCCGACCTGGTCGTCGAGAACGTTCCCGAAAACATCTCGATCAAGGCCGAGGTCTATCGCAGCATCGACGGCCTGATCGCATCGGACACGATCGTGGCATCTGATACGTCGGGCATTCCGATCACTCAGTTGCAGGCGCATATCTCGCATCCCGAACGGATGGTGGGCATGCACTGGTCGAACCCGCCGCACATCATCCCGATGATCGAGGTGATCGGCGGCGAGAAGACGGCGCCGCAGACCGTGACGAGCATCCGCGACCTCATCCGCTCGATCGGCCTGTTGCCGGTGGTGGTGAAGAAGGATGTTCCCGGCTTTGTCGAGAACCGCGTGCTCTATGCGCTGCTGCGCGAGGCGGTCGATCTCGTCGAACGCGGCGTCATCGAGCCGGAAGATCTCGACACCTGCGTGTCCTGGGGCATCGGCTACAAGATCGCCGTCGTCGGTCCGATGGCGCTGCTCGATATGGCGGGGCTGGATATCTACAAATCCGTCTCGTCCTTCCTCAACGCCGATCTTTCCAATCGTGACGATGTCGCGCCGATGGTGCTGGAGAGGACGAACGCCTCGAAGTTCGGCATCAAGTCGGGCGAAGGCATGTTCTCCTATACGCCCGAGCAGACCAAGGCGCTGCAGGCCGACCGTGCGCGCAAGCTCGTTGCGGTGCGGCGCATCCTGGAAGGCCGGGAGTAGCTGATGGCGCATCGTGCTGACAGGGCGGGCTGGGTTGGAGAGCTGGTAACGGCGGTCGTTTGTGCCGGGCACACCTTTGGGCACCGGCGGGCACGGCTACCTCTGACGGCAGTTCATGGAGCGGCAAGCCATGCGCATTGAACCCGTTCGAGCGGCCGGCGGCCGGCCGGCCCATATCCGTCACGACGACGACCTGATCCTGGCCAAGGGCGTTTCGGTGACCCTGGACCGGCAACTGGTTCTGCAGAATATCGATCTGTCGATACCGAAAGGATCGTTCGTCTCCCTCATTGGCCCTTCCGGCTGCGGCAAGAGCACCTTGCTCAAGGTGCTGGCCGGGCTCGTGAATCCGACAAGCGGCAGCGTTTCGATCGCCGGGCTTTCGCCGGTCGAGGCCGCGCGCAAGCGCATGATCGGCCTCGTCTTCCAGGACGCCAACCTGCTGCCCTGGAAGAATGCCGTCGACAACGCGTCGATGCTGCTCAGCATTGCCGACAAGTCGCTCTCGCGCGCGGATCTGCGGGCGCGGGGGCAGGAAATGCTGGAACTGGTGGGATTGGGCGACAGCGCCCACAAGCTCCCCCATGAATTGTCCGGCGGCATGCGCCAACGCGTCGCCATCGCGCGGGCGCTCGCGCTCGATCCGGCGGTGCTGCTGATGGACGAGCCGTTCGGCGCGCTCGACGCCATCACCCGCGACTCGATGGGCCAGTCGCTGCTCGAGATCTGGCAGCGCACCGGCAAGACCATCGTCCTTGTCACCCACTCCATCGATGAGGCCATACACCTGTCGCGGCATGTCCATGTCCTGGGCATCAAGCCGGGGCGGATCACCGAGAGCCTCGACATCGGCCTGCCCTACCCGCGCGACCTGTCGGTAACGGAAGATCCGGAATTCGTCAGGCTGGTCGTCCAGCTTCGCACGATGCTGCGCGCCAGCCATCAACCGGGAGACGCGTCATGAGCGATCAACCCCTCGCCAATCTCTCCGAGTCGCGGCTTGCCTCGAGTTGGGGCGCGGCGACCAGCAGTTGGCTGCCCGCGGTCATCCTCCTGCTGGCCACGATCGTGGTGTGGGAAGCCGTGGTGCGGATTTTCGCCATATCGGCTTTCATCATCCCTGCTCCATCCCAGATCGCGCAATCGCTTGTCGCGCAATGGGGGACCCTCATGCAGGCCACGCTGGTGACGGCCGGCGAGATCCTGTTCGGCTTCCTCGTCTCTGTCGTGGTCGGCGTCGTCATCGCGCTGGTCATCGTGCGCTTCGACTGGCTGGGACGCGCGCTCTATCCTCTGGTGGTCCTGTTCCAGAACGTGCCCAAGGTGGCGCTGGCGCCGATCTTCATCCTTTGGTTCGGCTACGGGCTCGCGCCCAAGATCGGTCTGATCCTGGTCATCGCCTTCTTTCCGGTGACATTGTCGATGCTGGCGGGAATGCAGGCGGTCGACCGCTCGCTGCTATCGCTCATGAATTCGGTCGGCGCCAGCCCGACGCAGATCCTGTTCAGGATCCGCGTTCCGCATTCGCTACCGAACCTGATGGCCGGGACCAAGATAGCCGCCACGCTGAGCGTGATCGGCGCCATCGTCGGCGAATTCGCCGGCGCTTCGGACGGATTGGGCTACGTCATTCAGTTCGCCTCGACCCAGCTAGACACCGCGCTTGTATTCGCGGCGCTGCTCCTCGTTTCGGTGCTGGGCATCGCCTTCTACTACGCAGCCGAGATTCTCGAACGCATCGTCGTGCCATGGGCACCGAAATTCAGCCACGCCTAGGTTCCCTGGGTCAGCCAACGTCAGGAAGGATCAATCAATGCTGAGACGCTCATTCATCAAGGTGGCCACGCTTGCGGCGTTTGCCGGCACGCTTGGCTTCTCCGGCGGGGCGCTGGCGGCGGACAAGGTCAACATCCAGCTCGACTGGGTGGTGCGTGGCAACCACGCCATGTTCTTCGTTGGTAAGGAAAAAGGCTTCTTCGCCAAGAACGACATCGATGTCGCGGAGATCCGCAAGGGCTCGGGCTCACCCGATGCTATGCGCCTGGTCGGCAATGAGAACGCGGATTTCGGCTTCGGCGATCTGCCCACGCTCGCCGTTGCCCGGTCGCAGAATGTACCGGTCGTCGCGGTCGCCGCAGTCAATCAGCACTCGCCGCTGGCCATCATCTCGCTGGCCAAGACTGTGAAGCTCACCAAGCCGGCCGACCTCAAGGGCCTCACCATCGGCATTCATCCGGCCGGTTCGACCTACATCTTCTTCAAGGGTTTCCTGGCGGCCAATGGCCTGACCGAGAAGGACATGACGCTGAACAGCGTCTCACCCCCCTATGAGAGCTATCTGCTTCTGGGGCGGGTGCAGACGGTTGTCGGCTATGTCGACGCCGAGGTTCCCGAACTGGAGGCCAAGGCGGGCGGTCCCGGCTCGCTCAGCATCATGATGGGCGCGGACCATGGCTGGAAGGCCTACGGCTCCGGCCTGTTCACCTCGGAGAAGATGATCAAGGACAAGCCGGATGTCGTCGCCCGCTTCGTCAAAGCCTACCGGGAAGCCTTCGACTATGTCGTCGCCCATCCGGAAGAGGCGGCCGAGATCACGGCCAAGGCGGCTCCGGGCTATGCGGACAAGAAGGACGTTCTGCTGGCGCAGATCAACGCCGATATCGGCTCGACCTTCACCAGCTCCGACACCAAGGAGCACGGTCTCGGCTGGATGACGAAGACGCAGTGGGAGGAAACGCTGAAGACGCTCGCCGATCAGGGCGTGCTCAAAACGGCCCTGCCGGCGGACGACGTCTTCACCGACAAGTTCCTGGCGAAGGAATAGGGCGCGCCATGCCGCGGGCTGACGGACCGATGGGCGCCTACCGGCACGCGAGCTTGTCATGCTCCACGCCGCAGGACACGGCGCGCGCTCCCTTGGCCGCGTCGGCGCGGTCGAGGGTGATCTGCACGCGGGTCGCGTATGAATGGCCCGAAAGGCCGCACCATAGCCGCTCGATCGGCAGGTTCTCTCGCTTGTCGTTGAGAATAGTGAAGGTGCCGGTCTTGGGGTCGAACCACAATTCGACGCGGGCGCTCTTGCCCGGCTCCACCGCCGCGATCCCGGCCGAATACCAGTGGGCGAAGTCGGCGTTGCAGGAGACGCCTTCCTTGCCCGCATTCGAAATCGTCAGCGGCACCATGTCGAGCCCATCAGTGCCCTTCCGGACAATCACATGGTGCAACTCAACCGCATTGGCGAGGGACGTGAACGCCACAACCACCGGGAGGGCATAACGGATTTTCACTTTGCCTGAACTCCATGCTTATTTTGATCAGGCAGTCTATCCCGCTTTTGCGCAATAACAACAAGAATATTACTTGGAAGTTCAACCAGTGAGGGTGACATGTTAAAGCTTCTGAAGAGCAGTGTAAGTACAGTTATCTTGAGCGGCGTCTTGCTCGGCAGCGCGCTTGCTGGCGAAGTCAAGTCGATCGCCATCCTGACGCCAGAGGAAGGCACAGACTACGGCTGGAACCAGCAAGGTATCGACGCCGCCAAGGCGGCCAGCAAGGCCGCCGGCGTCGAAGTGGTCGTGGCCCAGGGCCTCGGCTATGGCGACGTTCGCCCCACCCTGCGGGAACTCGCCTCCGACGGCGCCAGCCTGCTGATCGCGCATGCCAGCGGCTATAACACCTCGGCGCCTGAAATCGCCAAGGAGCTGAAGGTTCCGGTGGCGATCGTCGATACGCCGAACGGCCTGGAGAAGGGTCTCGTCGCCGACTACACGCTGAGCGGTCACCAGGGCGCCTATCTTGCCGGCCATCTTGCCGCCAAGATGTCGCGCTCGAAGTCGGTGGGCATCGTCGTGTCGGGCGAACCTCCGTCATGGAACTCGCAGTCGGCGGCATTCGCTCAGGGCGTGAAGGCTGAGAACCCGGACGTCAAGATCACCTACGCGGTGATCGGCCCGGCCGCTTATAGCGATGCGGCCGGCGGCAAGCGCGTCACCGAAAGCGTGATCGCCTCAGGCGCCGACATCATCTTCGGCCAGGGCAACGGTTCCAGTTTCGGCATGCTGCAGGCGGTCGAAACGACCAAGGCCGCGGATGGCGGCAAGGTCTATTTCATCGACGTCATCGGCGATAAGTCGCCGATCGATAAGGGCTTCCTGCTGTCGTCGGTGGTGTGGAACATCGAGCCGGTCTACGCGGCGATGATCGCCGACCTGAAGGCCGATACCTTCGGCACCAAGCACTATGCGATCGGTCTCAAGGACGATTCGGTGAAGCTGCTGAAGACTGCCGCCATTCCGGACAAGGTCTGGTCCGAAATCCAGGCAGTGCGCGAAGACATCATTTCCGGCAAGATCAAGGTCGATCCGGTCTATGACGCGGCCGCCGTCAGGGCGCTGATGACGAGTGTCGCCCAGTAAGGCGACCCAAAGTCGACTGAAGGAAGGGCGATCTGTTCGCCCTTCCGGACGATATCTGTGTTCCAGTGCTGGGCTGTCATGAGCAATCTTTCTTCATCGCCCGCCGACAGGCGCGACATCGTCGCGCTTGAAGGCGTGACCAAACGCTTTCCCGGCATCGTCGCCAACGACAGCATCGACCTGTCGATCCGCCCTGGCGAGGTGCATGTGCTGCTCGGCGAAAACGGCGCGGGAAAATCCACTTTGATCGGCATGCTGTCAGGCCTGCAGCAGCCGGATGAGGGACGTATACTGGTCGACGGCAAGCCGACGCAGATCACATCGCCCGGTCATGCGCTGGCGCTCGGCATCGGGACCGTGTTCCAGCATATGATGCTGGTGCCTACCCTGACGGTAGCCGAGAACCTGCTCCTGGGCGGGCCTTGGTGGCAGCGGCCCAAGACCGAGGAACTCGAGGCCCGCGTCGCCAGCATCACCAGCAGCCTCGGCATCACGGTGAAGCTGCATGCCAAGGTTTCGGAACTTTCGCTCGGCGAGCAGCAGCAGGTCGAGATCCTGCGCGCCATGGTGCGCAACAGCCGCTTGCTGATCCTTGACGAGTCCACGTCGATGCTGACGCCGAAGGGCATCGAGGAGCTTGGCGCGCTGATGCGCCGCCTCGTCGAGCAGGGACTGGCGATCGTTTTCATCACCCACAAGCTCAAGGAAGCCGCGGCCTTCGGAGACCGCATCTCGGTGCTCAAGCTCGGCCGCAAGGTGGGTGAAATTCCACCAGAACGGTTTCGCGGGCTCGGCGAGCAGGAGATCATCTCGGAGATCGTGGAACTGATGTTCGGTCGGCAGAAGGGCGATCCCGAAGCGGTCGAACGTCCCATCCGCGCGGTCCATGCCGAAGCAGCGCCGCTGCTCAGGGTTGTCGACCTGGCGGTGGCGCCGACCGACAACGCGCCTGGCCTGTCGTCGATCTCGTTCGACATTCGTCCGGGCGAGATACTCGGCATTGCGGGCATTGACGGCAACGGCCAGAAGCAGCTGGCCGAGGCCTTGGCGGGCCAACGCACGGCAACCCGCGGCTCGGTGCGGCTGGAAGACACCGCGATCGAAGCCTTGAGCGTCGGCGAACGCCGCCAACGCGGCCTTCGCTACCTGACCGACGACCGGCTCGGCGAAGGCACGGTCGGCACGTTCCCCGTTTCCATCAACTTCTTCCTCAAGCAGGTCGGCGCCGCGCCCTTCTGGCGCGGCGGCGTCGAGCAGCGCGCCGAAATCGACAGGCGCGCAAGCGAGCTCGTGCGCGAATACGATGTGCGCACGCCAAGCCTGAAGACGCCCGTCGCGCGTCTTTCGGGAGGCAACATCCAGAAGGTGCTTCTGGCGCGCGAGCTGGCCGAAGGCGCCAGGGTGGTGATCTTCAACAAGCCGACCTATGGGCTCGACCTCGCCAACACGCTTGCCTCACGCCAGCGCATCCGCGACACGGCGGCGCGCGGGCTGGCCGTGCTGCTGATCTCCACCGACCTCGAGGAGTTGCTCAGCATGTGCCACCGCATTGCCGTCATCGCCAACGGATCGCTTGTCGGAACCGTCGCGAATGCAGACGACGCCCGCACCAAGGTCGGTCGCCTGATGATCGGACTTGCCGCATGAGCATCGATACCGCACCCACCGTCAGCGCAACCTCTCTCGACGCCACGAGCAGCGCCGCGACGCGACGTGACATACTGCGCCGGCTGCTGATGACCCTTGGCCCGATCCTCGTCGCCCTCGTCATCGCCGGCTGCATCCTGCTTGCGGTTGGCGTCGACCCGCTCGCCTATTACGGCTACGTGCTGGAGAAAGGGCTGTTCTCGCCGCTCGGCATACAGCAGACGCTGACGCGCATGGCGCCGCTGCTGTTCCTCGCGGCAGGGCTGATCGTGGCCTTCCGCGCAGGCATGTGGAATCTGGGCGGCGATGGCCAGTTCCTGCTTGGGGCGGTGACAGCCGCCGCCAGCGCGCCCGTGCTGGTGCAGATCATGCCCGCCTCGCTGGCGCTGGTCTGCTCGTTCCTGATCGCGATGGCGGTGGCCATGATCTGGTCGCTGGTGCCGGCGCTGCTGCGCGCCTATCAGGGCGTCAACGAGATCATCACCACCTTGATGATGACGTTCCTCGGCACTTCGCTCGCCAATGTGCTGGTCAAGCTGGTGTTCCGCGATCCCGGCACGACCGTGCCGCAGACCCGCACCTTGCCCGTGGAAGACAGGTTGCCGCGGCTGTTCGACACGACCATCACCAGCGGCCTGCTGCTCGGCCTGGCCGCGATCATCATCGTTCATCTGGTGATGACGCGCACGGCGTTCGGGCTGAAGCTGAGGATTGTCGGCGCCAATCCGCGCGCGGCGGTCCATGCCGGGCTGGGTGTGCCCGGCCTGACCATAGCCGTCTTCGCCATTTCGGCAGGCCTCGCGGGCCTTGCCGGAGCCGTCGACATCATCGGCGTGCAGGGCAATGTCCGCGCCGACTGGAACCCCGCCTATGGGCTGGCGGTCATTCCCGCGGTGTTCCTTGCCCGCCTGAACGGCTTTGCCGCGATAGGCTTCGTGTTCCTGCTTTCAGTACTGTCGATCGGCGGGGAAAGCGCTGCGCGCAGACTTGGCGTGCCCAATCATTTCACGCTGGTGCTGGTCTCCATCGTGCTGATCGTGCTCGCTCTGGCCGAATATGTCGACCACCGCTACAACCAGTCGAGAAAGGCCTGAGACATGACCGGGCTCTTCAGCGAGGTTTTTCTTAGCGCGCTGCTGTTCGGTGCGGTCACCGCGGCCATCCCGCTGCTGCTTGCCGGGCTCGGCGAGCAGATGTCGGAAAAGGCTGGCGTGCTCAACATCGGCATCGAAGGCATGATGCTGGCCGGCGCCTATCTCGGTTTCGTCGGCTCCTTTTATTCGGGGTCGCTTTGGCTCGGCTTCCTCACCGGCGCCGCGGGCGGCATGGCGGTGGCGCTGATCATGGCGCTGCTTTGCGTGCGCATCGGGCTGAACCAGATCGTCATCGGCATCGCGCTGACGCTCGGGCTGGAAGGCCTGACGGCGCTGCTCCATCATTTCCAGTTTTCGCGCAGCTATCCCCGCCTGCCGGCGGCGGACGCGACCATCATTCCGTTGCTATCGGACATTCCCGTCATCGGGCCGGCCTTCTTCAAGCATCACCTGATCGTCTATCTGGCGGTCGCACTGGTTTTCGCCATGAGCTATCTCTACCGGCGCACGCAGCTCGGCCTCAACCTGCAGGCCGCCGGCGACAAGCCGGCCGCGCTTGATGTCGCGGGTATCGACGTCATCAGGACACGCACCATCGCGGTGCTGTCGACCGGCGCGCTGGCCGGGCTAGGCGGCGCCTACCTCGCCAATGTCGGAGCGGGCCTTTTCATTCCCTTCATCACCAACGGCGCCGGCTTCCTCGGCATCGTGCTGGCCATGCTGGCGCGGGGACAGCCAATCTGGGTGCTATTTGGTGCCCTTCTGTTCGGCGTGTGCCTGTCGCTGACTACGGCCATGCAGGTGGCGGGCATCAACATTCCGACCGACATCATCCAGATGCTGCCGTTCCTGGCGGTGATGATCATGCTGGTGCTGTTCGGGAGGCGCGCCAGCCTGCCCGCCGCACTCGGCATTCCATACGAGCGCGGCGCGCGCTGAAAACCGGACGCGCGGACGGGAGCCGCGCAAAAATAGGAGGCAACAGTGTCGGATACCAAGGTCTACCTGCTCGACGGCGGCTCGCTCGTTCTCGACGGCTATCATGTGTTCTGGAATCGCGGCCCCGGTGGAGAAGTGCGCTTTCCCGTCTATTCGATCCTGATCGAGCATGCCGAGGGCCGGTTCCTCATCGACACCGGCTACGACTACGACCACGTCATGAAGGTGTTGCCCTTCGAGAAGCCGATCCAGGCGAAGCATCAGACCATTCCCGGCGCGCTTGGCCTCCTCGGGCTCGAACCGAAGGACATCGACGTCGTCGTCAACTCGCACTTCCATTTCGACCATTGCGGCGGCAATAAGTATTTTCCGCACGCCAAGAAGATCTGCCACCGCTCCGAGGTGCCGCAGGCCTGCAATCCGCAGCCTTTCGAACATCTCGGCTATTCGGACCTCAGCTTCTCGGCTGAGGCAGCGGAAGCCCGTGGCGCCACCGCACAGCTACTGGAGGGCACGACGCGGGCGAATTCGACCTTCGAGGGCATCGAGGACGATGTCGATTTGGCCAAGGGTGTGAAGCTGATCTCGACGCCTGGCCACTCGATCGGCCATTACAGCCTGCTGGTCGAGTTTCCCAAGCGCAAGCCGATCATGTTCACCATTGACGCCGCCTACACGCAGAAGAGCCTGGAAACGCTCTGCCAGGCGGCCTTCCATATCGACCCGGTCGCGGGCGTCAATTCGATGCGCAAGGTGAAGAAGCTGGCCGAGGATCACGGCGCCGAGCTGATGTACTCGCACGACATGGAAAACTTCAAGACCTACAAGACCGGCACCCAGTTTTACGGCTGAACGCCGCCAATCCGGAGACCACTCCCATGCGCTATTCCGAACATGCCGATCCGGTCCTCACCCTGACTGCGGGGCCGGTCAACGCCTATGCCGAAGTGCTGCGCGGCCTCGGCCGCACCGTGCTCTACGACTACGACCCGGCATTCCAGCTCGTCTACGAAAAGGTCGTCGACAAAGCGCAGAAGGCGATGCGGCTTCCCAACAAGCCGCTCATCCTGCATGGCGAGCCGGTGCTCGGCCTCGAGGCGGCGGCGGCATCGCTGATCACGTCCGACGATGTCGTGCTCAACCTTGCCTCGGGTGTCTACGGCAAGGGGTTCGGCTACTGGGCGAAACGCTATTCGCCGAATCTGCTCGAAATCGAAGTGCCCTACAACGAAGCGATCGATCCGCAGGCCGTCGCCGACATGCTGAAGGCGCACCCTGAAATCACAGTCGTCTCCGTCTGCCATCACGATACACCGTCGGGCACCATCAATCCGATCGACGAAATCGGCGCGCTGGTTTCGGCGCACGGCGGCTACCTGATCGTCGATGCGGTTTCCTCCTTCGGCGGCATGAAGACACATCCCGAGGACTGCAAAGCCGATATCTACGTGACCGGCCCCGGCAAATGCCTGGGCGCGCCGCCGGCGCTGACGCTCATGGGCATCAGCAAACGGGGCTGGGCCAAGATGAAGGCCAACAAGGCGGCACCGCGCGCCTCGATGCTGAGCATCGTCGATTGGGAAGATGCCTGGTCGCGCGAGAAGCCGTTTCCCTTCACGCCTTCGGTCGCCGAGGTGAACGGCCTCGATGTGGCGCTGGACCTCTATCTCAACGAGGGTCCTGATGCTGTATGGGCGCGCCATGCGCTTACGGCCAAAGCGATGCGTGCCGGCGTCGTCGCCATGGGCCTGTCGATCTGGGCCGCCAGCGATGCAATCGCCTCGCCCAGCACCACGGCCGTGCGCACGCCGGACGGCGTCGATGAGAAGGCGCTTCGGGCAGCCGCCCGAGCCCGTTACGGCGTGGTGTTTTCGTCCGGCCGCGGCGAGACCCTGGGCAGGCTGACGCGTATCGGCCACATGGGGCCTACCGCGCAACCTATCTATGCGATCGCGGCGCTGACGGCGCTCGGCGGCGCCATGAACGCGGCCGGCCAGAAGCTTGCGGTTGCTAAGGGCATTGAGGCGGCGCTGGCCGTCATCGACGCCGATGCCTGAACACATCATCGGATCACGGGTTGAGGGAGTAATTTCATGACTGAACGGCTTGGGGGAAAGACGGCGCTGGTGACTGGCGCCGCACAAGGCATCGGCAAAGCGATCGCGGCACGGCTTGCCGCCGACGGCGCGACCGTCATCGTGAGCGACATCAACGCCGAGGGCGCCAAGGGGGCCGCAGCGTCAATCGGCGGCAAGGCGAAGGCCGTCGCCGCCGATATTTCCGATCCGGCGTCGGTCAAGGCGCTGTTCGGCAAGATCCAGGCGCTGACCGGCGGCGTGGACATACTGGTCAACAATGCCAGCATCGTTCCGTTCATCGCCTGGGACGACGTCGACCTCGAACACTGGCGCAAGATCATCGACGTCAACCTGACGGGCACCTTCATCGTCACCCGTGCGGCGACCGACCAGATGCGAGCCGCAGGCAAGGCGGGCCGCGTCATAAGCATCGCCTCCAACACATTCTTCGCCGGCACGCCGAACATGGCTGCCTATGTCGCTGCCAAGGGCGGCGTCATAGGCTTCACCCGCGCGCTAGCCACGGAGCTTGGCAAGCACAATATCACCGCCAATGCGGTGACGCCGGGCCTGATCGAGAGCGACGGCGTCAAGGTGAGTCCGCACAACGAGGCGTTCGGTTTCGTCGAGATGCTGCAGGCCATCAAGGGTAAAGGACAGCCCGAGCATATCGCCGACGTCGTATCATTTCTTGCCTCGGACGATGCGCGCTGGATGACCGGCCAGACAATCAACGTCGATGCAGGCATGGTCCGGTATTAACTTCATTGTCGCGACGGCAACGCGCCCGCCTTTGCCGAGCTAGCATCCAAGTGGATGGGCTAAGAACGCCCAAGATCGACATCGCCTATGGGGGCACGGTCAGATATGTGCTGACGGAACATCGATCGCACGTCCATCGCGACATCGAGGGTAGGTCAGCATTGCGTCAGCCGCCGCCTTTCGACGGGGCATTCGCTTGGAGGAGGATTGGCGGTTTGTGGCATCGCTCTCCACGACCGGCCATCCGCCTTTGACGACATGCCCACGGTGGCACCGAGGCGGCCGCATCGTCTCGCGGCCACCTCGTCAATGCCGGCTCGCTCGCCGGGCCGTGTCTATCGATAGGCCAGCCGGTCTAAAGTGCCTCTTAGGCCGCGATCCACAATATGAGCGCCGATCTCAGGATGAAGCTTTTCGGCACGGATGTCAGGGTGACCGAGGGTGCATGCCGAGATGTTCGATGGTGACTATTTGTCGGACGTCTTCATCTAGCCCGGCGAGAAGGGATCGATTTGCGTGATGCGCGCCGACGAGCCCATGCTCATCAACCGCAACCGCAGCGCTCGGCTATATCTACGAGGTGGCCTCCTTCAACAAGACAATCCGCGCCCCGAAATCTTCTTCCTGACCTTGCCCTGCATCGAGGATGCGCAACTGCCCCGCTTCCGTCACGCCGGGATGGAGGTCCTTCTGATGCTGGAGAGGCGCATCCGCTTCGACCTGCTGCTGGGCTTAGTCGCCTCAAAGAGGCGTCTGTCCGCTTTCTCGCTTAGCGAACCCGAAAGCTGTCGGTCAGCTATCCGCCCAATCAAGCCGTAGAAGTCTCAGAGCCCGGCCAACCAATGATACATTCAAACGCCTGCTTCGGCTGCCGAGTGCATCAGCTACTTCGTAGCAAACACCATCCCTGATCCGCGCCGCCTCGCGTCCTCAGCTGTGACCGGCATCATAACACGCTTGTGCTGACTCAAGCGCTCTGGCCCGATCCGCTTTGTTCAATTTGCCGAGCTGCTCAACCGACGCATAGAATCGTGGGTAGTCGCCCGAACACAGATCGAACAAGCGGAGGAACGACTTCACCTGAGCGTCGTAGACGGAAACCACGGCGAGCTTTGCGTTGTTTATCGGAGCATCGAACCAGGCATCGAAAGCGCGGTACCCGTGCCAACGGTCGTCGCGCAGCCGACGGTAGCGCGTGCGCAGTCTTTCGAACGCTGCCGCCTTTGCGGCCCGCTTCTCGCTTACGGTGCCGGAACTCTCATAGATATGCCTCAGCTCTTCCCGTGTTTGCGAGACCAGCGCCAGAAAATCAGCGCGGCGCCTTCTGTCGGCTTCGTAACGGCGCAGGCCGGCAGTATCGCCGGCCGCGCGTAGCCATTTCCTCACGCCGGTTGTTTCGACTGCGACGGCGAACGCCTCGTTGAACTCGGAATCGCCGTGGATATAGACGCGCTGGTGGGCCAGCTCATGGAAAACCACCTCCGCGAGATGGGTGTCACCCTGGGTGAGCATCGTGCTCAGAAGCGGGTCCTTCGACCATCCCAGCGTCGAATATGCAGTGATGCCAGTCACATGCACGTCCAGCCCCTGCCTTTGCAGTCCGGCAGCGAATTCAGTGGCTGACTTCTTGGAGAAATATCCCTTGTAGGGAACACAGCCGTAGACCGGAAAGCACCATGCGTGCGGAGTCAGCGAGAATTCCGGCGCGGCGAAAACGGCCCATGTGACCGCCTCCGGACCGACGTCGACATAGCTGCGGTAGCTTCTGTTGTCGGGCAGCGCCAGTTCATCAACGGCAAACTGTCGTATCTCACGCGCCGATTCCATTCGGGCGCGCAAGGCTTCGGAGGTCGAAGGATCGTTGATCAGTTTTCCGACGTCCCGGCGCGCTGCCATGATCTTCACATGACCCTCCAGGGCTTGTGCGTAGTAGGACACACTGGTGCAACCGGCCACGCCGAAAGCCAGGATCGTCGCGGCAACCAATCGAAAGAATGCGCGCATCAGGGCTTGCCTATAGAACTGCACACGTACCAAGAGGGCAAATTTCGCGGCTACCGCCGGCCCCGGCAATCGCGCTTGATTGATGGAGTTCGCCGGACGGGGGTGTAGGCTAGAGCTTCATCCTGGGCAAGATTGGCTGAGCGCTCCTTGCCAAAGCTCGACGTTACGGTGCGCAAACCATCTGGTTGTGGGAGATGCAATCCACTGCGATACGCGAGCCGCGGCTGCCGCTCCGCCTGGCGGTGGGATTCCTCATGAAGAAGCTGCCATACTCGTTCTACACCGTCGGCCATTCGAACCGGAGCCTTTCCGGCTTGGTGGAGATATTGCAGGCGGCAGGGATCGAGGTGGTCGTCGACGTCCGCCGGATGCCAGGCTCAGGGGCGCACCCGCAGTTCAACGGCGACGTGCTGTGTCGATCGCTCGCCGAATTTCAGATCGGGTATGAGTACATTGCAGCGCTTGGTGGCCGGCGCGGGAGGGCAATGGAAATTCCGCCAGAGCTGAACGCGGGGTGGCACAACCGCAGCTTCCACAATTACGCGGACTACGCCCTTTCACTGGAGTTCCGCGGCGGGTTTGAGCGACTGATCGGGCTTGGCCGGGAACGACCGTGCGTGATCATGTGCTCGGAAGCCGTCTGGTGGCGCTGCCATCGTCGGATTATCGCCGACTATCTTCTGGCACGCGGCGAGCAGGTCATTCACCTGATGGACAAGAACCGGACGGAGCCTGCCGTATTGACGAAGGGAGCCGTCGTGCGCGATGACCATTCGGTCATCTATCCCGCAATGGGCGACCTGGCGGGCTGACGCCGCTTAGCCCGGCTATGGCTGTAGCGTCTGCTGATGGCTGAGCATCAGCCAGCCCTCAGCACTTAGGACATAGCAGGAGCCGCAGAACACTCGATAAGGGTGTTGGTCATTGCGTCGAGCCTCAGCCGCATACGCAAGTGCCAAGCTATCGTTGGCCAGCGACAAGCGTTCGTCGGAGATGATGACGTCGTCCCAACGAGGGGCATCGCGCAGGCTCTCGATGACAGCTTTTCGGTCCATCACACCGAGGCCTGGGAAGATCAGCAGCGCCTGCTCGTGCAAGCGCTCCTCGTAAACTGACACTCCTTCCAACCAGAAGCGGCGTTCCAGAAGCCATATGTCACTGTGCATGCCTCGTCCTTCCCAGCTGTGCCGTCAGCTCTTTTCCACCATCGCGTTGGTTACCTCGCGGCCCGCATGGCGAGGGGTGATCAGGCCGCTGAGGTCAAAGCCCTGACGACGCGCTTCGGCAAGGTAATCCTCGCGCGTGGCATCCGGCAGTGCCGGCTGGCGAGACAAGAGCCAGATGTGCTTGCGATCAGGCGTTCCAACCAGCGCGGTTTTGTAGTCGGGGTCGATCTTCAGAACCCAGTAGTCGCCATGGGTGAAAGGTATCCACCGGAGATGTGCGGGCAAGAAACTCACCTTCAAACGCGAAGTGGAATCCCCAACTGCAGTCGCCTCTCCAATGGCCCGTATAGGCTTCCCGTCTTTATCGAAGCAACGATTGTCGACCCGGATTTTGCCGTCGTTCAGCGAGTAGGTGGCCGTGATGTCAGTCGCATTTTCATCCTCCTGCTTCAGCGGCAGGCGCCAGATTTCATACCAGCGGCCCAGATAGCGGCTGAAATCAAGGTTCGGAACGGCGGTCACGTCGACCATGGTCTCGATCTCCGGCTGAGAGAGGCCAACGCGCTTGCCGGCGGGCGGTTCCTGGAGGACCTCTATGGCCGCGGTCTCCGGCTGTCCTAGGCAGCATGCACCGCGCTCACGGTATGCTCATGCAGATGACATTCTTGTCGGCCGGAGGCTGGGGACCATGCGCGGTAGGGCTGTTGCCTGAGGGCGCGGTGGAACCGCCTTCGGGGCCACGCATTCTGGCGAATAGTCGGTATCCGATCTTCCGGCTGTGAAGAGGGCTCTGTTTCCATGTTGATCCGAAAGGCCGGGGAGGGCGATGACCAAATCCTCGTCAGACACTACCGCGCGATTTGGGAAAGCTATGGTGTAGGGGTCGAGAACATCGAACCCGATGCTGAACAGATCGTCAGCGAGTTTATTGAAGATGGGCGCAGGCATTTCAGGATGGAGGCGTTCTTGGCTGAGCTAAGGGGCGCGGTTGTCGGCTCGACCATATGTCAACTGCATCGGGTCCCGTATCCGGCCATCACCGTCCCTTCATTCAGGCAACACGGTTACATCTGGCATGTTTTCGTAGAGCCGGCGCTTCGTCGCCAAGGGATAGCCGCCGCTCTCGTCCTGCGCGCAATTGAACATCTTAGGTCAATAGGCTGCACAACGGCAGTGCTTCATTCATCGGATGCGGGGAAGTCTCTTTACCAGCGGCTTGGCTTCCAGATAGGTCCGGAAATGCGGCTCGACCTGACGGGAGAGACGAAACCCGCTGACTAGTCCCGCGATGCCGCATTGATCAGGCTCGCCAATCTTGCCGCGGCCGGCGACGTCTCCGGATGGCGGGCGTCGCTTTGAAGGCCATCAACTGCGAATGGGCCACCTTCAGCAGTTGATGGGAGACATGCGCGTCGCAGGCGTCAGCAATGGGGCTGAGGCGGCTTTTGCCATTGCCCGAACGAGGACATTGCAGGTGACCTTCTTAAAGGAGCGTCAGCTCAACTCCGGAAAGGGCAATTTCATCTGACACCGGGGGATGGCACTGATACAATTCTGGTTGTCGCAGGCTTGGTCGTCAGTTCTCGGTGGAGCAAATGGAGGGCCTATGCTTTCATGCAATGCGAGGATGGTGACATAGGCGCTGCCGTCGGCACGTGAAAGGAAGGCGCCAATATGTATCCGCTCTACGCCACCTCGAGGGCCGAGGAGCCCCAGCGGGCCGAATTCGTGAACATGCCAAGCGTTCGGTTCAACACCGTCAGCGCCAACACGTTTCACTTCTATGAAGGGCTGAAGGAGGTGGCGGAGGCCGAACTCGCCAACTTTGTCGAGCCCGACAGCCGGTACTCGTGGCCGCGGCTGCGGCCCGAGGACGCAACTGCCCGCGCGTCGACCACGATTTGAAGGGGGTGCTTGCCTGGCCACATGTGGAACTTTTTACAGCCGCGACAGCCCATAACCGAAGTCGGGAGTGTGTAAATGAGAGTCACCCACCACGTAGCCACCGCCGTATTCACGCTAACGTTGATTCTCGCCACAGGAGCCCCTGTTCCGGCAGGTGGCAAAACCTCGAACTGCAACGGTCTCAATTCCGCCAACCCAGCCTGCCCGGACCCGCCTGGCACCCCGGATTTCAACAACATCACTCCACAGTTCACCCAATCAAACGAGGTACTCCAAGGCGCCAAACCCGCGGACCAGCCGCGCTCCGAGCAGGATAGGAAGGACGACGGTTATCTCGTGGCCGGTGAGGACGATTGCGAAGCGGAGGGGGTCCGGTGGAGCGTCCCCAACGCGGGCAACACACTCAACTTTATGGTGACGGAGATGGAGGACGACTCCAACAGCCCCGAAGCGGCAGGAGCCGCCGCATGGAAGCAGGACAAGAAGGATCACCCCGACACCGCTTGCCTGACCCTCGTCAAGACCCACCCCGACGCGCTCACGGTCACCGTTAACACCCCCGAAGGGGACATCAACTTGAACGCAATAATACTGCAGCAGTCACTACAGAAAGCGACACAGCCCCAGTACGAGAAATGGGCCGACGTCGGCTGGTGGGAGATCGACTTCAAAACACCGGACAATACATGCGTCATGCGTTCGTGGTTCGACGAGGGCACCGGCGGGCAAACTACGTTGGAATTCACGGCCATCTGGACCAAGGACGACGTGCGGCACCCCAAAATGATGCTGTTCACCTTGACCAACCCCACATGGGCCACACGTTTCGACGCAGGTCAAGAATACGAACTCAAGTTCACCTTCGGCCGCGCCAGAGGCACCTCGTGGTCCGAACTGAAGAGGGAATTCACCAAGAACAACTCCTTCGAGGTCATAACACCGGACCCCGACCTGATCACCGTCTTGATGGACAGCAACTGGATGCAAATCACGCACAAGGGCAAGATCATCGCCAACTTAAGCTTGAAGGACTCGGGCCGCGCAGTCGAAGAGGCGCTCGCTTGCCAGAAGGTCAAAATACCCGGAACCTTACACGCGAGCGACACCAAATAGGTCCGCCTTAGCGGCAATTGTCGCTTTCAGCTTAGATCGATCGACGTCAGCTTGTGGCGCAACGACGTCGTTGCGCCAGCCACAAGCAATGGAAGTTCGCGCCCGTTTGCCAGAATTGGTCGAGCGTCAGACTGTCCCACTAATTGGTGTTGTTCTTGGCCATTTTGTCGCCGTCCTTGAGCTGCTTCCACGAATTCTGTTGTGAAAGCATCTGGCGCAGATAGGCGACGTTGGCTTTTGCCTGGTCGGGCGAGAGTTCCTGGCTGGCGATCTGCTCCGCCTCGTCGAAGCGTCCTTGCAGACCGACGACCAGCGCAAGGTTTTGCCTGACGCGGCTGTCGGAGCCCGGCTGCTGCGAGGCGGTGCGTAGGTAGGTCTCCGCCATGCGCAGGTCGCCTTCGAGCACATAGGACATGCCGAGATTGGAGAGCACCGAGGGCTCGTCGGGCTTCAGCTCAAGCGCTTTGCGATAGAGCTCGCGCGCCTGGTTGGCATTGCCCATCTGGTCGAGGATCGCGCCTTCGGCCGAGACCAGCTTCCAGTCCGGATACTCCGGCGTCTGTGCGCGGCGCACGGCATCGAGCGCCGGCTCCAATTGGCCCGCAGCGGCAAGCGCCTTGCCGTAGGCGGCAAGCACGTCGCGATCCTTCGGATAGGCGATGGCGAGCTTGCGCATCACCGCCAGCGACTGATCGGCATCGCCGCCCATCTGCAGCACGCTCGCATAGCGCATTGCAGTCGACTTGTCGTTCGGGTTGGAGGCGTAAAGGGAGCCCAGGGAGCGTGCGGCCGATTGAACCTCGCCGGCCGACATCTGTTCCACCGGCTTGCCGCTGCTGCGCGTGATCGAACCGGTCGTAAGCCTGTCCTTGGCGCAGCCGGCGAGGCTCATAGCAACGATCGCCGCCGCCGAAATCTTCAGGAGGCGGCTGGCTCTGCGGCTCGCGTCACTCGGCATCGACATCGGAACGGCAGCTCCATCTTCCCGCGGCCCCCCGGCGGCCGTCTTCACATCGGCAGAAGTATTCTGTTAACCCTAACGGATAGTTAAGGGTCATTGTTTAACATGATCCCGAATCGAAGGTCCGCGCAGCAATGGGTTGCAGACTTTTCGGATAGGATCATGTTGCAAAAACAAGAGCTGGAGCAGGATGAAATGATCCCGGTCCAATTCATCCTGCGGTAGCACGCCTCGCTCAGGAAAGGTCACTCAACCATGCCCGTCGAATTCACGGCGAAAGCCGCTCGCCGCTCGCTTCCGGTCCACCTCGTGCATAAGGACGGGGTGGCGGAAGCCGGTCTCGACGCGGTGGCACTTGCCTGGGCGAAGGCGCATGATTTCTCGGGAGAGGCTGGCAGGGTGCTTGTTCTCCCCGGCGCGAATGGCGCTCCCGGCGGAGCGCTCTTCGGCCTCGGTAAGAACGACGACGGGCTCGCTGCGCTTGCCTTCGGGGCCTTGGCGAAATCGCTGCCCGAGGGACAGTGGCATTTCGCCTCGGCGCCGGCCGATCCGACGCTCGCCGCCATCGGCCTGAAGCTCGGCAGCTATGTCTTCACGCGCTACGGCAAGAAGCCCGGCCGCGAGCTCACCTTCGCGTTGCCGAAAGGCGTGGACGCCGCACGTGCCGAGCGTGTTTCGCAAGCCGTGTTCCTCACCCGCGATCTCGTCAACACGCCGACCAACGACATGGGGCCGGACATGCTCGAAAAGGCCGCCCGAGATCTTGCGGCGAGGCACAAGGCGCGGGTGTCCGTAACGACAGGCGACGCGCTGCTGAAAGCGAATTTCCCGATGATCCATGCCGTCGGCCGCGCCTCGACGATCGCGCCGCGGCTGATCGACATGGTCTGGGGCGACAAGAATGCGCCCAAGGTGACGCTGGTCGGCAAAGGTGTCTGCTTCGACACCGGCGGCCTCGACATCAAGCCGTCTTCGGGCATGCTGCTCATGAAAAAGGACATGGGCGGAGCCGCCAACGTGCTCGGCCTCGCCTCTATGGTCATGTCCGCCGGCCTGCGGGTCAGGCTGCGCGTGCTGATCCCTGCAGTCGAAAATGCGATTTCCGGCAACGCTTTCCGACCGGGCGACATCCTGGCGAGCCGCAAGGGCATTACCGTCGAGATCGGCAACACGGATGCCGAGGGCCGGCTGATCCTTGCCGACGCGCTGGCATTGGCCGATCAGGAGAAGCCCGAGCTTCTGATCGATATGGCGACGCTGACGGGTGCGGCGCGCGTCGCGCTCGGCCCCGACCTGCCGCCCTTCTACACGCCCGACGATTCTCTCGCCGCCGGCATTGCCGAAGCGGCCCGCACCACTGCCGATCCCCTCTGGCGCATGCCGCTCTGGAAGCCTTACGATTCCAAGCTCTCCTCGAAGGTGGCGGACGTCAACAACGTGACTACCGACGGCTTTGCAGGTTCCATTACCGCCGCGCTCTTCCTGCAGCGTTTCGTCGAGAACACCCGCTCCTGGGCGCATTTCGACATCTTCGCCTGGAACCCGAGCGAGCGGCCGCATTGCCCGGTCGGCGGCGAGGCACAGGCCATCCGCGCGCTCGAGGAACTGCTTCTCAGGCGATATCCAGCCTGATCGCTTGCCAAACGCATTTTTGTCGTTTGAATGAAACGGAACCGAAACAAATTTCGGCGATCGTTGCACGATGTCGATCCAAATGCGTCCGAGTCAGGCGTTGCGCCTGTGGCAGCAGGTCACGCTGTCGGAGGTCTGCGGCAAAAACCCCGACCTCACGATGCGTCAGGCGGCAATCCTGCTCACCGTCTATCTGGAGCCGCCGCCCCATACGGTGCGCGGGCTCGCCGCCCGCCTCGGCGTGACCAAGCCCGTGATCACCCGCGCGCTCGACACGATGGGTGAGCTAAGGCTGCTCTCGCGTCATCGCGACGAGGCGGACAAGCGCAACGTGCTTGTAAAGCGCACCGTGGACGGTGCATTGTTCGTCGAACGTTTCGGCGACGTCATCATCGCCAGGGCACAGGAATTGCCGGTTTGACCGCACGCGACCCCCGCCTTCACGCCTACAGGCCCGATCTCGCCGATACCCGTCTGCGCGGTGAGGTGGATGCCGCGCGTTTCGTCGAGGGCCGTCCGGCGCGGATCGTCGTCGCGGCGGCCGACATCCGCAAGGCTCCGCGGCCTGACAGCGGCTTGAACACGCAGGCGCTCCACGGCGACGACGTGCGCGTCTTCGATATCGCCGGGGGCTGGGCCTGGATACAGGCAGAGCGCGATGGCTATGTCGGCTATGTCACGGAAACCGTGCTGGCCGAGCGCGGCCAGGCTTCGACCCATGTGGTCGCCGCAACGCGTACTTTCCTCTATTCCGGCCCGGATCTAAAGCTGCCGGTGACCAAAGCCCTGTCGATCGGCTCGCGCCTCACGATCACGGGGAGCGCCGAGACGCGCGGCACAAGATACGCGCTGCTCGGCTCGGGCGAGGCGGTGATCGAGAAGCACATCGCGCCCATCGGCTGGCGCTCGCCCGACTATGTGACGCTCGCCGAGACATTGATCGACACGCCCTATCTCTGGGGGGGTACGAGCGCCTTCGGCATCGACTGCTCGGGCCTTGTTCAGCTTTCGCTGCGCATGGCGGGAACCGACGTGCTGCGCGATTCGGACATGCAGGCGGAGACGATCGGCTCGGCAATCGAGCCGGGCGAGAACTTCTCCCGCCTGCGCCGCGGCGACCTCGTCTTCTGGAAGGGCCACGTCGCAATAATGACCGACGCGCAAAACATGGTCCACGCCAACGGCCACACCATGACGGTCTCTCGCGAGCCGCTCAAGGAAGCCATCGAGCGGATCGGCTATCTCTATGGTGGCCCAACGGGTTTCCGCCGGCTGGGGTGATTGGTCCGGCGAACTAATACCCCGCCTCGACATCGACCACGTTCTTGAGCGGCTCGCCGCGCTCGAACGCCTCCATCTGATCGAGCATCGGCTTGACGAGATGGTTGGGGTCGGAGGTCGCCGCCGCATGCGGGGTGATGAACACGCGCGGGTGGCCCCACAGAGGACTCGCTTGCGGCAACGGCTCGGTCTCGAATACGTCGAGGCTTGCTTCCTTCAGTGTCCCGTCCTCGAGCGCGCGGAAGATATCGGCGTCGCTCTGCAGCTTGCCGCGGCCGACATTGATCAGCACCGCACCGCCGAGCCCGTTGCGCCGGCGCAGCTCGCGCAAAAGGTTGTAGGTGATGATGCTGCGCGTCGCAGGCGTGAGGGGCAGGAGCACCACAAGTATGTCGGTGGCATTGAGGAAGGGCACGAGCCCCTTGTCGCCGCTGAAGGTCGCAACCCCGTCCACCGTCTGCTCTCTGCGGCTCCAGCCATTGACCTCGAAACCGAGAGATTTCAGCGCATTGGCAGCGGCGCGTCCGAGAGTGCCCAGCCCCATGATGCCCACGGAAATATCGTTTGCAGTCCGTTGCGGCGGTTCGTGCCAGATCTTGCGTGCCTGCTGCGCGCGATAGAGAAAGCCCTGGCGGTGATGGTCGAGCACGCGCCAGGCGACATATTCGGTCATATACTGGGTGAGATTGTCGGCGACCACCCGCACCACCGGCACGTCGGGCAGGCCAGGGTCGGTGAAGATGTGGTCGACGCCGGCGCCGATCGAAAAAATCGCTCTGAGATTCGGCAGTTTGGCGAGCAGATTCGGCCGCTGCTTCCAGACCACGGCGTAAGTGATGGAAGGGTCCGCCGGCCCGTCCGGCTCCAGTGTCACCCTGCGGCTCGCCGACAACAGCTCATACCAGCGCTGCGGGTTGAAAGCCGTCACGGCAAGAAGGATACGCCCCTCATGAATGGCAGTCATGCGCTCGCCCGTCTTGATTATTGGCTGACCACACCCTCGGGCGCGGTTTCGATCCGGAACGCTGCCGAGATCAGTGCCTTGGTATACGCAGTTTGCGGGCGATGGAATATCTGCTCAGTCGGTCCGTGCTCGACGATCTCGCCGTTGCGCATGACGATCACGTCGTTTGCGAGCGCGCGCACGACCTTGAGGTCGTGGCTGATGAACAGATAGGCGAGATTGTTTCTGGCCTGCAGGTCGCGCAGCAGATCGACCACTTGCGCCTGCACGCTCATATCCAGCGCCGAGGTCGGCTCGTCAAGCATCACGAAGCGAGGATTCAGCACCATGGCGCGCGCGATCGCGATGCGCTGGCGCTGGCCGCCCGAGAACTCATGCGGGTAGCGGAAGCGGGTCTCCGGGTCGAGGCCGACCTCCTTCAGAGCAGTGACGACGCGGCGGTCGCGCTCTTGCGGCGAGAGCGCCGGCTCGTGGATCCTGAGACCTTCCTCGACGATCTCGCTTACCGAAAGTCGCGGCGAAAGGGAGCCGTACGGGTCCTGGAAGACGATCTGCAGCTCGCGCCTCAGCGGTCGCATCTCGTTGAAGGTGAGCTTGTTGATGTCGCGGCCCTCGAAATTGATGCGGCCCTCGGAGGAGATGAGCCGCGACAGCGCCAGCCCAAGCGTCGTCTTGCCCGAGCCGGACTCCCCGACCACGCCGAGCGTCTGGCCGGCGCGCACTGTCACGTCGATGCCGTCGACCGCCTTTACATGTCCTACCGTCTTCCGGAAGAAGCCACGCTTGATGGGGAACCACACACGGACCTTCTCGCCCTCCATCACGACCTTCGCGGTGGAATCGGAGGATGGAGGCGCGCCTTTCGGCTCGGCGGCGAGCAGGTGGCGTGTGTACTCATGCTTCGGGTTGGCGAAAATCTCCGCGGTTGGTCCCGTCTCCACGATCTTGCCGCGCGTCATGACGCAAACCCGGTCGGCTATCCTCCGCACGATCCCGAGATCATGCGTGATGAACAGCATCGACATGCCCTTCCTTGCCTTGAGCTTGGCGAGCAATTCGAGGATCTGAGCCTGTACCGTCACGTCGAGCGCTGTCGTGGGTTCGTCCGCGATCAGCAGCTCCGGCTCGTTGGCGAGCGCCATGGCGATCATCACGCGCTGGCGTTGGCCGCCCGACAGCTGGTGAGGGAAGGCGTCGAGCCGCTTTTCCGGCTCTCTTATGCCGACTTCGTTGAGCAGCTCCAGCGTCCTTGTCCGCGCCTGCCGCTCGCCCATGCCCTGATGGATGCTGAGGATTTCGCCGACCTGGCGCTCGATCGTGTGCAGCGGGTTCAGCGAGGTCATAGGCTCCTGGAAGATCATGGTGACCTTGTTGCCGCGCACCCGCCGGAGCTCTTTCTCGGAGAGCGAAAGCAGGTCCTTGCCGCCGAACCAGATCTCGCCCGACGGGTGGCTTGCCGACGGATAGGGCAGCAGCTTGAGCACCGAAAGGGCCGTGACCGACTTGCCCGAGCCGGACTCGCCGACCAGCGCGACAGTCTCGCCCTTGGCGATGTCGAACGAGATATGGTCGACGGCGGTCGATTTTTTCTCGCCTTGCGCGAAGGCGACGGAAAGGTCACGGACGGAGAGGAGGGAGGAGGTCAAACCTGGATCACCTGAACGTCTTGCGCGGATCGAACGCGTCCCGCGTCGCCTCGCCGACGAAAATCAGCAGCGACAGCATCAGCGAGATCACCACAAAGCCGGATATGCCGAGCCACGGCGCATTGAGGTTGCGCTGGCCTTGCCGCAGCAGCTCGCCCAGCGAGGCCGAACCGGGCGGCAGCCCGAAGCCGAGGAAGTCGAGCGAGGTCAGCGTCGAGATCGAGCCGTTGAGGATGAACGGCATGAAGGTGATCGTGGCCACCATGGCATTGGGCAGCATGTGGCGGAAGATGATCTTCACGTTCGGCACGCCGAGGGCGCGGGCCGCATTTACATATTCGAAGTTGCGGGCGCGCAGGAACTCGGCCCGCACCAGACCGACGAGGCTCACCCAGGAGAAGAGCAGCATCAGTCCGAGCAGGATGAAGAAGCCCGGCGGCAGCACGGCTGCCACGATCAGCAGGAGATAGAGCACCGGGATGGCCGACCATATCTCGATGAAGCGCTGGAACAGCAGGTCTGTCAGCCCGCCGAAATAGCCCTGCACCGCCCCGGCCGCCACGCCGATCACCGAGGAGCAGCCGGTCAGGATCAGGCCGAACAGCACGGAGATGCGGAAGCCGTAGATGACGCGGGCAAGCACGTCGCGCGCCTGGTCGTCCGTCCCGAGCCAGTTCCAGTTGCCGATCGTGCAGTTCGGGTCGTTCACGCCCTGAGGATAGCGGCTGCAGCGCTGCTCCTTGGTGTAGAGCCAGGAGGGCTTGGCGGGCGCGGCCTCCGGAATGTCGTCGTTCACGGTCCGGTAGGAATAGCGGATCGGGGGCCAGATCAGCCATCCATTGGCCTTGATCTCATCCTGGATGACCGGGTCGCGATAGTCCGTCTGCGCAAGGAATCCGCCGAACTTCTCCTCGGGATAGTCGATCAGCACGGGAAACAGGATCTCGCCCTTGTATGAGGCGATCAGCGGCCTGTCGTTGGCGATGAACTCGGAACCCAGCGACAACACGAACAGTACCAGGAAGATCCAGAGCGACCAGAAGCCCCGCCGGTGCGCCTTGAAATTCTGCCAGCGCCGCTGGTTGAGCGGCGAGAGCCAAGGTCGCGGCGCCGCCTTCGCTTCCTCGGCTTCTGTCTTTGCGACGATCTCTGCCACGCTCAAACCTCCCGCCTTTCGAAATCGATGCGCGGATCGATCAAGGTGTAGGTGAGGTCGGAGATCAGGTTCACGAACAGCCCGAGCAGCGAGAAGATGTAGAGGTTCGCGAATACCACCGGATAATCGCGGTCGAGCACCGAGCGGAAGCCGAGCAGGCCGAGCCCGTCGAGCGAGAAGATGTTCTCGATGAGCAGCGAGCCGGTGAAGAAGGCCGAGATGAACGCGCCAGGAAAGCCGGCGATCACCAGAAGCATGGCATTGCGGAAGACATGGCCATAGAGCACCTGCCGCTCCGACAGCCCCTTGGCTCGCGCGGTGATCACATACTGCTTGCGGATTTCGTCGAGGAACGAGTTCTTCGTCAAAAGCGTCGTCGTCGCGAAAGCCGCAAGCACCATCGACGTCAGCGGCAGTACGAGATGCCAGAGATAGTCGAGGATCCGCTCCGGCCAGGAGAGCTGCCACCAGTTTTCCGAGATCAGGCCGCGCAACGGGAACCAGTCGAAGAAGGAGCCGCCGGCGAACAGAACCATCAGCAGAATGGCGAACAGGAAGCCCGGGATCGCATAGCCGATGATGACCACGCCGCTTGTCCAGACATCGAAGGTCGACCCGTCATTCACCGCCTTGCGAATGCCGAGCGGGATCGAGATCAGGTAGGAGAGCAGCGTGATCCAGAGTCCCAGCGAGATCGACACCGGCATCTTCTCAAGGATCAGGTTGAGCACCGAGATATCGCGAAAATAGCTGTCGCCGAAGTCGAAGCGGGCATAGTCCCAGAGCATCTTGCCGAAGCGCTCGAGCGGCGGCTTGTCGAAACCGAACTGCTTCTCGAGCTTGGCGATGAATTGCGGATCGAGCCCTTGAGCACCGCGGTATTTCGAGGAGAGTTCGCTGCTTTCCTGTCCCCCCCGACCTATATCGCCGCCGCCTCCGCCGCCGATGCGCTCGCCGGCATCGCCGCCTTGGCCAGTCAGCTTGGCGACAACCTGCTCGACCGGCCCGCCCGGCGCGAACTGGACCACAGCGAAGGAGATCGCCATGATCCCGAGGATGGTCGGGATCATCAAGAGAATGCGGCGAAGGATGTAGGCGCCCATCAGACACTTACCTCTGGCATGAAATAGATTGCCCTAGGCTGGCGCTCTACGTTGCGCGAAAGGGCGCTCACATAGGTCATCAATGCGCAACTACCCCTTTCCGATCGCCTTCGCCTTAGCCTCGTCGAACCACCACAGGCTCTCCGGGGAGAAGCCATAATCAGGCTTCGGCTCTTTGAAGCCGAACATATCCCAGAAGGCATTGCGATGGCTCGGCGAGTACCAGCTCGGGATCCAATCCATGCGGGCGCGCAACAAACGGTCGAGACAGCACATGACCGTCGTGAGCTGGTGGCGGTTGGTGACACGATCGATCGCCTCCACCAGAGCGTCGATCGCCGGGTCCGCCGTTCCCGGCAGGTTGCGCGAGCCGTTGAGGTTGGCGGATCTCGAGTGGAAGATGCCGTCCATTCCTTCGCGCGTCGGCGTCGGCGAGAACAGGAGAGCCATGCCGATCATGTCGAAATCGAAATTGGCCTGCCGCTGCTGATGCTGCGCCGACTCGACCACACGCAGCGATGCATCGATGCCGATCGCTTTCATGTTCTCGACCCAGGGCGAGTAGACGCGCACGAAGCTCTCGTCATCGACCAGCACTTCCACCCCAAAGCTCTGGCCGGCTTCGTTCTGGAGGAGACGGCCGGACGGCTTCCACCCGGCCGCGATCATCAGCTTGCGCGCCTCTCCGAGCAGCTTTCTGTCGCGGCCGCTGCCGTCGGATGCCGGCAGTTGAAACGCGTCGTCGAACACCTCAGGGGGCAGCTTGTCGCGCATCGGCTCGAGCAAGGCGAGCTCGTCGGGCCCGGGCTTTCCGCTGGCCTTGAAGTCCGAGCGCTCGAAGCACGATTGCGAGCGGTTGTAGAGCCCGTAGAACAATGTCCGGTTCGTCCATTCGAAATCGAAGCACATCGCGATGGCCCGCCTGACGCGCACATCGCGGAACCGCTCGCGCCTGAGATTCACAGCCGTCGCCTGCATGCTCGGCCGCTTCTCTGCGGGGAACTCGCGCTTCACCACTTTTCCGGCCTTTATCGCTGGGAAATCATAGCTTGTCGCCCACATTCGCGACGTCGCTTCCTCGCGAAAATGCACTTCCCCTTTCTTGAAGGCCTCGAAGGCAGCCTGTCGGTCCCCGTAAAACTCGATTCTCAGACGATCGAAATTGTACATGCCGCGATTGACGGGCAGGTCGCGGCCCCAATAGTCGGGGACGCGCTCATATTCGATAGTCTGGCCGGCACGGACCAGTCCCACTCTGTAGGGTCCTGAACCCAGTGGCGGGTCCATGCGCGAGCTGTCGAACGAAACCTTGTCGAAATAGGCCTTGGAGAGGATCGGGAACGTCGCGACATCGAGGATGGTCCGGTCCGACTGCTTGCCCGAGAAGGTCAGGCGCAAAACCCCGTCGTCGAGGGCGACGGCTTCGGTGAGTTCTCTGAGCGGCAGCAGCAGATCCGGATGGCCCTTCTCCTTGAAGAGGTTGAAGGTGAAAGCCGCATCGTGAGCCGTCAGATGAGACCCGTCATGGAACCGCGCCTCCGGCCTCAGCGCGAACTCGAAGCTGTTGCGGTCCGCCGAGACCGTCACCGTGCTGGCCAGCAATCCGTAGATAGCGTCGGGCTCGTCCAGCGCGCTCGTCAGCAGCGAATCGAAGCATATTTCGATCCGCGGCGGCGCGTCCCCTTTGATAACGAAGCTGTTCAGCGTGTTGAACGTATAAGGGTTCTGATTGTAGACCCACTGCGAGGGGCCGTAGTTGAAGGTGCCGCCCTTCGGTGCGTCGACATTCACATAGTCGAAATTCTTGAAATCGGGGCCATATTTGAGGTCGCCGAAAGCGGAGAGTCCGTGGAGCGGCTGCCCCGTTGGGACCGCTGCGAAAGCGAGGTTTCTGAACAGCGGCGCCGTCGCCGCCGCGGCGCCGAGCGCCAGGAAGTTGCGCCGAGAGAAGATCAAGCCTTCGTTCAATTGACGCCCTTGTACTTGGCCTGGAGCGCGGCCTCCTTCGCCTGGTCGATCCACCACGAGTCGGTGTCGGCGCCGAGATAGCTCGGCTGCTTCTCGGGCATGCCGAACTTGTTCCAATAGGCGACCCATCGAACGGCGCGGTAATATTGCGGGACCACGTAATAGTTCCACAGCAGCACCCGGTCGAGCGCATGGGTGGCGGCTACCAGGTCCTCGCGGTCGGTCGCAAAAATCACCCGGTCGACCAACGCATCGACGACCGGATTCCTGATTCCGGCGAGGTTGCGCGAGCCGGGCGCATCGGCGGCTTTGCTCGACCAGAAATCGCGCTGCTCGTTACCCGGCGATTCGGACTGCGCGAGCACGGTGCCGACCATGTCGAAGTCGAAATTATTCACGCGATTGACGTATTGGCCGGTGTCGACGATGCGCAGCGAAGCGTTGATCCCAAGCTTTTTCAGCGTGTTGATATAGGGCAACGCGACAATCTCGTCGCGCGGGTCGTTGCCCAGTATCTCGACGGTGAACTGATCGCCCTTGGCGTTGACCATTCTGCCGTTGCTGATCTTCCAGCCGGCCTCTGCGAACAGCTTGACGGCCTGCTGCAGATGGGTCCGTTGCGCCTGCGGGGTATCGTAGACCGGCAGCTTGAATTCCTGGGTGAAAAGCTCGGGCGGCAGCTGATCCTTGTATTTGTCGAGGATCTCCAGCTCCTTGCCTTGCGGCAGGCCGCTGGAAGCGAGCTCGCCGCCAATGAAATAGCTGTTGGTGCGCTCGTACGAGTTGAAGAAAGCCGTCCGATTGAGCGTCTCGAAATCGAAGGCGAGGGTCAAAGCCTCCCGCACGCGCCTGTCCTGGAACTGCGGGCGCCGCATGTTCATGACATAGCCCTGGAACCTCGCAAACAGCTGGCTGTCGAATTGCTTCTTGACGACGTCGCCGGCAGTGACGGCCGGGAAATTGTAGTATGTCGCCCACCGGCGCGACGTATATTCCTCGTGGATGTCCTCGTACCCGCCTTTCGTAAAGGCCTGCCAGGCCGCATTGTCGTCCTGGAAGTAGACGTATCTGCGCGTGTCGAAATTCTCGCGCCCGATCTTCACGGGAAGCTTTGCGGCCCAATAGTCAGGCACCCGCTCCCACACGATCTCTGAGCCAGGCTTGAAGCTCTTCACCTTGTACGCGCCCGAGCCGAGCGGCGGCTCCAGCGTCGGCCTGGTGAGGTCGCGCTTCTTGCCGTTGGCGTCGGTCCCTTCCCACCAATGTTTCGGCAGCACCGCGAGCTGGCCCATGATCTTCGGCAACTCGCGATTGCCCTTCTGGTCGAAGCGGAACTCGACCTCGCGATCGGAGATCGCCACGGCCTCCTTCACATTGGCATAGTAGCGATTGTATTGCGGACTGTTGGCCTTGAGCACGTTGAAGGACCACACCACGTCGTCCGCGGTGATCGGCTGGCCGTCATGCCATTTGGCGCGTGGATTGAGCCGATAAGTGGCCGAGGAGTAGTCGTCCGGATATTTGAAGGCCTCCGCAATCAGCGGGTGGCTCACGCTTGGCTCGTCGGTCGCGTCCTCCATCAGAGTGTCGTAAAGCAGCCCGCCGCCAAATCCCGCGAAGCCGGCGGCCGGCGTGCCCTGCACGATATAGGGGTTGAAGCTGTCGAACGTGCCGACGGCAGTTGAATTCAGCGTGCCGCCCTTGGGCGCGTCGGGGTTGACGTAGTCATAGTGCTGGAAGTTCTCGCCATATTTCGAAGCGCCCATCAGGGAGGAGGTGGTGCGCCATTCGTCGGCAGAAGCTGGAAGACCGACCAACAGAAATGCGGCCGCGACGGTCCATGTTCGCAATTGCGCCAGTCCCTTGCTCATCCCATTCCTTCTCGCCGTATCGAATGCGTATACCGTAGCCTCAGGCTCCAACAACGCATAGACCGCGTTTTAGGGCCCACTGGCCGGATCACAAGAAAAAAGCCGGGCTGAAACCGGCTTTTTCGTGATTTGTCGCATTACAAATTGGTCATTGTGGCAGCGGCGGAGGGCTATCCGATAGCGTCCTGAGATAGGCAATGATGTCCGCGCGATCTTCGGGCTTCTTCAGGCCGGCGAAGGTCATGGCCGTGCCTTTGACGTCGGCCTTCGGGTTGGTCAGGAACTTGCTCAGGTGATCGTAGTCCCATTTCACCGAGCCGTTCTGCGAGAACTCCTTCATGCCCGACGAATAGGAGAAGCCCTCATGTGAGGCGATCGGGCGATCGACCACGCCCCAGAGATTCGGGCCGATCTTGTTGGGTCCGCCTTTGGTGCCGTCATGGCAGGCCTGGCACTTCTTGAAGATTGCTTCGCCGGCTTTCGGATCAGCCTTGGCCAACAGAGGTTCGATCGGCTGGTCCGCGGCCTGTTCGCCGCCCGCAGCCTGCCCGCCGCCTGCCGGCGCCTCGGTCGCGACGATCTCGAAGCCGGGCTTTTCCGGCGCCGGCGACGAGAAGATGCTGTCCGAAACGATGCCGAGCGTCATGACCACGAACAAGGTTCCAAGCAAGGCGCCCAACAGCTTGTTGACCTCAAAAGAATCCATGCGCCAAACGCTCCCTCATGCGACCGACCGTCCTGGGAAGATGTCCACCCGTCCAACAGCCCGCCAAATGCCACCCTGTCGGGCCGCTCAAATCGCGCAAGGACTAGGGCTTTTGCCAAGCCGTTGCAACACCTATAAGGGCGCTTCCAGTGAGACGTTTTGCCACTTTTCCACCCCTGTTTCCCTTGATCTTCCAGCCGCCTTCATGAATGTCCTGATTCTCATTCCCGCACGCATGGCCTCGACGCGCCTGCCGGGCAAGCCCCTGGCCGATATCGCAGGCCGCCCAATGATCGTCCACGTCGCCGAACGGGCGGCGGAGAGCTCCCTCGGCCGCGTCGTGGTCGCCACCGACACCATTGCCGTGGCCGACGCGGTCAGGGCGCATGGCTTCGAGGCAGTCATGACGCGGCCGGACCATCAGTCCGGCTCCGATCGCATCTTCGAGGCGCTTCAGGCACTTGATCCGGGCGGCAAGGCAGACACGGTCGTCAACGTCCAGGGCGACCTGCCGACGATGGAGCCTGCTTCGATCCGGGCTGCGCTCGCGCCGCTCGAGGAGGGCGCGGTCGATATCGCCACCCTTGCCGTCGAGATCGTTCGTGACGAGGAAAAGACCAATCCCAACGTGGTCAAGCTCGTCGGCTCTGTGCTTTCCCCCGGCCGGCTGCGCGCGCTCTATTTCACGCGCGCCACGGCGCCCTGGGGTGAGGGGCCGCTTTATCACCATGTCGGACTCTACGCCTATCGCCGCCACGCGCTCGAGCGCTTCGTCTCGCTGCCGCCATCCTATCTGGAGACGCGGGAGAGGCTGGAGCAGCTCCGTGCCCTCGAAGCCGGCATGCGCATCGACGTTGAGGTCGTGCGATCGGTGCCGCTTGGCGTCGACACGCCCGAGGACCTCGAGCGCGCTCGCCGGATACTGTCCAAATGATGCTCAGGACCTGACCATGCCTCCGAAGACAAACAGGATCGCCTTCCAGGGCGAACCGGGCGCCAATTCCGACACCGCCTGCCGCAACATGTATCCGGATATGGAGCCGCTGCCCTGTCCGACCTTCGAGGACGCCTTCAACGCGGTCGAGACCGGCAAGGCAGATCTCGCCATGATTCCGATCGAGAATACGATCGCCGGCCGCGTCGCGGACATCCATCACCTTCTGCCCGAATCGCGCCTGCACATCATCGGCGAATATTTCCTGCCGATCCATTTTCAGCTGATGGTGCTGAAGGGCGTCGGCCGGCACGAGATCAAGACGGTTCACAGCCATATCCACGCGCTCGGCCAGTGTCGCAAATACATCCGCAAGAACGGCTGGAAGCCCGTTGTGGCCGGCGATACGGCCGGTTCGGCTAAGATGATCGCGGAAGCCGGCGACCGAAGCATGGCCTCGCTGGCGCCGCGGCTGGCGGCGGAGCTCTACGGCCTCGACATAATCGAGGAGAACGTCGAGGACATCGAATCCAACGTCACCCGCTTCGTCGTGCTCACCAGGGACAAGCAGTGGGTCCAGCGCCCGTCGCCGGAGGCGGGCATGATGACGACGTTCATATTTCGGGTCCGCAACGTTCCGGCCGCCCTCTACAAGGCGTTGGGCGGCTTTGCGACGAACGGCGTCAATATGACCAAGCTGGAGAGCTATCAGCTCGGCGCCTTCACTGCCACGCTCTTCTATGCCGACATCGAGGGGCACCCGGACGATCTGGGCGTAAGGAACGCGCTTGAGGAATTGCGCTTCTTCTCCAAGGAGGTGCGCATCCTTGGCGTCTACCCACGATCGGACTCACGTGAGGAATGGAACGTGGCGGATTAGTCCGTCGTCGGAATCGCCAGCAGGCGAGCCGGATTACGGAAAACAGAGAGCTAGTCGCTCTCGGCCCATGCCCGGATGAGGTGATGGGCGATCGCCGCGCTCGGCGGCACGAAGATGCCCGACGACTTGTCGCCTCCCAGGATGGCGCGGACTTCCGCGCGCGAGAACCAGCGGCAGTCCTCCAGCTCGTCTCCGTCGAAGCTGATGTCCTCGTGGAGCGCTTCTCCGAAGCAGCCGATCATCAGCGAATAGGGAAATGGCCAGGGCTGGCTCGCATGGTAGACAACCCGGCCGAGCCTGATGCCCGACTCCTCCAGCACTTCGCGCCTGACCGCGGCTTCGATCGTCTCGCCCGGTTCGATGAAGCCAGCGAGCGCGGAATACATGCCCGGCTGAAAATGCGGGCTGCGGCCGAGCAGGCAGCGCTCGCGCGTCACCGCGAGCATGATTGCGACCGGGTCGGTACGCGGAAAATGGTCCGTGTTGCAGTTCGGGCAGTGCCGCCTGTAGCCGCCGGCCCGCATCTCGCTGCGGTGGCCACATTTGGAGCAGAAGCCGTGGCTCGCATGCCAGGCAAGCAGGGCCGCGCCTTGTGCCATCGCTCCGAGCGATGGCGCGTCGAGCAGCCCCTGCACATTCACCGACCGGTAATCGATCGCCTTCACCACTTCGGGCAGCGCTTCCGGCTCGATGCCGGCAGGCACGGCGAGCACCGGGCCATCCTCCGAATGGCCGAGCAGCACGGCCTCGGTGAGAGCCGCACCGAACGCTGCAACCTCGTCCAAGTTGAAATAGGGATTGAAGGTCCCGTTTGGCTGCTTCAGGAAGATGCGGCCGCCATGCATCAGCATCAGCCGCGCGCGCGGGTCCCCGAGTGCCGTAACGGCCGAATGATCACTGCGCTTTTCCGACTGCCGGTCGATGACGTTGCCGGCAAACCCGACGAATTGGCTCGGCTCGCGTGCGGCCGTGTCGAAGAGCGCGAATGTCATGATTATCCATTTTAGAAGGTTGGCGAGCCTCAGCCTAGAGAGCCGCTTTTAAGCGCGCGCAGAATTGATGGAGGTCGGCTGGGGCGTAGGATTCGCGCACGCCGTACCCCCAGACGGGGCCCGGCCACGCAGGATCGCCTTCGTTGCGCGCGATGACATGGACGTGCAGCTGGCGCACGATATTGCCGAGCGCGCCTGTGTTGATCTTTGTGCAGCCGGTGGTCCGCTTCAGCGCCTGCGCCACCATATTGGATTCGAAGGTGAGCATTGCCTGGTCGAGAGGCGTCAGGTCGTGAACTTCCTCGATGCCCAGCCGTTGCGGCACCAGTACCAGCCAGGGCCAGCGGCGGTCGTTCATCACGCGAAGCTCGCACAGGCCGAGCCAGATCACTGGTTGGGTATCCGCTTCGATCCGCGGGTCGAGCGCGAAGCCGGCCTTTAGAACCGGGTGCATGACCGTTTCCTCGTATTTTTCCTCAACGCTAGAGCGGCGACCCCGCGCCTGCAAGCGATTCGTCGGCAAACTCGATAGCACGGTATAAAAAGCGAGTGATTGCTCAACGGCCTTGCATTTGCCGGCCGAATTGCCGATATGGGGAACGGGAGGTTGGTGGTGGACGAGCCACTCGCCAACCGGGTCAGGTCCGGAAGGAAGCAGCCCTAACGAGCCACGGCACGGGTCACCGTGCCAGCCTCCCACCTCTTCGCTAGAATTCACGCTTGTGCCACGATGGCCCTTCTGATGTCCCGATTCGAACTGGGGCGAACTTGGAGATCAGGACACTAGGCTCGATCTTGCTCTACCAACGGACTAAAACAGGCGGATGAGCGAAGCCGAATTCCCGCAAAACAGGGCTGAGAACAGCGGCTACCGCGTGCTGGCGCGCAAGTACCGGCCGGCGGATTTCTCGAGCCTCATCGGCCAGGAGCCGATGGTGCGCACTCTGACCAATGCTTTCGCCACCGGCCGCATCGCACAGGCCTGGATGCTGACCGGCGTGCGCGGCGTCGGCAAGACGACGACCGCCCGTATTCTCGCCCGCGCCCTGAACTACAAGACCGCGACTGTCGACCAGCCCTCGATCGATCTCACCGAGTTTGGCGAGCATTGCCGCGCCATCATGGAAGGCCGCCATGTCGACGTGATCGAGATGGATGCAGCCTCGCATACTGGCATCGACGACATCCGCGACATAATCGACCGTGTGCGCTACGCGCCTGTCTCGGCCCGCTACAAGGTCTACATCATCGACGAGGTGCACATGCTCTCGACGCAGGCCTTCAACGGCCTGCTGAAGACGCTTGAAGAGCCGCCGCCGCATGTGAAGTTCATCTTTGCCACGACCGAGATCCGCAAGGTGCCGATCACGGTTCTGTCGCGTTGCCAGCGCTTCGACCTGCGCCGCATCGATGCCGAATTGCTGATCGGCCATCTCGCCAGCATCGCGAAGCTGGAGGGTATCGAGGCTGACGACGCCTCGCTCGCCATGGTCGCCCGGGCGGCCGAGGGTTCTGCGCGCGACGCGTTGTCGATATTCGACCAGGCGATCGCCCATGGCAGCGGCACGGTGACGGCCGAGGCGGTGCGCCAGATGCTGGGTCTCGGCGATCGAGGCCGCGTCGTCGATCTTTTCGAGCATCTGATGAAGGGCGATGCCGCGGCCGCCCTTGCCGAGTTCCGCTCGCAATATGATGCCGGAGCAGATCCCGCGATCATTCTCACGGATCTCGCCGAGTTCACGCATCTGGTCACGCGGCTGCGTTTCGTTCCCGAGGCCGCCAGCGACGCTTCCCTCTCCGAGGAGGAGCGCACTCGGGGCATGGCTTTCTCGCAGTCTCTGTCGCTGCGCGTGCTTTCGCGCACCTGGCAAATGCTGCTCAAGGGCATTCCGGAGGTGCGGGAGGCCAACCGGCCGGTCAGTGCCGGCGAGATGGTGCTGATCCGCATTGCCCATGCGGCCAATCTGCCGACGCTCGACGAGGCGCTGCGCTCGCTCGAGGACAGTGCCGCTCGTCCGATGGTGCTGTCGTCGCAAGCCGCGCGGCCATCCGCGCCGTCGCCTGGCGCAGCACCTGCTTCGCTCGGAAATGGAGGGGGCGGAGGTGGCACTTCCGCCGTCTCGGAGACCCGTGTCATCGAGCGCAGCGGCTCAGGCCAGACAATGCGGCTGGTCGAGGCCGCGCCGCAGGCCGCGCGCCCTGCGCTCCAGCCGATTCCCGATCCGCAGCCTGCTGTCGAAGCGGCTCCCGTCAAGTCGCTCGCCGACATCGCGGCGCTTGCCGATACGCATCGCGACATTACCTTCAAGGTGCTGTTGAAACGCTGCGTCCGGCTTGTCCGCATGGAGCCCGGCCGGCTCGAAGTATCGCTGACCAGCGAGGCGCCGAAGAACCTCGCCGGCGATCTCAAGGTCAAGCTCGAGGCGTGGACCAAGCGGAGCTGGGTCGTTTCGCTGTCGCGCGAGGAAGGCGGTCAGACGCTTGCCGAGGCCGAGGCGAGCAAGCGTGAAAGCGCATTGCTGGATGCCAGAAATGACCCGGCGGTGGCTGCGATCCTAAGCCGCTTTCCCGGCGCGCGTATCATTGATGTTCGCATCCCGGATGCGCCGGATGCAGAGGCAGCCGATGTTGCCCCAGCGCCCGACGCGGTGGACGACGACGAGCAGAGCTAGCGCATCGGACCGAAAAGTGCTTAGCGGTTTTCGGGCAAATCCGATGCGCAAACAAAAAGATAGGGCGGTGAGGCGGTCGAGTTGAACGCACACCTCTCTAACCTGAGTTGAAGTCAGGCCGGCAGTGCCTGAAGCCAGAGCACCCCAACCGAAGAAGGGATCCGCCGATGAAAGATCTTATGGGCCTGATGGGCAAAGCCAAGGAAATGCAGGCGAAATTCCAGGCCCTTCAGGATGAAATCGCCAATCTCGAGGCGACCGGCCAGTCGGGGGGCGGGCTGGTGCAGGTGACGCTGTCCGGCAAGTTCGACATGCGGACGCTGAAGATCGACACGACCCTGATGCGCGCCGACGAGGGCGAGATCCTCGAAGACCTGATCATGGCTGCTCACAATGACGCCAAGGCCAAGGTCGAGGCTTTGATGCAGGAGAAGACGCGCGAGCTGACAGCCGGTCTGCCGCTGCCGCCCGGCATGAAGCTGCCATTCTAGGGTTTAGCGCAGGGGACAGTTTGCTTTTTTCCGCTTGTGCCAGCTTGGAAGCGCCACGACTCTTCTGCGGAAAAAAGCAAACTGTCCCCGGCACTTCCGAGAACAATGCCGGCATTGATCGATTTGCAGAAAGCCTTGACGCGATCAGCATGACGTTGCCGTAGGAACTCTTCTAAGCCTGAGCTGCCTGAGGGGGGATTGGCGTGGAATCACGTAGGCCGTGGTGGCTGCTGGCCGCTTTCCTCGCCGTCTTGCCCTCGCTCGCCCATGCCGAATGGCAGGCCGTCGAAAAGGTCAAGACCTATGCGATCGCAGGGAAGACCGGCATCGAGCTCTACCGGTCGATCGGTGAGCGAGGCCCTGTCATTAGCGGCAATCGCCGTACCATCGCTCACACGAACTTCACGCTGACCTGGTCCAGGAAGTATGTACCGCAAGACGGTGCATGCACGCTGGTCTCGGCGGTGCCGAAGCTCACGATCACCTATACCTTGCCGAGGCCCAGCGAGCAGCTTCCGGCCGCAAATCGCCGGCTCTGGGGGACCTTCATCGGCGGCGTGGAAGCCCACGAGCGGCTCCATGGCGAGATGATCAAGAAGCTGGTCAAGGACATAGAGGTCGCAACCGTGGGCATGTCCGTTCCCGGCGATCCCAAATGCGTGAAGATCAGGGCCGAGCTGAAAGAGCGGCTCACCGATCTTTTCACGGCGCATCAGCAGCGCAATCGCGACTTCGACCGGGTCGAAATGGGCGAGGGCGGCAATATCCATCAATTGATTCTTGGCCTGGTCAACGGGCGGTAGACGGAGCAAGCGCTGCGGCTAGCTCCGCAAAGGCGCAGAGGGAACGATTTCGGGGCTCTTCGTGTTTGGTTCCCTAGAATGGGCCGAGGATCGTTCCGCGCTGCCTAGTTCTGATGGTGCACCAATGAAGGCAGTTGACTGGAATCTCCCTGACCTGACGGACGACGCTCCTCTCGTCGCCGAGATCGAGCTGGCGGTTTCGGATCTCAACGATCGGATCCGCCTGGCGCGATCACGCGGTCTGCATGTCAGCATCAAGACGGAAACCATGAAGGTCACCCCATCCGGAGTGAGCCAGGAACCGGTATCCGTCGCCGTCCTGCGGCCGATCGACGGGAAGTGATTTCCCCTAGAACCTCGTCACCACGGTAATTCCTTTCCCCTCGAAATCGTCCATCTTCATTAAGGATTCCGGCACCTCGTCGAGGCTGATCTTCCTGCCGACGAGCTTTTGCGGGCTGAGCTTGCCTGTCTCGATCATCTCCATCATCGCTTGATAGCGAAAGGCCTGCATGCCGTGGCTGCCGCGGATTTCGAGTTCCCAGGCGATCACCTTGTCCATCGGGATCTGCGGCCGGGCATGATCGTCCAGCATCAGCCCGACCTGGATGTGGCGGCCCCGGCGTCTGAGATTGGCGATGGAGTTGAAGCAGGTCACGGGATGTCCGAGCGCATCGATCGAGACATGCGCGCCGCCCTTGGTGATCTCGCTGACCGCCTCGACCACACCGGACGTCTTCGCTGCATTGATGACGGCGACCGCGCCCATTTCCCTGGCAAAGTCCAGCTTGTCTTCGGCAATGTCTATCGCGACCACATTGGCCCCCATTGCACTGGCGATCATGATGGCGGAGAGGCCGACGCCACCGCAGCCATGGATCGCCACCCATTCTCCAGGCAGGACGCGGCCCTGGTCCACGATTGCACGGAACGATGTGACGAAGCGGCAGCCGAGACTTGCGGCGACTGCGAAATCCAGTTCTTCAGGCAGGCGGACGAGGTTGATGTCGGCGCGGTCGATGGCAACGTATTCTGCAAACGAGCCCCAGGCCGTGAAGCCGGGCTGGAACTGATGCTCACAGACCTGATGGTTGCCCGACTGGCATTCGAAGCAGTGCCCGCAGCCGGCGACGAATGGTACCGTGACGCGATCGCCGCGACGCCATCGCGTGACCTGCCGTCCGACCGCCTGCACTGTCCCGGCCAGCTCATGGCCGGGCACATGCGGGAGGCGGATGTCCGGATCGTGGCCCATCCAGCCGTGCCAGTCACTGCGGCAAAGCCCTGATGCCTCCACCTTGATCACAACGCCTTCGGCGGTGGGACTGGGGTCCGCCACATTCTCTATGCGCGGCGGCTGACGGAAATCTTCGTAAAGGACGGCTTTCATTCGTTCTGATCCTTGTCGCCATGACTGCGGGGAAGGGATGCCAAGGCGCTCTATTCACTACTCCCTGCGCCCCGTTCGCTCTATACCGTTCCCATGTCCAAGCGAGTCGCCGGCCCCGAGATCGAACGTCTGATCCAACTCCTGGCCAAGGTGCCGGGGCTCGGGCCGCGCTCGGCCCGCCGCGCCGCACTCCACCTCATCAAGAAGAAGGAGCAGCTTCTAGGGCCGCTCGCCGATGCCATGGCCGAAGCGGTGCAGAAGGTGCGTGTCTGTTCGACCTGCGGCAATGTCGACACCGTCGATCCTTGCTCGGTCTGCTCGGACCAGCGACGCGACGGCTCCGTCATCATGGTCGTCGAGGACGTCGCCGACCTCTGGGCGCTGGAACGGGCCAGCGCAATGAATGCACGCTATCACGTCCTCGGCGGCACGCTCTCCCCGCTCGATGGCATTGGCCCCGATCAGTTGAACATCAAAGGACTGATTACCCGCATCGCCGAAGGCGGCGTTAAGGAGGTGATCCTGGCGGTCAACGCCACGGTCGAGGGGCAGACGACCGCGCATTACCTCACCGACCAGCTCTCCGGTTTCGACGTGAAGGTGACCCGGCTCGCGCATGGCGTGCCCGTCGGCGGCGAGCTCGACTATCTCGACGAGGGCACGCTCGCCGCCGCGCTGAAATCTCGGACCGCGTTTTGACGCAATTCTGCGCTGTGAAGGCAAATCCGCGGATTAGCCAGCTACACGGAACGATGCGCCCTACGTTGCCCCCCTCTGTCCTGCCGGACATCTCCCCCGCAAGGGGGGAGATTGGCCGTCATCGAGGATTTCGCCAATCGCCGACGATGGCGACTGGCGAAACCAAATCGGCCGTCCAATCTCCCCCCTTGCGGGGAAGATGTCCGGCAGGACAGAGGGGGGCGCTGTCCCGCCGGCTCACCCAGATATGGCTGATCTTCGCCGCGCTCTTTCTCACCTTCGCGCCGCCCGCCTCCGCCGCCAAGGTCGACGACCTCTTCCGCGCCTGGTTGCAATCCGACCTCTGGCCCGAAGCCAAATCCCGCGGCATCTCCAAGGCAACCTTCGACGCGGCCTTTGCCAAGATAACGCCGAATCTGAAGCTCCCCGACCTCGTCATGCCGGGCGAGAAACCCAGGACACCGCAGAAGCAGCACCAGGCGGAATTCGGTGCGCCCGGCGACTATTTCGCGGAAAACAAGGTGAGTGCGGTCACTTCGGGCGGCCGTGCGCAGGCGGCGAGATACGGCAAGATCCTCGCCGCGATCGAGAAGAGGTTCGGGGTGCCGGGCGGGGTGGTGCTTGCCATCTGGGGGCGCGAGTCCGGATTCGGAAAGGCGCAGGGCTCCTATGACGCCTTTGAGGTGCTGGGCACGAAAGCCTTCATGTCGAGGCGCAAGGACATGTTCCGCGACGAGTTGCTCGCGGCGCTCGAGATCGTCGAGCGCGGGCTCGTCCGCCGCGATCAGATGAAATCGTCTTGGGCGGGCGCCATGGGCCAGCCGCAGTTTCTGCCGTCCTCCTACCTCAAGCATGCGGTCGATTTCGACGGCGATGGCCATCCCGATATCTGGAATTCGGACGCCGACGCCATGGCTTCGATCGCCAACTATCTTGTCGACTATGGTTGGGTGAAGGGCCGCGGCTGGGGCTTCGAGGTCAACGCGCCCGACGGCATCTCCTGCGCTCTCGAAGGGCCCGACCAGGGCAAGCGGATCTCCGAATGGGTGGCGATGGGAATCAGGCGCGTCGATGGCAAAGACTTCCCATCGAGTGAACTTCGCGCCGAAGGCTATCTGCTGATGCCGGCCGGTCGCAACGGCCCGGCCTTCATCGTGACGCCGAATTTCTACGTCCTCAAACAGTACAATACAAGCGACCTCTACGCCCTCTTCATCGGCCACGGCGCCGACCGCATCGTGCGGGGCGACAGAAGCTTTGCCGGCAAATGGGGCAAGGTCGACGGGCTCTACCGCTCCGATATCGCCGGGCTGCAGCACGCGCTCGAGAAGAAAGGCTATGACGTCGGCAGCGCCGACGGCCTGCCCGGTTTCAAGACGCGCCGTTCGATCGGCGATTGGCAGGCCAGGAACGGCCGTGCGCCCACCTGCTTCCCCGACGCGGAGCTGGTCTCAGCGGTGCGCTGAACGGCAAGCGTTGCAGGCAGTTTGCTTTTTGCCGCAGAAAGGCGGCCAAGACGGAGAGCACACACGAGGCGGCAAAACGTAAATTGTCGCCGCACCTCCCCGGCGCCTACGCCGCCTGCAACAGCTCCCGATGAACTTGCGCCAGGATCTCGAAGGAGCGAACGCGCGCATTGTGGTCGAAGATCTGCGCGGTCACGATCAGCTCGTCGGCGCCGGTGCGCTTCAGGAAAGCTTCGATGCCGCGCTTTACCGTTTCCGGCGAGCCGATAACCGCCGTCGAAAGGCTGTGGGCGAGCATCGCACGCGCTGCCGGGTCGAGCGTCTCCTCGTAGCCTTCGAGCGGCGGGGGCAACCGTCCCGGCCGGCCGGTGCGCAGGTTTACGAAGGCTTGCTGCAGTGATGAGAACAGCAGCCGCGCCTCCTCGTCGCTCGGGGCTGCGACGATGTTGATGCCGAGCATGGCGTAAGGCTTGTCCAGATATTCGGATGGCTGGAAGCGCTCGCGATAGACGGCCAGCGCGTGATCGAGCTCGCCGGGCGCAAAATGCGAGGCGAAGGCATAGGGCAGGCCGAGAATTGCCGCGAGCTGTGCCCCATAGGTGCTGGAGCCAAGGATCCAGACCTTCACATCCTCGCCCTCGCCGGGCACTGCGCGTACGCGTTGGCCTTCCAGTGCCGGTTTGAAATAGCCGAGCAGCTCCACGACGTCCTGGGGGAAGCTGTCCGCGCCGGAATCGAGGTTGCGCCTCAGCGCTCTCGCAGTCAGCATGTCGGTGCCGGGCGCGCGGCCCAGCCCGAGGTCGATGCGGCCGGGATGAAGCGCGGCGAGCGTGCCGAACTGCTCTGCGATCACCAGCGGCGAATGGTTGGGCAGCATGATGCCGCCCGCGCCGACGCGGATCGTCGAAGTTCCGGCGGCCACATGGCCGATCACGACCGAGGTGGCCGCGCTGGCGATGCCGGGCATGTTGTGGTGCTCGGCGAGCCAGTAGCGGGCGTAGCCAAGCCGCTCGGCATGGCGCGCCAGGTCGAGCGTGTTCCTGAGCGATTGCGAAACGGCGCTGCCTTCCGGCACCGGCGAGAGATCGAGAACGGAAAGGACCGCTGTCATTGCTTCACCTCGAAAAGCGTCTCGTGCGCGACGAGATCAATATCGGACATGGGCGGCCCCCGGCATTCGCCGCCCGGATATAGGGCGCCGAACCGCGTGCCGCAAACGAGGCCGGCAGCCATGGACACGTTGCTTTTTTCGCAGAAGGGCAAGGCTGCCCTTCAAAAGCTGCCGTTCGCGGACAAGCTCATGAAACCCTCCCTGCGCCCGCTCAGGCTGGTTCCTTCTTTGCAGTTTCGCGTCGCACGATCGGCGCGACCTTGGTGCCGTAGAGCTCGATCGCCTTCAGGATCTTGTCGTGCTGCATCTCGCCGATCGCCATCTGCAGCAGGAATCGGTCGTTGCCGAAGATCCTGTGCTGGGCAATGATCTTCTCTGCCACCACGTCGGGATCGCCGACGAAGAGCGCGCCGCGTGGCCCGCGCGCTTGGTCGAATTGGGCACGGTTGGTCGGCCCCCAGCCGCGCTCGCGGCCTATACGGTTCATCACCTCGGCCTGCGGTCCGTAGAAATCATCGGCTGCCCTTTCGGTCGTCTCCGCAATGAAGCCGTGAACGTTCAGGCTGGTGGCCAGCTTCTCGGGATCGTGGCCGGCGCGGCGCGCAGCCTCGCGATAGAGCTCGAAGAAGGGCGCGAAGCGGGCCGGTTCGCCGCCGATGATGGCGAGCGCCAGCGGCAGGCCGAGCGTGGCAGCGCGTACGACCGACTGGGGCGTGCCGCCGACTGCGATCCAGATCGGCAGCTTCTGCTGATACGGTCGCGGGTAGACGCCGCGATCGTTGATCGGCGCACGCAGCGTGCCCGACCACGTGACTCGCTCGCTCTCGTTGATCTTGAGCAGCAGATCGAGTTTTTCGGCGAACAGCGCATCGTAATCCCCGAGATCGTAGCCGAACAGCGGGAAGGATTCGATGAAGGAGCCCCGCCCCGCCATGATTTCGGCACGTCCACCGGAGATGAGGTCGAGAGTCGAGAACTGCTGGAAGACGCGCACCGGGTCGTCGGAGGACAGCACCGAGACGGCACTGGTGAGACGGATGCGCTTTGTCCGCTCCGCCGCCGCGGCAAGGATGACTGCGGGCGCGGAGGCCGCATAGTCAGGGCGGTGATGCTCGCCGAGACCGAACACATCGAGCCCGACCCGGTCGGCAAGCTCGATCTCCTCGATCAGATTGCGCAATCTTTCGTGAGGAGCGATGTGGCCCTTCTCCAGGCCGACATCCGCGAATGTATAGAGGCCAAGCTCCATCGAGTTCTTCCCTGTCGAAATGGAATTGTGCGGAACAGCTAATGGGTTGCAGCAAGTCGCGCCAGTCGCCGTGCGGTGAACAATGCATCATGAAATGGCGACGATCAGGGCCGCCGCCTTCTGGCATGCTAATTTTTCAAGGCTGGTACGCGCCAGAACGGCTTGAACTTCGGCTCATGCTGCGTATGTAAGCGGCGCGATGTGACTGATTAGGGATTCGTTCGTTTAATGTATAGGGAAAAGAGCTTCGCCGAGCGCCGCACTGCAGCGGTCGAGGCCAAGAAAGCGCTTCTCGATAAATTCAAGTCAAGACCTGCTGCTGATGATCCGGCTGTCCTGGCACGCCAGGCAGAGCGTAAGGCCATCCTCGATGCGCGCGCCAAGCGCGAGGCCGAGAAAGAAAGGCTGCGTCAAGAAAAGCTCGCCCGCGAAGCTGCCGAACGGGCAGAACGCGAGGCTCGCGAGGCAGCGGAGCGCGCCGTGGCCGAAGAGCGCGCGCGCGCAGAAGCCAAGATTCGCGAACAGGAAGAGCTGGAGCGGATCACTCGGGAGCTTGCCGACGAGGCAGCGAAGAAGGCCAAGCGTGATGCCCGCTATGCGGCGCGCAAGGCGCGGAGCAAGGGCAGGTTCGGATAGCGCGACTTATGTCTGGCGGCCGGCTTGAAGACAACAATGCCCGACCGCCCCGCTCCGAAAAGCGGGTTCTGACGACCGGGCGCTGACTGGAAGCTACTTGGCTTTCGCGTTGGACTTTGCCACCGGCGCAGCCTTGGCCGCTGCAGCCGGCTTCTTTGCTGCGTCCTTCTTCGGCTTGCGAGCTTCCTTCATGCTCTTCATCTGACCTTTGGCCATGATTCGCTCCTCCTCACGACCATTGAGTGAATCACATAATTCTCAAACAGCAAGAGCTGATTCGCACAGCTGACCGAAAAGTGGCTAGCGGTTTTCGGACGAATCCGATGCTAGATAAAACGGCTGGAGCAGCGCGGCCATCCAATTGATCGCACGCCGCTGCAGACGGCATCCATTGCGAATTGCCGCCTTTTGCAGCTGGATGCCAAGCAGTCGGCACACTTGCTTGCAGCTGCCTTCCTCATGCAAGCTCGAGCCGAAAGCAGGGGAAGGATTGCAATGTATCATCGCCGGATTTCGGATTGGGAAAACGCCTATGCCAACGGCGTCAATATTCCGAAGGGCGAGACTTGGCCGAATGCCTGGCTCGAGCCGGCGAAGGCTTATCGCGAAAGCATGGCCAGCAGCGGCCGCGCTCAGCTCGACCTCGTCTATGGCGAGCGCCCGCGCAACCGCTTCGACCTGTTCCTTCCCGAGCAAGCGCCGAAAGGCCTCGTCGTCTATGTTCATGGCGGCTACTGGGTGCGTTTCGACAAGTCGTACTGGTCGCACTTGGCAAATGGCGCCGTCGAGCATGGCTACGCCGTCGCCATGCCGTCCTACACGCTCTGCCCTGAAAACAGCATTTCCAGCATAACCAGGGAGGTCGGCGCCGCGATCTCCAAGGCGGCGGCAATGAGCGAAGGTCCGATCGTGCTGACCGGACATTCAGCCGGCGGACACCTGGCGACAAGGATGATATCGGAGACCTCACCGCTTGCCGAAGACGTCCGCTCGCGTATCCGTAATACGGTCTCTATCTCCGGTCTCCATGACCTGCGCCCGATGATGCGGCTCGCGATGAATGCCGACCTGAGGCTCGATGAGGCGGAAGCTGCCGCTGAGAGCCCGGCGCTGCTGCGCCCGCTCGAAGGAGCCCGGCTGACCTGCTGGGTGGGCGCTGCCGAGCGCGGCGAGTTCATCCGCCAGAACGCGCTCCTTGCCAATATCTGGACTGGTCTAGGTGCGGCGACAGCAGCTGTCGAGGAAGCCGATCGTCACCACTTCAACATAGTAGACGGGCTCGCCGATCCTGATCATCCGCTGACGCACACCTTGCTTGGGGAGTAGCCTGCAGACGCAGAAGAATGCGGCTCAACGGTGGGACGGCCGCAGACAAGTGCCGGGGACGGTTTACTTATTTCGGCAGTAAGCGAACTGCCCTATGCGGTGGAGCTACAGGCCGAAACAAGTAAACTGTCACCGGCACTTCCCAAAGCCAGGCGGCTCACGCTTCGTCGCCCTCGACGATGCGCAATCTGAGCTGACCGGTCTTCGAGTTTGCCGACCGGAGGCTTCTGTCGTCGGTCTCAGCCGGATTGTCCTCCACGGCGCCATCCTCCGACGAGGCACCCAACTCGAGCGCCTCGATCTTGGCGCCGCGTCGGCTGACCTTGCCGGACGAAACCAGGATCTCGTCGATGTCCTTGTTGGCCTGCAGGAAATGCGCCTGAAGCTTGCGCACTCTGTCGTCGAGCCGGGTGAGATCCTGCATCAGCCGCGCGACCTCACCCTGGATGAGATGCGCCTGCTCGCGCATGCGGGCATCCCTGAGGATCGCCTGCACAACCTGGATCGAGAGCATCAGGAGCGAGGGTGAAACGATGACGATGCGAGCCCGGTGCGCCTTTTGCACCAGCTGCTCGAAATTCTCGTGGATCTCCGCGAAAACCGATTCCGACGGCACGAACATGAAGGCCGTGTCCTGCGTTTCGCCCGGGATCAGATACTTCTCGGCGATGTCGCGGATATGGACCTCGACGTCACGCCTGAATGACTGGGCGGAGAGGCGCTGAGCATCGGGGCCCTCGGCGGCGCGAATGGCATTCCAGGATTCCAGCGGGAATTTGGCGTCGATGGCAAGCGAGGGTGCGCCATTCGGCATCCTGATGATGCAGTCGGGCCGGCTATTGTTGGAAAGCGTGGCCTGGAATTCATAGGCGCCATGCGGCAGACCGTCCGCCACGATCGCCTCCATTCTTGACTGGCCGAAGGCGCCGCGCGTCTGCTTGTTGGATAGGATCGCCTGCAACTGCACAACCTGGCCTGCAAGGGACTGGATGTTGCCCTGCGCGGTGTCGATGACTGCGAGCCGCTCCTGAAGCTTGGCGAGGCTCTCATGCGTCGAGCGGGTCTGCTCGCCGATCGTCTGGCCGATGCGGCCGGTCATCGCGTCGAGCCGTTCGCCGATCGAGCGCGTCAGCTCGGCCTGCCGGTTGCCGAACACTTCTGCGATCGCTGCCATACGGCCTTGCATCTCTGCTTGTGATTGGACGATGCCGGCAATCCGCGCCTCGGCTTCGCGTGCATGCTCGGCCGCTTCTGCCGCGGCAGCGACCCGTGCCCGCGATGCGCGCCACAATGCCATGACGAGGGCAATGAGCAAGCCTAGCAACAGCAGCAGCGCGAACGCCAGAGCGTGGCCCAGCGTTATGCTTGTGGCGCCGAGCCGGGCGACAGGTTGCGACAGGATGCTCGTCACGTCTTGCATGGACGAGAACATAGCCGATTCGCTTCAGCAAAACAGATCAAAACGTGAACAAGCGGCAACTGTGCCGGTTGACGCTTTTGGAAACAGCAATTACCTCAAGGCCATGTCGATCAAGCCCCTCATCATCCTTCCCGATCCGAAGCTGCGCCTGGTGTCTCAACCCGTCGAGCGGGTCGACGACGAGCTTCGCAAATTCGCCGGCGACATGCTGGAGACGATGTACGACGCCCCCGGTATCGGCCTTGCTGCGATCCAGGTCGGCGAGCCGATCCGCATGCTCGTCATCGACCTCGCCAAGGAAGGCGAGCCGAAGGAGCCCCTGGTTTTCGTAAATCCGGAGATTGTCGCCAAGTCCGACGATCGCTCGCTGTACGAAGAGGGATGCCTTTCGATCCCCGACTACTATGCCGAGGTCGAGCGGCCGGCGAGGGTGCGCGTGAAGTATATAGACCTCGACAGCAAGCCGCAGGAGATCGAGGCCGACGGCGTGCTGGCCACCTGCCTCCAGCACGAGATCGATCATCTGAACGGCGTGCTGTTCATCGACCACATCTCCAAGCTGAAGCGCGACATGGTGATGAGAAAGTTCAAGAAGCTCGCCAAGGATCGGCCGCCGGCAAGGATGGTGGGGTAACGGAAATTCCGTCTGTAATTGGTCGGCCGTGAAGAATTGCCAAGTCGCTGATTTGCAGTGGGAATTTGGGGCAGTCGAAGCTGCCGATTTTGCCGGAAAATAAGTCTTCGGCTGGGGATTCCTTGCAAAATGGATTTGTGATTCCG
>NZ_JAWRCU010000021.1:0-96661 GCF_033542235.1 Mesorhizobium sp. BAC0120 | reverse complement strand
CCTGCGCCCGAAAGCTACTGATCTTCGCCAATGCCGTCGTCGAGCGCGGCACTCCATGGATAAGAAAAGCACCCCAACAGCATCTCGCCCGCTAATGGTTGCGCTTCTCCCACAAGGGGAGAAGGGGCGCGCTGCGATTTTCGTCTCTGCAAATCTCCTCCGTCGCGGATTCGCGGCGACTTCGATGCCAGGCTCCCCCTTCTCCCCTTGTGGGAGAAGGTGGCCGCGAAGCGGTCGGATGAGGGGTTCTCCAGTGGGCGATTGGATTAAAATTGTCCCTGCGGCAGACCTCAGCAATTTCTCGATATGCTGCAAATTTCATGAAATACGGCAGCTCGATACTGTGCGTAGCTGACACTGCGGCACTATCTCTGGTTGGGAACTGCACCGGCAGTTGCGCGGCAGGGCGGGACCTTTTGCGGGGCCCCGCGGTTGTGCGTAAGCGGCGTCAGTTCCTCAGCCATCAGATAGTCATTCAAACGACGAGGACCCCAATGCACCAGCTCGCTTCACTGCAAGCAACGCGCCTTCTTTCTCTAAAACGTCAGAAGTCGCTGCAGTTCTTCGCTCCAGCATGACTTTCGTTGGTTGACACAGAGAGAGAGCAGAGTTCTCACCGGGCCTTGAGCTACGACGCAGGGGAGGGCGTCGGCACCTGCTTGGCTTGGCGGCGTCGAAACTGATGGAAGATCAGGAAAATTGCAGCAGCGTGCCTCTCAGCGTCACCGAGCAGACGCCAATTCAGATATTCTGGGCGTCATTCCCGAATCCGCCGGGCCCCGCCTGGTCACCCCGCGGGGCGGGGCTATTTATTCCCTTCGCGAGCCTGGATCCCATGCGCTGACACCGGAAGTCCATTTTGCAACCGTGACGCTTGCTCCGGTGTCGGGAAACCAGGCTGCATTGGGAAGCGACAAGCTGCACGCCTACGACGCGTCGGCCGGGTCCATATTCATCCATCCCATGGGTGTGTACGGCCGCAAGATATGGTCTCGCACCAGGGAAGCCCTGATCATCGCGCTGCGGCCCGAGAGGCTGCTCGAGCTGGCGGCGAGCGAATTCGATCTCGGCCATGTGGAGCTTCGGCCGCCGGCCTTTGGAACGGTCGATCCCAGGGCGCTCAACATTGCCAGGCTGCTGAAGGCGGAGCTGACTGACGAAGAGGCGCCGAGCGAGATTTCCGTCGATTCGCTGCTGACGGTCTTCAGCATGCATTTGCTGAGGAATTATTCTGGAGCGGGCAAGCCGGCCGCGGACATGAAGGGCGGGCTCTCCAGCGCGCGTGCACGCACAATTCAGGAATATCTCAACGAGAATTTCCAGCGCAAGCTTACTATCGCCGAGCTTGCCGCCGTGGCCGGTCTGACGCCGTTTCACTTCATTCGGGGTTTCACCAAGAGATTTGGAGAGCCGCCGCACCGCTACATACTTCTCATGCGGCTTGGCCACGCCGAAAAACTGCTGCTCGAAAGCAATATGACGATCGCAGAGATTGCCTATGTCAGCGGATTCTCCAGCCAGAGCCACCTGACCGCCATGATGACCAAACATCGGCACGTCACGCCCGCCGAAATCAGGTCAAGGCGCTAGGATGATTCGAATGTTTAAAGAACTATGAACAGCTACGCCCCAAAAGTTGTAACGTAAGCTTTTCCGCAACTCCAAATTGAGCAGAAATGTGGCAAAATTGTTACGGCTCCTCGACCGTCGCCACATAATCAGCAAGTTTCTGACACGAAGCTAAATTCGTGAAATACCTCTCCCGGGGTTTCTGTCCTTCTGGCTGCCGGACTATCCGGTGTTTCGAGCCGCTTTTGCTTTGAACGTTGGGTGGTGCGGCAGGTCCGTGAGGGCTGGCTGCATGGGGTGGGGTAAATAGCGAAAGGCGCTCGGCCATCGAAAGATGTGAAGTCGAGGGGCCAGTCATGGATGAACTCGTTTCGCTGTCGGCGGCAGCGCGGCGTGTTGCCGGACAATTCAGATATGCCGGGGCGGTGGCGGGTAGCGCTGCCGTCGGGGGCAGGACAATCGCATCTGGCGGAGTGGGGCTCGACCTCGTAGGCGACTGCCTCGCCGTCGCGGGTGCGTACCAGGGGCAACGGTCGTGAGCGGTGCGCCGGCCGTGGAGGCTGCGCAATCCTTTCCCCAGGAGATCTGTTCCAGGGTTCAGTCGATATTGAAGGCCCTGGACAGACAATACGGGGAGAGCCTGCCGGAGTCGAAGCGCGACGTGCTGCTCGCGACCTATCTGTTCGGGCTGACGGCGGTGATCTTCGCGGACGACGCCCCGGACATTCAACTGGCGGCGATCCAGGCCTCCCTCGAATCGGCGATTCCCCCCGCTCGCGCCGCAGCCGCGCTGGACGCCGTGCCGGAGGATGGCGACGCCTGGTTCCTGAGCGCGCTCGAACGCGTCGAGGCGATCGGCAGCAAGCACGGCCATGAGCTCGCCGAGCGCGGCGCTGGTGCCGCGCGCGTCATTCCATTTTCAAGCAAACATTCATCGACGGCGGCATCGGCGGAACCTGCCGCGGTCGACCGCAATGCGGGTGAGGAGGTACTTATCCCATGACGTCCAGGCAAAGCACGATCTCCCAGCTGACAATCGCCCAGCGCAGGCCGGCCCGCTTCGCCGGAAACTGGGTTTTCGGCGCGGCCGACAGCCGTCCGCTCCGGCGTCGCTTGATGGCGGCGCTGCGCATGGCGCATCGCTCGCTCGGCATGAAGCGCGATCGGCTGGGGCTTGGGGCGCTCGGCGCCAGTGGCGTCGCTCGTTTGGGCGGCCTGATCGCAATCGGTTCGCTCGGCTTGTTTACCAGTCCTGCTGGCGCAAATGACGCGCTGGGTGGCGCGACGGTTGCTTCCCCAACCGTGGGGGCCATCGCGATCGGCGCGAATGAGGCCGGATGCGCCACCACCATTGGGCCGAACGCCTATGCCGCGATCGTGGTCGGGTGCCAAGCAAGCGGCGATGTGACCGATCCGACAGCGTATGCGCCGGCAGCGGGGTTCCACGGGCCGATCGTCATCGGGGCTACCTCGACCTCGACAGGCGCTAATGCCTTGACGCTCGGCTACTCGAGCGCCAGTCACGGCGACAACGCCATAGTGATAGGCGTCGGCTCCGTCGCCGGCGTCGCTGGCACCAACCTTGACAGCGCTATAGCCATCGGCCGCGTTGCAACAGCGACCAACCTGCACGCGACGGCGTTAGGTTGGTCCGTTACAGCGAGCGGGGCCGACTCCCTGGCGGTGGGCTCTGGCGCGCAAGCGACCATGGACTACGCGACGGCAGTCGGTCGCGGCGCGCGGGCGACAAATATCGCCACCAGCGCATTCGGAAATTTCGCCGTCGCGCAGGGTAACAGCGCGCTCGCGCTCGGGGCGCAAGCGCGGGCTGTCGGCGACAGCACGGTTGCCGTTGGACAAGGCGCCGGGGCTGGTTCAACCACTGGGAATTCCGGCTCTGTTGCGATGGGTATTGCAGCCGGCACGCTCGTAAGCGGCGCGCAGAACACTGCCATGGGCGGAGGCATCGCGAGCGTTATGCGAGGTGCCGGTTCAGGTGTCACAGGTACCCGCAATGTCGCGCTCGGAACCGGCGACGGCAGCGTTACCTATGACGGTACACTCCAGGCCTCGGCTGGCAACCTGGTGACGGGCAGCGACAATATCGCGATCGGCACCAACGCCGGTATTGGCGTAACTGCTAATGCGACAACATCGATCGGCCTCAACGCAAACGGGTCCGCAGACAACGCCGTTGCGATGGGCTTCGGCTCGACCGCGTCCGGGTTGAATTCCGTCTATCTCGGATCGCGCACTGCTGTGGGAACGGGTGCTCTCGCACAGAGCGCGATCGCTATCGGTACGGATGTGACTGCATCGCAAGTTGATAGCATCGCGATCGGACGTCAAAGCATCGCGGCTGGCAACGGCGCCAGTGCTGTGGGGGTGAGCTCCAATGCTACAGGGTTAAGCTCAGCAGCGTTCGGCCGCTCAGCCAATGCCTCGGGCGACTTCGCCCTGGCGATGGGCAATGCGGCCGTGTCAAGTGGAACCGCCTCCGTTGCGATGGGGTCGGGGGCGCAGGGGACTGATATCGGCACCATAGCGATGGGCAACAATGCGGTGGCCGGTGCGGCGGATGCTGTGGCGATCGGCACCGGCGCGCAGGCCACAGGTGCAAACAGCATCAGCATCGGCGCCGGCAATATCGTCAGCGGCGCGAATTCCGCCGCCATCGGTGACCCGAGCACCATCACCGGCTCGGGCTCCTATTCGCTCGGCAACAACAACACTATCAACGCTAACAACGCCTTCGTGGTCGGTAGCGGCGTAACGGTCGCCACCGGGTTAGATGGCGCAGTGGTGCTCGGCAATGGCTCGTCGGTCTCGGCCGCCGTGCCGGCGCCCAATGTCGTCATCGGCGGCGCGACCTACACCTTCGCGGGCGGCGCGCCGGCGGCGGGCGATGTCGTGAGCGTCGGTTCCGCCGCCGCGCCGCGCCAGATACAGAACGTAGCCGCAGGCCGGATCAGCGGGACCTCGACCGACGCGATCAACGGTTCGCAGCTCTTCGCGACCAACCAGGCGGTCGGCATACTGAACACGACCGTGAACAACATCACGACCGGCGGCGGCATCAAGTATTTCCATGCCAATTCGACGCTGCCGGATTCGGTAGCCGCCGGCACGGATTCGGTCGCCATCGGCCCCAATGCGGTCGCCAACAATGCCGGCGACGTCGCGATCGGCTTGAACTCGGTTTCCGGCCCGACAACTGCGGTCGGCAGCGCCGTCATCGGTGGCGCAACCTACACCTTCGCGGGTGCGACGCCGGCTGGTGGTGCGTTCTCGGTCGGCCGGGTGGGCGCAGAGCGGCAGATCCAGAATGTGGCGGCCGGACAGTTGAGCGGCACGTCAACCGATGCCGTCAACGGCTCGCAGCTCTTCGCGACGAACCAGCAGGTGACGCAGAACACGACCGACATCGCCAATCTCGACAGCAGCCTGACCAATATCGGCGACACCATCAACAACATCGCCGGGGATACGTCCACGGCCTACACCGATGCCAATGGCGACGGCATCCGCTATGTGCGCACCAATGACCGGACGCTGCCGGTCACCGACTCCTTCGCGCAAGGGATCGGCTCCACCGCCGTCGGCTATCAGGCGACCGCCGTGGCCGACAGCTCGCTCGCGCTCGGCCGAGGCAGCAACGTCACCATAGAAGGCGGCGTGGCGCTGGGCTCCGGCTCGGTCTCGGATCGGCCGATCGCTCCCGTCTCCGGCAGCATCATCTCCGGCACCGGCATCATTCCCTACAACACCACAGACCTCGCCCTGCTCGGCGCCGTCTCCGTGGGCGATGCCACGCACTACCGCCAGATCACCAATCTTGCCGATGGCACGGAGGATCAGGACGCGGTGTCGCTCAGGCAGTTGAAGGGGGCGCTGAGCTCGTTTGCGGTGACGGGCACCAAATATTTCCACGCCAACTCGTCGGCCTCGGATTCTGCGGCCGTCGGCGCGGAATCGGTGGCGATCGGTCCTCAGACTACCGTCAACGGCGACAACGGTATCGGCATGGGCAACCACGCCATCGTGCAACAGACGGCGCCCGGCGGCATCGCAATCGGCCAGAATTCCACGGTCAACCTCGCCGATGGCATCGCGCTCGGCACGGGCTCGACCTCGAATGGAATCCAGGCGACGGCCGTCGGCGCCGGCGCAACGGCCAACGAGCCGGGCAGCGTCGCTCTCGGCGCGGGCTCGACGACCGCGGCGGCGGTGGCGACCACCGGCGTCACGATCAAGGGCGTGGACTACGCCTTCGCCGGCGCGAACCCGACGAGCACGGTGAGCGTGGGCAGTGTCGGCAATGAACGCACCATCACCAATGTGGCGGCGGGGCGGATCAGCGAGACCTCGACCGACGCCATCAACGGCAGCCAGCTCCACGCCACCAACCAGGCAATCGAAAACCTGGAGACGGGTGTCGGCGACCTCACCGAGTTTGCCGTGCAGTACAACAAGAACGTGGACGGCTCGAAGTCGAACGCGATAACGCTCGTCGGCGGCGATGTGAACGCGCCTGTCGTGATCCACAATGTCGCCGAGGGCAAGGCACCCACGGATGCTGTCAACGTCACGCAGCTTCAGAACACGCTGACAGAGTCGAAGAGCTATACCGACAAGGTGGCGGGCACCACGCTCCAGACGGCCAATGCCTATACCGACAGCAAGTTCGCCCAGCTCAACATGGATCTGGACGGAATTCGCAGTGAAGCTCACCAGGCGGCTGCAGTCGGCCTCGCCGCAGCGTCGCTGCGCTACGACGACCGGCCCGGCAAGCTCAGCGTGGCCGTCGGCGGCGGCTATTGGCAGGACGAGGGCGCCTTTGCGTTCGGCGCCGGCTACACCAGCGAAAGCGGCCGCGTCCGCGCCAACCTGTCGGGCACGACCACGGATGGGAAGTGGGGCGTCGGTGCAGGTCTGAGCCTGACCTTGAACTGAGGTCTCGGCGAGAGTTGGAGTCCATGTTCGAGATGCGGCGGAGGTGGAGGGGCGCTCAAGCGTTTGACGTAGGCGCTGCCCCTCACCCTTACCCTCTCCCCGTGAAGGACGGGGAGAGGGGGGCACCGACGTTGGCGCTTCTCCGCCTCCGCCTGTTCAGGCATTTGAGCAGGCGGGAGCTTAGCCGCGACGCTGACGTCCCCCTCTCCCTGTCTCTTTACGGGGAGAGGGTAAGGGTGAGGGGCAGCGCCAACCTGACAACAGAAGGCAAACATGATCCTCTCCCGATCATCGGTAGCGGGGACCGCCGAAGGCGGTGGAGGGGGCAATTCCACCATTTTGCGGCGGCCTGTGCGCTCCTGGCCGGCGGCCTTCCGGCCGCCGGCCAGGAGGCTCAGCCTTACAGGATCAAGCCTTCTGACATCGTGCTGCCGCAAGGCGTGGCGCTCGGCAATTATCGGCGCATGATCCAGCCTTTCGAGAACTGGAACCTGATCTGCGACGAGAACCTTCAGGCGAAGAGGAAAGTCTGCAATATCAGCCAGTCCTTCGTCGACGAGAGCCAGGCGCCGGTCTTCAGCTGGTCGCTCGCCGCCGACGAAAGCGGCAAGCCCTTCATGATATTGCGGGCGCCGGCCGGGATCGGCGCGGGAAGCAGCATTTTTCTGAAATTTGCCGGTCGCGAAAAGCCCGTCGGCGTCAAGCTGGAGGGCTGCGACGGGTCGGTTTGCATCGGCTACGTGCCGGTCGGCCCGATCCTTCGAGAGGAGATCGGCAAGGAAGCCACAGCGCAGATTTCCTATTCGATGCCTTCGGGAGCGACGGTTGGCCTCGACGCACCCTTGAAGGGCCTCAAGGCTGCCCTATCCGCGATCAACTAGCGAGACCTTCGAAATGACCGAAGCGACCCGTCAATCCATCCGCGACAGAACTTTGATGCGCCTGCCCGGCATAGAACGGGAGGCGCCGTCCGCGAGTGCTGTGCCTGCACCGCAGCCCGCGCGGCGGATGCTTCGAAACATCGGGCTGGCCGGCTTGCTCGTCGTTCTCGTCGCCGGAGGGGTGGTGCTTTCGCTGCGTGCTTTTCCGGCTCTCGGAAACCTCGTTGCGGGCGACGCTTCCGCCCAATCGCAGAAGACCGCCGACAATGCGCCTGCGGCAGGCGATACGCCCTTTGGAAAGCATGCGGACCAGGCTGGCGTACGCACCTGCGCCAACGTTTTCGCCGCGCTCGGGCAGGCCGTGACGGCCGGCTCAACCTACGCCGTGCAGACGCAATGGGACAATTCGGCGCCTGATGCGCACTCCATGCAAGCCGTGGCCGGCATGACCTACGACCTTCCGGATTACAAGGCGCAGGCGGCAGGTGTCGTCTTTGCCTCGCCCCTCGGGAAGGGTTGCGAGGGCGGATTCGTGCGGGTGGCCCCGTTCCGGAAGTCCTGCCAGGAAGTCGCCGCAACTCTCCCGAAGGGCAGCGTTCTGGCAGACACGCTTGCCGCCTCGACACTTTTCAATCTCGCCGACAATGGAGGCCAGGCCCTGCTGGTTCCTGAGGGCAATACCTGCATTGTCGTCTCCGTGGCACGCATGGGCGGATGAGGACCAAGGCCTCGTGATGCGATGGGGAAGACCAACAGCATGGAGCATGAACATGACTGCCGGCCGTAACGCATCGGACCGAAAAGTGCATAGCGGTTTTCGGGCAAATCCGATGCCCAAAGGAGATAGAGCGGTGTGGCGTTCCTGCTTGAACGCATGCCGCTCCAGCCTTGCGACCTTGTTGCTTGTGGTTCTCGCGAGTCTCCCGCTCGCCAGCCGCGCCGCCGATCTCATGCGTTCGGAGGTCCCTGAGCCTCCGCCGAACGAGGAGAGGGGTATCTGGGGGGCGATCGCCTTCTCGCCCACGGACGGCAAGCACGGCTTCTTCTGGGGCGCGGACAAAAGGAAGGAAGCGGAGGAGATCGCGCTCAAACATTGCGAGCATGCCAAGGGCGAAGCCTGCAAGGTGGTAGAAGTATTCCGCAACCACCGGCATTGGGACGATGACGACGACACCGGGTTTCCCTACCAGCATTGCGCGGCCCTCTCGGTCGGGAAGACCGCCCCTGCAGGCGAGTCATTCTGGGGCGCCGCATCCGCCACGACCCGCCGCGAAGCGGAGGAAAAGGCGACAAGCCAATGCGGTGCCGACAAGAACGAGTGCAAGATCCGCGAATGGGTGTGCACATAGGGAAGCAGGGAAGTGCCGGGGACAGTTTACTTTTTTCCGCTTGCGCCAGCTTCTGAAGCGCCACGGACTTTCTGCGGAAAAAAGTAAACTGTCCCCTGCGCCAAATTTGCGGTGCGCCAAACTTTCCCTGTCAGTAGGCTCTAATGAAGAGAGGGTGAGTGCCAAGCGGCCAGCGCCCCCATCGCTTTATTCCGCATACATTTCGCGCAACGTGCGCAGCACCCGCTTCAGTACGGCGTCGGGCACCTCTCCGAGGTGCTTGACCAGCCTGCGCTTGTCCAGGGCGCGGGACTGTTCGAGAAGGATCAGTCCCTCGACACCGTTGAACCGGACCGGCACCCGGAAACCCGCCTGGCGGCTGCCCGATGTCATCGGCGCAGCGATCACCGTGCGCAGATGGTCATGGATTTCCGGCGGTGACACGATCACACATGGCCGCGTCTTCTGGATTTCACTGCCTACCGTCGGATCAAGCGCGGCGAGCCAGACGTCGCCGCGCTTTACCATGTCAACTTTGCGTCCTCGTCATTGGCGAAGTCGGGCCAGGCCGGCTCGTCATCGCCCTCGGCTGCCAGCCGGCGCGCGTCATCCGCCCAGCCCTTGCGCGGGGGCGTATCGATACGCTCGATGACGATCTTGCCCGCCTCGACGCGCAATTCGATATTATCGCCCGCCTGAGCGCCGAATTCCGCCAGGAGCGGCTTGGGGATGATAACGCCGGCGGAGTGTCCGAACTTCTTGACTGCGCTGATCATGACGGCCTCTTTACTCCTCCTCGCAATATAGCGGCTTGCGGCGTTGGTTACAACATTGTTAGTACAGCGACCGGCAACCGCAAGCCCGCGAGAGATCGAGGACGATCATGTACGAGGCATTCGGATGCTGATCGGCGGTGAATGCACCCAGGCCCCCGACGGCGGCAGCCTGGGGATTCTCGACTATCTCACGCCCAAATATCTCCGTCACAAGCTGGTCCGCGGAGGAGCGCATGCCTAACCGGCCCTTTGGCCTCGACAACGGGGTCACCAATTACGGCGACAAGGAATTCGCGCGCTATCTGCGCCGGTCCTTCGCCAAGTCGATGGGGTACACCGACAAGGCGCTGGACAAGCCGATCGTCGGCATCTGCTACACCGAGAGCGGCTTCAACAATTGCCATCGGCATTTTCCAGAGATGCTGGAGGCGGTGAAGCGCGGCGTGCTCGCCGAAGGGGCCTTGCCGATCGTTTTCCCCGTCATCTCGCTGGGCGAGGTGTTTCTCAGCCCGACTTCGCTGGTCTACCGCAACCTGATGGCGATGACGGTCGAGGAGATGATCCGCGCCCAGCCGATGGACTCGGTGGTGCTGATGGGCGGCTGCGACAAGACCGTGCCGGCGCTGCTGATGGGGGCGGCGTCTGCGGGAAAGCCGGCGGCACTGGTCGTCGCCGGCCCGATACTGACCGGCCGCCATCGCGGCGAGCGCGTCGGCGCCTGCACCGACTGCCGCCGCTTCTGGGCGAACTATCGCGCCGGGACGATTGATGAAGCCGAGATCAATCAGGTCGAAGGCCGGCTGGCCGTGACCGCCGGCACCTGCGCTGTGATGGGGACGGCGAGCACGATGGCGCTGCTTGCCGAGACGCTCGGCATGATGCTCCCCGGCACGGCCGCGATACCGGCGGTGCATGCCGATCGCCTGCGCGCCTCCGAAGAAACCGGTGCGCTGGCCGCGCGCATGGCAATTTCGGGCGGGCCGCTCCCGGACAAGCTGATCACGCGCCAATCGGTCGAGAATGCCTTGCGCGTGCTGCTTGCCGTCTCGGGGTCGACCAATGCGGTCATTCATCTCACTGCGATCGCCGGGCGGCTTGGTATCGAGATCGATCTCGACCGCTTCAACAGGTTGAGCGACGAAACGCCGGTTCTGGTGGACCTGAAGCCGGTCGGATCAGGCTACATGGAGGATTTTCACGCTGCCGGCGGACTCGATGGGGTGCTGCGCGCCATCCCCGGAAAGTTGAACGGCGAATGCATCGACGTTACGGGAGCACCGCTCGCCGAGCGCCTGGCCCGCCCACCGGAAGACCCGATCGACACGAGCGTCATCCGTCCTGCCGAGATGCCGATAAGCCCGGTCGGCGGGCTCATCGCTCTCTCGGGAACACTGGCCCCCTCCGGCGCCATCCTGAAGCGTGCGGCTGCCACACCGGCGCTGCTGGAGCATGAAGGCCGCGCCGTGGTGTTTTCCTCGCTGGAAGACCTCGCCAACCGCATCGACGACCCGGAGCTCGACGTCACCCCCGACGATATCCTCGTCCTGCAGAACGCCGGGCCGCGCAGCCCCTCGGGAATGCCGGAGGCAGGTTATTTGCCGATCCCGAAGAAGCTGGCCCGCCAGGGAGTGAAGGACATGGTGCGCATCTCGGATGCTCGCATGAGCGGGACCGCCTTCGGCACGGTCGTGCTGCACGTCACGCCGGAGGCCGATCTCGGCGGTCCGCTGGCCCTCGTGCGCGACGGCGATCGGATCCGGCTGTCGGCATCGCAAAAGCGCATCGACCTGCTGGTGCCCCCAGACGAGCTTGCTCGACGGCAGCCTGCCGCGCCGGCCGGCCAGGCCGCGGCCGAGCGTGGGTACGCCAGGCTCTACCGCGAAAGCGTTCTGCCGGCGACGCAGGGCTGCGATTTTGATTTCCTCACGTGGCAAGGTCCGAGTCGCACGAAGTCGGGGAGGTAGAACCCTTCTGCTTTTACCAGAGCGCTCTCTCGGGCAACATCGCGCCCTGCAGACCTTACCCGTCTCGGCGCAAACTACGGATGAGCCAGCGCGCTTCGCGCCCCCCTCTGTCCTGCCGGACATCTCCCCCGCAAGGGGGGAGATTGGCTGTCATCGGGGATTTCGCCAATCGCCGACGTCGCATGGTGGCGAAATCAAAGCGGCCGTCCAATCTCCCCCCTTGCGGGGGAGATGTCCGGCAGGACAGAGGGGGGCGCTGTCCCGCCGAGCTGTCCGATAGACCCAACTGCCGTCAGCGATTTGCGGTGGGGTAAGCGACTCCGGCTGTTCACTGCGCCTTCCGCTCCGCCTGCACATCAAAACGAGCCGAGCATCGTCCCCAACAAGATCACTACGATCAATGCAACGATCGGGCCGATGATGCCGGCTACGACGATATCGCCATAGCTTTCCCTATGCGTCGAGCCACAAACGGCGAGCAAGGTAACGACAGCGCCGTTGTGGGGCAGCGTGTCCAGCGTGCCGGCCGCGATGACGGCGACACGGTGCAACAGCGCAGGGTCGAGGCCTGTCTCCTGGGCACGCATCAGGTATGTACTGCCAAGCGCGTCGAGGGCGATGGTGAGACCGCCGGAGGCGGAGCCCGTGAGCGCCGCCAGGATGTTGGTGGCCACCGCGATCGAAACGAGCGGTCCTCCACCGATACCGAGTACCCAGTTGCGTACCATCTCGAAGGCGGGCATCGCCGCAACGACCGCTCCAAATCCTACCAGGCTCGCCACGGCGAGCGCGGGAAGCACGGAGGCGTTGGCGCCGGCGTCGATTGTCTCGCGCAAGGTGGGCAGTCGCCGGAAATTCAAGGCGAGCACGGTCGCTATCGCGGCAGCCAGCGCCGTCACCACAGCCCATACGCCTCCGACGTCGGACAGTGACAGCCCGCCCCATCGGTCTTGCGAAAGAAAGCCGAGATCGAGCGCCGGCAGGATGAGCATCGTCATGCCGAGATTGACGAGGACGACGACGGCGAGCGGCAGCACCGCAAGGATGACAGGCGGCTGAGCTTCGGCTTGCCGGCCATGCGCAATTTCGGCCGGGTCGAACTCCCTGCCGGCGGTGGCGCGTTCGCGCAGCCGGTCGTCGGAGCCGAGACGTTCGGCTGTCGCGGGCGTGCCTTCTCCGAAGCCTTCGCCGGATCTGCGGGCAGCCGCCGCGGCGCGACTAAGCCACCATAGGCCGAAGCAAAGCATGATCGCCGAAGCGACGAGGCCGAGGCCCGGCGCTGCAAATGGCGTCGTGCCGAAGAACGGCATCGGGATGGCATTCTGGATCGATGGCGTTCCCGGCAATGCCGACATGGTGAAGGTGGAGGTTCCGAGCACGATCGTGGCAGGCATCAGACGGCGCGGAATGCCGGCCGACCGGAACAGCTCCTGCGCCATCGGCGCAAGCACGAAGAAGGCGACGAAGAGGCTGACGCCGCCATAGGTGACCAGCGCGCCGGCGATGACGACGGCGAGGATGGCGTGGGCTTTTCCGAGCCGCCGCATCATGAAATCGGCAATGGCAGTCACCGAACCGCTGTCCTCCATCAGCTTGCCGAAAAGTGCGCCGAGCAGGAACAGCGGAAAGAAGCGGGCGAGGAAATCAGCGGCGCTGTTCATGAAGGTCTGCGTCCAATGCGCCAGCACCGGCTCGCCGGCAAAGAGAGCGGCAATGATGGCGCCGAGCGGCGCCAAGAGAAGCACGCTCCAGCCGCGGAAGGCGAGCCAGACCAGCAGCCCGAGCCCGATCAGAATGCCAAGGAGCCCCAAATGTCAGACTCCTTCCAGCAAGCTGTTGAGATCGAGCGACGAGCGGCGGCCGAGATCGTCGCCATGCGTGTCAAGGAATGCGGCGGCAGAGGAGCGCCCCTCGTCGCGCAGCATGGTGAGGAACTTCCATTCCGCGTTGAGCTTCGAGGAGTAACCGAGGTCGGTCATGGCGTCGCTGGCGATCCGGTGGATGCGCATCGCTGCCCAGCGTGCACCTTCGTCATCGTCCACCTGCGCCAGCTTTCGAAGCAAGGCGATCATCCTGAGCTCCTTCAAAAGGACGGCATTGAAGGAGACCTCGTTGATACGGTTGAGGATCTCGCGCGCGGACCGAGGCGTGCCCGGCCTCTCGACCGGGTTGATCTGCACGAGGATGGTGTCCTGGGACTTGCATTCCCGGATGAGCGGCGTGATCGTCGGGTTGCCGGCGTAGCCGCCGTCCCAATAGGCTTCACCGTCGATCTCGACTGCCTGGAACAGCGTCGGCAGGCATGCGGAAGCAAGCAGCACGTCAGGGCTCAATTCGCCGTTACGGAACACGCGGCCGCGGCCGGTGCGGACATTCGTGACCGTCACGAACAGCTTGATCGGACCGTCCGGAAGCCGCCCGAAATCGACAATCTGAGCCAGTATGGCGCGCAGCGGGTTGGCGCCGGCAGGATTGACATCGTAAGGCGAGAATACACGCGCCATCATGTCCATCCCCACGAAAAGGGGCGAGTTGTCGAGCGTCCAGCGGCCGAGCAGGACATCCAGGGGGCTGCGTTGGAAAGGGCTGAAGCGCGCAGCCTCCGAAACCTTGCGCCAGAATGCCTCCAGGGCCTCACGAGCACCTGCGGCGCCGCTGGCGGCGAAGCCATGTGCCATGACGGCCCCATTCATCGCCCCGGCCGAAGTGCCGGAGATGCCCTCGATCGTGAGCCATGATTCCTGCAAGAGCCGATCGAGCACGCCCCAGGTAAAGGCGCCATGGGCGCCGCCGCCTTGAAGAGCAAGGTCGACGCGCAGCGGGCGCTTCTGCATTGGCTTCCGAGTTGCCGGCATGGCCTTGCTGCTTCTGAGCTTGTGCAGTGCACAAAGAGTAGCGCGCAATTGCGTGGTCGTCATCCTCCTCGCGGCAATGAGGGCAGGGCAATTGCATCTGGAAGGCGCGGCGCCGGTGACCCCCTCCCCCTTGTGGGGAGGGATTCAGGGTGGGGGTGCCTCGCGATTACCTTGCAAGATTAGCTGAAGCAGGCGGCACCTCGGCTTGAACTGGCGCGCGTCGCACCCCCACCCTGAATCCCTCCCCACAAGGGGGAGGGGGGCACCAGCGCCGCGCCCCGTGCCACCCCTCACAGCCGGCCGGCGAGATATTTCTTCAGTCGAGCAAGCTCTTGGGGAGACCAGTCTCGGATATCCGTCACCTCGACCCAGCCATCGATGTAGTGCTCCGGGGCAAAGACATGGCCGTGACCGATCGGAGCGCCCAGTGCCATCGATATGTCGACCAGGAGCTGAAGCATTGTCACGATCGGATACCAACGCATCTCAGGCGATACGTCCGGACCGCGTGGAGGCCTCATCCAATCCGGTTCGCGGTAGGCATAGCGATAGCCGAAGAAGGTTACCGGGTCGCTCGCATACTGGAGATAGAGGATGCGCATCGGTCCCCACTGCGAGCCTGGGCTCGCGGCGACACCGTATTGGTTCATGAAGCGGACGAATGACCCGTCCCGAAACAGCGGCAACCAGGCCGGCGAGCCCGGATTGCGGTTGGCTGTGGTCCACCGCCAGAGCCGGCTCGCGTAAGGCGGACCGCTCCACAGCGCGCCGCTGATGGGATCGCCGAGGAGCTCGACCAGGTCTGTCGACAGCTCGGAATTCATCGCGCCGAGGCTAACGCCATGCAGATAGAGTTTCGGGCGGTGGTCCCTCGGAAGGATGCTCCAGTAGCCGTAAACCTCTTTGAACAATGCACGCGCGGCATCGGCGCCGTAGCCCGGCTCTAGGAGCAGGGAAAGCCAGCTTGAGAGGTAAGAGTATTGGAGCGCGACGCTGGCCACGTCGCCGTTGCGCAGATATTCCAGACTGTCCATCGCCGCCGGATCGACCCAACCGGTCCCGGTTGGCGTCACTACGACGAGCACGGAACGCTCGAACGCTGCGACGCGCTTCAGTTCTTCGAGCGCGAGCCTCGCGCGCTCTTCAACGCTTTCAGCCGATCGCAGCCCGACATAGACGCGAATGGGTTCGAGCGCTTGCCTGCCAGCGAAAGCACTTATGTCCCCGCTCGTCGGCCCCGACGAGATGAACTCCCGTCCGGCTCGCCCCAATTCGTCCCATTTGAGCAGGGAGGCGTGGCTGCCGGTCCTGGAGGCGTCGGTCGGCTGCTGGTTTTCGGGCTCGATCAGGGCATCGAATTCCTGGAATGACGAGTCCGCGAGATGCAAAGCGACCCGGAACAGAACGCCGGTGATGACCGACCAGAACAACATGACCGCTGCGAAGAGGCCGACAACATTGGCCACTCTCCCCGGCAAGAAGCGGTTGACCCTCCTCGATATGAAGGCGAGCGTCAGCCTGAATACCCTCGCCAGCACGATCAGCACCGCGAAAGTCGCGAGCGCGATCAGGCCGATCTCGAGCGGCTCAGCGCTCGCGACTGGATCGAGCCCCATGAGTATGCGGATCGAATTCTGCCAATGCGCCGCCTGCCACAGAAAGGCGACCGCCACGAAGGTGCAGATGGCTGCGAGCACGAGTTTGACAACACGCAAGACGCTGCCCCCGGGCTTCGGCAGCTCCATGTAGGTCCAGAGCCACTGCCCGAAGACGCCCAAGCCATACCCGGCTGTCAGAGAGCATCCTGAGAGGATCCCTTGCGTCAGGTAGGTCCGGGGAAGGAGAGATGGCGTCAGCGAGGCGGCAAAGAACAGCGTTGCCAGGAGAAGCCCAGCAGTCGAGAACGAATGCCATACTCTTATGAGCCAGCTTCCCTCCATGGAGTTAGTCTGCACCTCTCCTGGGTTATGTCATCCTGCAGAGCCGTATCGTGCCTCGAGAAGATCGACTTCCCGCACGAGCTTGCGCTGGATGTCGTCGGATATCTTGCGGCTGCGCCCGAGCCGATACAGTTCATCCCGCTCAGCGCGTATGGCCGCCAATCGCAGGCGACGTTCGACTTCTTCGATCGTTCTCACCTGATCGGCCTCGTCACCTGTCTTCAAGCGTCCTTGATGCGCCGACGATAGAGCTCCATCAGCCGGCCGCCAATGTCTGAATAGAGGTCGGCATCGCTGCGCCCTTCTCCCATCTTGTGCTGCAGCGACTCGATGGCCTTGATCGCGGCTTCGGCCGCTGCGATCCGGGCTGCATCCTCCTGCTGCCGACTGGACGACTCCGGCGGCAGTTCGAGGTTTTTCAGGAGAAACGGCAGGCCTATGCTGGCGGCCACGAGGGAAACCACGATGACGCCGCCAGCCAGGAAGATGGCCAGGTCGCGCGCCGGAAACGGCGTGCCGTCATACATCGTCAAGGGAAGTGTCAGAATGCCTGCAAGCGTAATTGCTCCCCTCACGCCGGCAACCGAGGTCGCCACGACCAGACGCCAGCTGGGCTTTCTTATCGTCTGGCCCCTCATTGCCGCGCGAAACAGCGTAAATCTGAGCGACACCCAGACCCAGCCAAGGCGAAGAGCGGCCAGGGCGACATTGATCGCGATCACATAGATCACAAGCCATGCCGGTTCGTGGTGCCCGGTTTGTCTCACGATATCCGCTGCGCCCGAAACGATGTTCGGCAGCTGCTCTCCCAACAAAACGAACATAATGCCGTTCAGGGTAAACTGGACAGTATCCCAGACGGCGGTGCTGCGCACCCGGGTGACCGCGAGAGCTTGCCCCTTTTGCTCTGCATAGCTCATTGCAATGCCGGCTGCGACGGCAGCCAGAATACCTGAGCAATGCAGATGCTCGGCAACAAGGTAGGCCCCGAACGGGATCAGGAGGCTGATGAGGATCTGCGAGGCAGTGTCCTCTCCGAGCTTTCGCGAGACATAGTCCCTGACGTTTGTGACCGCCCAGGTGACGCCAATCCCTATCGCGACACCACCTAGCGCAAGCCACAGGAAGGTCGCGAATGCCTCGCTCAGGGAAAACGTGCCGGTGAGGGCGGCCGCGACGGCAAACTGCATGGAGACGAGCCCGGAGGCATCGTTGAGTAGGGATTCCCCCTCGAGGATGTGCATCAGCCGCTTCGGAATAGGAACACGCGCCGAGATTGCCGACACCGCCACCGGATCCGTCGGGGACAGGATTGCGGCGAGGGCAAAGGCGACAGCCAGCGGCATCGACGGAATCAACCAGTGGATGGCAAGCCCTAGGCCCAGGACCGTGAAGACGACTAACCCGAACGCCAGCTCAAGGATCGTCTCCTTGTCGTGGAAAAGACCCTCCTTGGGTATGCGCCATCCATCGAGGAACAGGAGCGGAGGCAAAAACAAGAGGAAGAAGGTGGTCGGCTCGATCGCGATCCTGGAGCCTGTAACGCCTGCAATGGCGGCGCCCAAGCCAATCTGGACCAGTGGCAATGGCAGGGCGACTGGAGAAAGTCTCGCCAGGACTCCACTCAAGACGACGGCGAGGAGAAGGAATAGTGAGACGGTAACGCTGTCCAATGTCCGCGCTCCCAAGGCCGCCCATGCAGGAAGCCTTGTCCTGGGCTAGATACCAAGATAGCGCTCCAGGAGTTCCGGCCTGGTCCTGATTTCGCTGGTTGGGCCTTCGTGGACGACGTGGCCGTTGTTGATGATGTAGGCACGTTTGGCAAGCGTCAGCGCGGCAGCGATGTTCTGCTCCACCAGCACGATGGTCTGGCCAGCCTCGGCCAGTTCGCGGCAGGTTTCGACAAGATCCTGCACGATGACCGGCGCGAGCCCTTCGAAAGGCTCATCGAGCAGGATTATTTTCGGATCGCGCACAAGCGCACGCCCGATGGCCAGCATCTGCTGCTCGCCACCGGACAGATCGGTGCCGCGGCTCCTGCGCCGTTCCTTCAGCCGCGGGAACATTTCGTAGATGCGCTCCAGCGGCCAGCGGCCCTCAGCAGTCAGTCCGGCGAGAATAAGGTTTTCCTCGACGTCGAGGCTCCCGAAGATGCGGCGGTCCTCGTGGACGAGCTGCATGCCGTGGCGGGCGATGACGTGGCTCTTGCTGCCGGCGATCCGCTTGCCGTCGAATACGATCGATCCGCTGCTTGGCTTCACCACGCCCATCAGGCTCTTCAGTGTCGTGCTCTTGCCCGCGCCGTTGCGGCCGAGCAGCGCCACGACCTCGCTGCGGTCGACCCGCAACGCAACGTCGAACAGGATATGGCTGTCGCCGTAGTGGGCGTTGAGGCCGGTGACTTCGAGCAGGCTCATTCGGCTGCCAACACGCCGCGCACGCCGCCCAGATAGGCTTCCTGCACTTTGGTGTTGCCCTTGATCTCGTCCGGCGTGCCTTCGACCAGCACGCGCCCTTCATGCAGAACAGTGACGCGCTCGACCAGTTCGAAGAGCGAATCCATGTCATGGTCGATGATGATCATCGTGCGCCCGCGCCCGATCGATTTGAGCAGAGCCACGGTCTCGGCGCGCTCGCGCGGGCTCATCCCGGCCAGCGGCTCGTCCAGCAGAAGCAAGCTCGGCGAGGTGGCGAGCGCCAGCCCGATTTCCAGCCGCCGCTTCTCGCCATAGGCCAGTTCCGAAACCGGCCTGTCCAGCCGCGCCGTCAGGTTTACCAGCGCGGCGGTACGCTCGACTTGCTCGTCGAGGCCGGGGACGCTGGAGAGGCTCCTGAACAGGTCGAGCCTGAACTTGCCGCGGGTCTCGCCGAGCGCGGCGATCATCAGGTTACGCCTTACTGTGAGACGATCGAAGAGCTGGTTGATCTGGTAGCTCTTGGTCAGGCCGAGCTGGCAAACATCGGTGATGCCCATTCCGGTGATGTCGCGGCCCTCGAAGACAATCTTGCCCGAGCTCGGCGCGATCTCGCAGGTGAGCATCTTGAAGAAGGTGGTCTTTCCCGCGCCGTTCGGCCCGATGATGCCACGCGTCTCGCCATGGTCGATCGTGAAATCGATGTGGCTGTTGGCGACCAGACCGCCATAACGTTTGCTGAGGCCGGTTGCCTGCAGGATCGGTCCGGCGCGGGGATGACCGCCGCGGCGGCGTGCCGGCATCGGTGCGATGGCGGCCTGCTCGAAGCGCGAAGGGGCGGCCGCTGTCTGGTCCGGCTCGACGGCTTTGCGGCCGCCGGTCGCCAGCCCATATAGATCGACGATCGCGCCGACGATGCCGCGCCTGAGGAAGCATACCAGCAGGACGAAGACGACACCCAGCACTAGCTTCCAGGTGGCCCCGAGATGGAGCGCGTTCTGGAAGAAGTCGCTGAGATAGAGCCACACCGTGGCCCCCAGCAGCGGACCAAAAAGGGTGCCGGCCCCGCCAATCGCCGTCTGCATGACGACCTGGCCGGAGGTCTCGAACATGAAGGCTTCCGGCGGCATGAAGCCCTGCATGACGCCAAGCAGGCCGCCGGCGAAGCCTGCATAGATCGCCGCCACGACGAAGGCGGTCAGCTTGTAGCCGTGAATGTTGTGGCCGAGTGCTGCAGCGCGGAGCGGGTTATCGCGGATCGCCGAAAGGATCGAGCCGACCGGCGATCGCACGATGCGCAGGGCTACCACGATGCCGATGAAATACCAGAACGCGAGGAACGAATACATCGTCCAGTCGGTATTGAATTCGAGCACGGTGAAGCCGAGGTTGAGAACCGGTGTGGGCACTCCGGGCAGTCCGTTCTCTCCGCCGGTGTAGGCCGACAGCGGATTGAACTCGACGAAGAAGAAGACTTCGGCGATCGCCACCGTGATCATGGCGAAATAGATGCCCGTGCGCCTCAGCGCGATCAGGCCGATCACATAGCCGACGATACCCGCCACGGCTGCGCCGATGACGATGGCGGCCATAACATAGGAGAAATCCGTCTGGGTCAGCAGATAGGCGGCAAACATGCCGCCGGTGCCGTAAAAAGCCGACTGGCCGAACGACAGCAAGCCGGTGTAGCCGAACAGGATATCGAAGCCGATGCCGAACAGACCCCAGATGAGAATGCGATTGATCGTGCTTGGCGAGAAGCCGAAATGGGGCAGCACGAACGGCACCAGGATCAGGGCCACTGCCGTCAGAAATTCGACGAGAAGGGGACGTTTGACGTTCATGGCGGACCGCGTCTATTCGCGGCCTGCGGTGCCAAGCAGCCCATGCGGGCGAAGCACCAGGACCAGCGTCATCGCCACGAACAGCATGACATAGGAATAACCCGGGTTGAACATCGAGGTGATGCTGATGATCTCTCCGGCGATGAGCCCGCCGATCACGGCGCCGGGAAAGGAACCGACGCCGCCGATGACCACGACCACGAATGTCTGGACGAGGATCGCTTCGCCGACATCGGGCGCGATCGACACCACCGGAGCATTGACGATGCCGGCAAAACCTGCCGCCATGGAGCCAATGCCGAAGACGAGCATGAAAATCCTGTAGACGTCGATCCCCAGCGAATCGACCATTACCGAGTCCTCGATGCCTGCCCGCACGATCATGCCGATGCGAGTGCGGTAAAGCACGAAATAGAGCGCCAGCAGCGCCACGGCCACTATACCCAGCAACGCCAGCCGGTAGGTCGGGTAAACCATGAAGCCGAGATGAGTGATGCCGGTCAGCGCTGCGGGCGGGGGAACGGTCTGCGACAGGCTGCCGAAGAAGAAGCGGACCGTCTCGACGAAGACGATGCCGAGACCAAAAGTAACCAGAAGCTGGTCCTCGTGCGGTCGCCTGTAGAAATGGCGGATGATCACCCGTTCCATCAGCACGCCGACAACCATCACGAATAGCGAGCCCGCGACTACGGCTGCCAGGAACGAGCCAGAATAGGTGTAGGCCACCCAGCCGGCATAGCCGCCGAGCATGAACATGGCGCCATGTGCGAGGTTCAACACGCCGAGCGTGCCATAGATGATCGTCAGGCCGGAGGCGATCAGCGCCAGAAGCGCGCCGAGCACGAGCCCGTTAAAGCATTGCGAAATGAAGTTTGCCCAATTGATCACTTTGCCCGCCTCGAATGTGAAGCATCTGCCGCGTCATCTGCTCCGCCAGACCTTGGCAGTTTTGCCGGGGAGAACCCAGTCCGCCTGACTGCCGGCCGCAAAGGGCGCCTTCGCATGTCATGGACCCGGCCAAGGCCAAATCGGAAAGCCTTCTCCGCATTTGAGCGGAGAAGGCCAGGGACGGATGTCAGGTATAGTCGCCGAGGCTGCAGCCGAACGCGTCGGGCTTCTGCATGAGCGGAGCGCCCTCGACCACCTCGATCACGTTCCAATAATCCTCGTTGTTCTTCATGTCCTTGGGGTCCTTGCCCTGGACGATGACGACCGGGCGGACACACTGGTGATCTTCCGGGCGATAGTGCACGTCGCCGACGAGGGAAGGAAGCGTCTCGCCCTTCTCATACTGCTTGATCACGTCAGGCGGATAGAAGCTGCCGGCCTCCGATACCATGCGCGCCCAATGGGCAAAGCTGACGTAGGAGTTTTCGGCACCCCATTCGGGCCGGTCCTTGAACTTCTGCTGGAACGCCTCGACGAACTGCTTGGCGAGCGGATACCTGTCCTCGAGCGTCCACCAGAAATCCGTGGCGGCGAAAACGCCGGCAGTCAGTTCAGGACCCACTTCCTTGGCGAGGAACGGGATCTGGTAGGGGATGACCATCTTCATCTGAGGCGTCAGGCCGAATTGCTTGGCCTGCTGGATCGACAGCACGGCATCACGGCCCCAGTTCACGTTGACGATGAACTCAGCGCCCGAATTGGCGATGTTCGTCAGATACTGGCTGAAGTCCTGCGTCCCGAGCGGCGATACCTGGTTCGTCACCATCTCCCAGCCACCCTCCGAGGTCAGGTAGTCGTTCACCGATTTCGTAACGGTGTGGCCGTAGGTATAGTCCGGCGTCATGAATGCCGCCTTCTTGCCCTTGCCATAGGTCTTCACCAGGATCGGACCGATCGCGTTGGCCGCGGTCTGGCCATAGAAGTTCTGGCGGAAGCCATAGCGCACGCAGTCCTTGCCGGTCGTGTCGTTCGAGCCGGAAATCCCTGCGAGGTACAGGATCTTTTCGCGCTGGGCGAATTTGTTGAGCGCAACGGCGACCGCGGACGAGGTCGAGCCCGTCATCAGGATGATCTTGTTCTTGTTGATGAAGTTCTGTTCGGCCTCGACAGCCTGATTGGGCTTCGCCGCGCTGTCGGCGGACAGCAATTCCACCTTCTTTCCGAGCAGCCCCTTGTCGAGCTTCGGCGCAAACGCCTTCATCAGTTCGTGGCCGTTGTTGATGTGCTCGACCGCAAGCTGCCAGCCCTTGAGCTCGTCCGCACCTTGCACCGCATAAGGACCGGTAAGCGGCACGGCGGCGCCAATGTATACGGTGTCACCCTCCGAGCCGGCCGGCCATGTACCGATCGCGGGCTTGTCGTCGGCGGCGAATGCCCGGCGAGTGAACGAAGCGGGCAGGGCAACGCTGCCGGCAAGGGCGGCGCCCGCCTGCAGCAAGCTACGTCGCGACAGATAGGCTGGCATTTGGTCGTCAGACTGCATGTTTTGTTCCTCCCTGCGGTCCTGAATCCATGCGCGCTTTCCAGTCGACGCTGGAAAACGCCTGATCGAGTGGCATTCGCGGCTGCGCGGGAGGCTCGGTCAATGCTACATTCGTTGTATGATTTCGCGCATTGCTCTAGATTAACAAACAAACGCAGGAAGCTTGGGACTGCATGCCGCTGACTGGCCACCCGATCGTGAGCAGGCTGACGGGCGCGATGAAATTGGGGGCGGCCGATCTCGCATGTCTCGAGGCCATCTTCGAGCGCGACCTTTCAATAAAAAGGCAGGGTGAACTTGTCGTCGAAGGATCGGAGTTTCGCAAGCTCTGCTTCGTCAGGGAGGGGTATGCGATACGCTATAGATTGCTTCGCAGCGGCAAGCGGCAAATCCTGAATGTAATCCTTCCCGGCGACGTGATTGGATTTGCGGTCTGCTTTTTTGATCGATCAGCCTATGGAGTCGTTTCGCTCACCGAGCTGTCTTGTGCAGTCTGCTCCTTGGATGCCTACATTCGCCTCTGCTACACGCAGCCTCAATTCGGTCTCGTGCTCAGCTGGCTCGCCGCCCATGAGGCAGCGACTTACGCGGAACACATCGTCAATCTCGGCCGGCGTACTCCGCTCGAAAGGCTGGCGCACTTTCTGCTCGAGCTTCATGCCCGCCTGCGGGAGGTGGGACGCGCGGAAGAGGCGAGCTTCGATCTGCCATTCTCGCAGCCAGTCATGGCTGACGTTCTCGGGCTGAGCGTGCCGCATCTCAATCGCGTCATGCAGCGGCTGCGCGCCGACAACTTCATCGCCAGCAACTCGCGCCGCGTCGAGTTGACCAACCTCGAGGGGCTGCGAAGACTGGCTCAGTACCAGCCGCTGAGCCTCGTCTCCCTCCCTCTGCCGGAGCGGAAGTAGCGATCACTCAACTCGCCTCCGCTTCCGGCGAGGCAGTTATCGGGGCGGAAACACCATCCGGCGTTCGCCCCAGGGACCGCTTTTGCCGGCTCCATTCACATATGCGCAACTTCAAGGGCGCCGCGATAGATCATCTCAACTGCCACATAGAGGATGATGGCGAGACCCACATAGGCGATCCAGCGATGGCGATGGAGCAGCCGGGCAATGAAGGTTGCGGCGAATCCCATTAGCGCAATCGACAGGATCAGGCCGAACACCAGCACGACCGGATGCTCGCGCGCTGCACCGGCCACGGCGAGCACGTTGTCGAGAGACATGGAGATGTCGGCGATGACGATCTGCCATGCTGCCTGCGAGAAAGTTTTGCGCGGGGCGCCAGCCGCTCCTCCCGCCGCGTCGTCCGAGCTTTCGAGCGCCTCTTCAGCTCGGAACTCCTCGGCATTGCTCGTGCGCAACTCCCGCCACATCTTCCAACAGACCCAAAGCAGCAGGATGCCGCCCGCAAGCACGAGGCCGACGACCTGCAGGAGCTGCGTGGTCAACACGGCAAAGATGACGCGCAGCACTGTCGCCGCGCCGATGCCGACCAGGATCGCCTTGCCTCGCTGCTCCTTTGGAAGACCAGCAGCCGCGAGCCCGATCACGATCGCATTGTCGCCGGCCAGTACCAGGTCGATCATGATGACCTTCAGGAATGCGGAAAGGACTTCGGGGGTCAGTAGTTCGTTCATGCAGCACCCGTTTCTGCGAATTGAACGGGTGACTGAATGTCATGGATGGACCGATCGACCGCTGATTACTCAGTGGGTCCGCCGGACGGCGGAGCAGGACGGCTATCGGCTGAAGATTTCCACGGCACCAGGCACCCTGATTGGACATCCAGTCCGACATCGCAGCTCACGGGAGCTGCCAGAGGGGCCCGGCCTGGTGGGGTGCTTTTACTTTTGTGGCGAGGGACTTGCAAGAGAGATTGGGGGTGGTGGGCCCAATTGTGTGTCCTTCATCTTTCATGACGGCGGGATTGAGCCTTTCCCTTCTGGGTCAACGCCGCCCCTCACCCTTACCCTCTCCCCGTAAAGGACGGGGAGAGGGGGCACCATCGCTGTGATTAATCTCCTCCCCTTGAATGCCTTGCAGGGACAAGGGTGAGGGGCGGCGCCAACCTAAAAAATGCAAGGCCCTGACCAGCCGGCAGGGCGAGGGATGCGGCTAGTCGCGCGGATCCAGACGCGCCAGGCGGCCGAGCAGGAAATCGACCTCGGCGCGTGCGGCGGCGGTCAGCGCGCTGCCGGGCTTGCGCTGCGCATCGCTCGCGATGGCGCCGCGCTTCATCATGACGTATTTGCGCACTGCGAGGCCGATACCCTGCTGATGCTCGTAGCGCAGGTAGGGCAGGTGCGCGTCGAACAGGTCGTGCGCCCTGTCGCGTTCTCCGCTGGTGGAGAGCCTTACCAGGTCCACGAGCATGTCCGGGAAGGCATATCCGGTCATGGCGCCGTCGGCACCACGCTCCGTCTCGAAGTCAAGAAAGAGACCGCCATTGCCGCACAGGATCGAGATTGGGCGCATCGAGCCGTTCTTCTGGAAACCGCGCAAGGCCGTGATCTTCTCGAGCCCCGGCCAATCCTCGTGCTTGAGCATGAAGCAGGCGGGATTGTCGGTGACGATGCGGCGGATCACGTCCGGCGTCATGATAACCGAGAGCGTGAGCGGATAATCCTGCAGGACGAAGGGCACGTCTTCGCCGATCGCTTCGGATGCGTTGCGGAAATAGGTGACGATCTGGTCGTCGGTCCTGAGCGAAGGCGGCGGTGCGATCATGACCGCCTTGGCTCCCGCATCCATGGACGAACGGGCAAGTGCGCGCATGGCGGCGAAGCCGGGCGACGACACGCCGACGATCACCGGCAGTCCGGTGCGCTTCACGATCCGCTTGACCAGCTCGAGCGACTCGGTCGCCTCCAGCTTCGGCGCCTCGCCCATGATGCCGAGGATGGTCATGCCGTCGATGCCGCATTTTTCGTAGAAGCCGACCATGGTGTCGACGGACTTCCAGTCGAGCCGGCCGTCCGCTTCGAACGGAGTCGGCGCAATGGCATAGACGCCCTTGGTGTCGGCACCCAATGTCATGCAAAACCTCCACAGTCGAACGCAAATGGGACCCGACCCGAGAGGGCCGGCGCGAAGCGTTCATAATACAGGCAGCGGCCCGCCGTCACTATGAGCCCATCCCGCGCCCATGAGCGAAGCGGAGCAAGGCGCGCGGCGGGCTCAGGAGGTCGACAGCGGGGGTTCCGGCGGTGAACCGAGAATGTTGGCCACCGTCCGCAGGCCCGTCGACAGCTGGTCGATATCCACGGAACCGAGGGAAACGCGAATGGCCGGATACGGCAGGTTGTCGTTTGCCAGGAATGACGAGGCCCGTGCGACGGCAACGCCGAGCGAACGCGCGTGAGCGATGAAATCCGCCTCATTATGTCCATCGGGCAGGTGAATCCATCGGTGGAGGCTCTGCGGATGCGCCGAAAACCCGCAGGGGCCCATGATCTGCTGGAACAGCCCGTGGCGTCGAGAAAGGGCGTCGCGCTGCCAATGAACGAGATCCATCGCGGTGCCGTCTTCCACCCAACGCGTCGCGATCTCCTCCATGAGCGGCGTCGCCATCCAGCTCGTCACGAGGTGCCGGTTGGTTGCCGTCGTTACGTATCTCGCGGGCATTGCCATGTAGCCGATGCGCAAGCCGGGCATCACGACCTTGGTGAAGCTCGTGACATAGAATGTGCGTTCGGGTGCCAGCGCATAAAGTGTCGGCGGCTTGTTCGTGACCAGTGGGCCGAGCGCGTCGTTCTCGATCAGTGGGACGTCGAATTTCGCGGCGATCGCCACAATCTCTCGCCGCCTGGCTTCCGGAAGCAGGCTGCCGGTCGGATTGATCACCGTCGGCTGCACAACAAGAGCGTTGATCTTCTCGTCGGCACAGAGCTTCTCGAATTCGCCGGGCAGGATGCCCTGATCGTCGACGCCGACCGCCGCGAGACGCACGCCCATATAGTTCGCGAGAGGTCGAAGCGAATGATGGCCCAGGATCTCGGTGGCGACCACGGCGCCCGGCGGAGCCACCGTCATCAGCGCGACCGCGAGCGCCGAGGTCGCGCCGTTGGTGACGCAGACGTTCTGCGGCGGCGTTTCGCTCCCGCATTCTCGAAGCCACCGCACTGCCGCCGTCCTGTGGCGCGAGCCCGTGCTCCCGGGGCGGAAGGCGTGCACGATGCGCGGCGAAAGGTCGGCGGCGAGCGCGGCGAGCGCCGCCTTCATCCTTTCCTCGTGGATGTCCTCGCAGACCGGCTTCAGGATCGACAGATCGATGATTTCAGGAACGCGCTGCAAGGTGAAGGGAGGGCCCCGATCCGGCTGCGCGAGCTTGACGAAGGTGCCTCTTCCCGCTTCGCCCGACAGCAGGCCACGGCGCGTGAGATCGTCATAGGCGCGGCTGACCGTCTGGATGGAGACGTTGAGGTCCTGCGCCATGTGGCGTTGGGGGAGGAGCCGCGTGCCCCCCGGCAGGCTGCCATCCGAGATTGCCGCGGCGATCTCGTCCGCGAGCGACTTGTAGATCGGTGCGGTCAACCGCTTCGGGTCTGGCTTCCAGTCGCTCATCCTGATGCGGACCTCATATCCCTCGCGCATGGGGCTAGGGCCCCGTTCCCCTGCTGCTTCATAGGCGAGCCGCGATCCCTCGTCCACGAAACGATATCAGGACAAGCTGCATATCGTTATGCTACAATAAACCAATTGACCATATCAATATACGCCATTACGCTGATCTATGTCATGACAAGTTGTGACGGAGCGTAGCAACCGCGCGCCGCAGCCCTTTGCTGGTGCGTGCCAATTCCTGGAATTTCGCGAGATGGAAAATCAGAATTCGATACAGACCCCACCGCAAGTGCCTGTGGTGCCTGATCGCATGAGCGCCGTATTGCTCACCGGGCATGGTGGTCTCGACCGGCTCGTCTACACGACGGATCATCCGGTGCCTGAATGCGCTGCGGACGAGGTTCTGGTGGAAGTGGGGGCCTGCGGGCTCAACAACACGGATATCTGGGTGCGCGAGGGCGCGTATGGCGCCGAGGACGACCCGCAGGCCGTCTCCACGTGGCGGCGCGGGCGCTCGACGCTCGAGTTTCCCCGCATTCAGGGCGCCGACATAGCGGGCAGAATCGTCAAGGTGGGGTCAGCTGTTTCGGAAGAGCGGCTGGGCGAGCGCGTCATCGTCGACGGCTCGATTTACAATCGCTCCGACGACAGCCTGGCCGACATCGATTACATCGGCCACGGGCGCGATGGCGGCTACGCCGAGTATGTCGCCGTGCCGACCGACCACGCCCACGCCATCCGTTCCGATATGTCGGACGCGGAGCTTGCCACCTTCTGGTGCTCCTACCACACAGGCGAGCAGATGCTGGAGCGCGCTGCCGTAAAGGCCGCCGAGCGGGTGCTCATCACCGGCGCGTCGGGGGGAGTGGGTTCCGGGCTGATCCAGCTATGCCGGGCGCGCGGAGCAATTCCTTATGCCGTGGTCGGAAAAGGCAAGGAGAAGGCCGTGCTCGACATCGGCGCCGAGGCGGCGATCGTGCGCGATTGCGCGGATCTGAGGGCGGAAATTCGCAAGGTGCTCGGCGACAAGGAAATCGACGTGGTCGCCGATCTGGTCGCCGGCCCTATGTTCCGGAGCCTCTTGAACATCCTGCGTCCGGAAGGGCGCTATACGACGGCGGGCGCGATTGCCGGCCCGGTGGTGGAACTCGATCTTCGCACCATGTATCTCAAACAGCTTCAGCTCAACGGTTCCTCGCAGGGAACGCGCGCGGCCTTCCGGCGCGTGATCGATCTGATCGAAGGCAAGCAGCTGAAAGCGTTGGTCGCGGCGACCTATCCGCTGTCGCGGATCCATGACGCCCAGCGCCATTTCATGTCCAAGTCTTTCGTCGGCAACATCGTGGTCATCCCGGATGCAAAGGGTCGATAGATCAGGCTGCAGGACGACGTCGACCGGCGATGCGGTCGCGGCACGCATTGACATCATACACACCGCGGGCGGATAATACTTTCAACGTTTCTTCCGGAGGAGGGAACGATGGGAAAGGTTTCTTTCGCCACCAGCCTAGCTGCGCTCTCAGTCGGAACGATCGTTTCGCTGACCGTCGCAGCAAATGCGCTCCCAGCCTACGTTGGTCAGATGCCTCGAGGCGAGATGCGTTCTGACACTTGGCAGGTACATTGGCGGCATTATTGGGGGCGCGGGTACTACGGTTGGCGCGGCTGGCGGGGTCCTTATGCGCCCCGCTATTGGCCTTACAGAAATTACTACCGGTATTATCCTTACTATCCAAGCTATTATTTACCATACGACTACAATTATTATTTGCCATATGGTTATCCTCCCTATGCCTACTATAGACCTTACATCTACTATCCTCCGAGCGTATCCGTCTGGCTCGACTTCTAAGGCAAGATGAAACAGAGCGGAGCGGCGTGCGTTCGGGCAGGACCGCCATGCCGCTCTATCTTTTTGTTTGCACATCAGATTATCCGAAGCCGCTATGCCCCTTTTCGGTCCGAGACCTTAGAGCTCGCGAGGCGCTGGGCTGACTGAGAGACCGTGCTTTGCTGAAGAGAAGTTAGGGGGTCTTTCGGTTTGCTGACTACACGATAAGGGCTTGCTTGGTTGACTAACCGTCGGTAATCGAGCACCGCTCCCAAGCTTGAAGGATACGCAATGACTGACGAGAATTCCCAAGAGGATGTGATCACTCTGACCGCGCAGGTCGTTTCGGCATATGTCTCCAAGAACCCGTTGCCGAGAGTGGCGCTTCCCGAACTGATCGGACAGATCCACAGTTCGCTTCAGGCTCTGAAGGCGCCGCCGGCCGAGCCGGTAGCGCCGCTCGTTCCGGCCGTTCCGATCAAGAAGTCGGTCACGCCGGACTACATCGTTTCTCTGGAAGATGGGCGTAAATTCAAGTCGTTGAAGCGCCACTTGATGACCCACTATGGACTCACCCCCGACGAGTACCGCCAGAAGTGGGGTTTGCCCGCCAGCTATCCCATGGTGGCGCCAAACTATGCGGCCGCTCGGTCTCAACTGGCCAAGGACATGGGCCTGGGCCGGAAGGCGGAGGAGGTCAAAAAGCCGAAGCGAGCACGGTCCAAGCAGCGCTAGTTCAGGCAGCTTCTCCTGCCGGCTGCCGAAGGTCAGTCGACCACGTTATAGCCGCCGTCAACGTAAAGAACCTGGCCGGTGATGAGGCGCGCCGCATCATGGGCCAGAAATGCGGTCGCGGCACCGACATCGTCGATATCGACAAGTTCGCGTGACGGCGCCTTGCCCTTCGCCTTCTCAAGCAGATCGTCGAAGTCGGCGATGCCCGAGGCGGCGCGAGTGGCGAGGGGACCGGGCGATATGGCGTGGACCCGGATGCCTTTGGGACCGAGCTCGGCCGCCATGTAGCGCACGGCGCTCTCGAGAGCTGCCTTGGCGACCCCCATGATGTTGTAGTTCTCGACGACCCTCTGCGACCCGTAGTAGGTCATCGTGAACAGGGTGCCGCCGTTCTTCATCAGCGGTTCGGCAAGATGCGCCATGCGCATGAACGACCAGCAGGAGATTTCCATGGTCGTCAGAAAGCCGTCGCGCGGCGCATCGGTCACTCGTCCAGCGAGAGTTTCCCTGGGCGAGAAGGCAATCGAGTGGATCAGGAAATCCAGCTCACCCCAGCTGTCGCTGATGTGCTCGAAGACCGCCTCCAGCTGGCCGGGCACTGACACATCCATCGGCATGAAGATGCTTGCTTCAACCTCGGTCGCCAGCGGCTCGACGAATTTCTTCGCCTTGTCGTTCAGATAGGTGAGGGCAAGGTCCGCGCCGAAGGCGCGAAAGGCGCGGGCACAGCCCCATGCAATCGAACGATCGTTGGCAATGCCGACGATCAGGCCTTTGCGACCCTCGAGAAGCTGGGCCTTGACTAAAGGAAGGGTCATGGCTGTCTCCGCTGATTCAGGTGCTTTGTGCGAGCCCGGTGAGCGCAGCGGTGTGTCGCGCCACCATCAGCTCCTCGTCGGTCCGGAGGACGAGCAGGGCGACGCGGCTGTTGGCGGTGGAGATCAGCGTCTCGCCAGCCTCATTCGCTGCGGCGTCCAGTTCCGCGCCGAGCCATTCGAGCCGATCGGCTATGCGGGCGCGAATGGCAGCGGAATTCTCCCCGACACCGGCCGTGAAGACGAAGGCGTCGAGCCCGCCGAGCGCCGCCGCAAGCTGGCCGGCATTGAGAGCGCAGCGATGGATGAAGTGGTCGATGGCGAAGGCTGCCGCAGGGCTGTCGCTCGCCAGCAGATCACGCATGTCGCTGGAAATGCCTGAGAGCCCCTTCAGTCCGGACTGGCGATAAAGGAGGTCCGAGACCGAGTCGGCGCTCATCCCCTTCTGCGCGATCAGGTATAACACGACGCCGGGATCGAGCTGGCCGGGACGCGTGCCCATCGGCACGCCGTCAAGGGCGGTGAAGCCCATCGTGCTGTCGATGCTCTCTCCGTCGCGGAGGGCGCACATCGAGGCGCCGCTGCCAAGATGTGCGACGATCGTGCGACCTGCCGCCGCTTCAGGTGCCACGTCGCGCAACCGCTCTGCAATGTATTCGTAGGACAGACCGTGGAAGCCGTAGCGCCGCACGCCGGCGTCATAGAAGCTCCGCGGAAGCGCGTAGCAGGCAACATGCGCGGGATGCCCACGGTGGAAGGCTGTATCGAAGCATGCCACCTGAGGGACGGTCGGATCGATCTCCATTGCCAGACGGATGGGGGCGAGGTTGTTCGGCTGGTGCAACGGTGCCAGCTCCTGATAGCTGGCGAGCTGGTCAAGCACGGTCTCGTCGATCAGGACCGGACGCACGTAGTCTGGCCCGCCATGGACCACCCGGTGGCCGATGGCACGCAGTTCGAACCCTTCGAGCGTACGCAGCCACGAGCGCGTCTCGGCTATGGCCATGGGCAGGTCCGCGACGGCATCGGCGGCTAAGCTGCGGTCGATCAGCGTGCGCTCGTTATCGGCCGCGCGAAACCGCGGACGCGTGCCGATGCCATCCAAGTGACCACGAAGCTGGCGCGCCAGCTGACCCTCAACCACTCCGAAAATCTGAAACTTCAGGCTGGACGAACCAGCGTTGACGACCAGGATTGCGTCCATGTCAGGCGGCCGCCACCTGGGCTGATCGGCGCCGCGCCGCCGCATAGAGCGATGCGACTGCGCAAGATGCTAGCCGCGTGCGAACCGAATCTGCGCGCGAGGTGAGGACAATCGGCACTCGCGCTCCCAGCACGATGCCGGCGGCATCGGCGTGAGCAAGGAAGGTCAGGTTCTTTGCCAGCATGTTGCCGGCCTCGAGGTCGGGCACGACTAGGATCTGGGCGCGCCCCGCAACCGGCGAGGTGATGCCCTTGATGCGCGCGGCCTCCGGATCGACGGCATTGTCAAATGCGAGCGGACCGTCCAGCACGCCGCCGGTGATCTGACCTCGCTCCGCCATCTTGCAAAGCGCAGCAGCTTCGATGGTCGTAGGGATCTTGGTGGTGACTGTCTCAACTGCCGACAGGATCGCAACCCGGGGTTCGCCAAGCCCGATGCCGGTAAACAGGTCGATCGCGTTCTGCACGATGTCGCGCTTGGCGTCGAGGTCGGGAGCTATGTTGATGGCGGCATCGGTGATGAAGAGGGTATCGGCGTGGCCCGGCACGTCCATCACGAAGACATGACTGATGCGGCGTTGGGTCCTGAGACCGGTCGCCGAAGCGGTCACCTCGCGCATCAACTCGTCGGTATGCAGCCCGCCTTTCATCAGCATCTCGCCACGGCCCTCTCGCACCAGCTCGACGCTGCGGGCGGCTGCAGCGTGGCTATGAGCGACGTCGATGATCTGGTGGTTGCCGATGTCGAGCCGGTGCTCGGCGGCGACCGCTCGCACCTTCGCTTCGGGGCCCACCAGGATTGGCAGGATCAGACCGGCCTCGGCCGCCTCGATGGCGCCGCGAAGCGATGTCTCGTCACAGGGATGGACCACGATCGTCATGGCCGGGGCGTGCATGCGCGCGGCCTCGATCAGGCGGTCGTATTTGGAGGGTTGCGTCGGGCTCGGGGGCGTATTCAGCACCTGGACCTCCTTGACGTAGTAGATATCACGATGCCTTGCGCTCCGGGGAGCGCAGCTTTCGGGCGGGCTCACGTTCGATGCGGAACAGGGATCTCATCCGCTCGAGCCTGTCGGCCTCTTCGTCGGTCAGCTGCCCGCGGGCCCCAAGCAATTCGAGCAGGGTGTCAAAGGCAGCCTGTCGTTCCTCGACATTCTCCGGCAACAAATCCGGGATGGCCGATAGCGCGCTGTCCTCGTCGATGAGCAGCAGGAAGAACTGCTCACGCAGCATGGCCTTGAATTCTTCAAGCGTTCTGGTTGACTCGTCGGCAGCCGTCTCGCGGATGCGCCGGATGGCCTCGAAGCCTCGCTCGTCGGTAGTGCCACCTGGCATGCGAATGTAGAGCATCGCGCGAGCAAGCCCTTCCGAAACGCCGCCGCGGGTCATGTGAGATTTGAGCTCTGCGATGCGCGACTGAACTAGGGCGGCATGCAGCATGTTCTTTGCCGCCTTGCGAGGCGGCCGTGCGGAATTCTGGTCGATGCCCAGCGCTGCCTGATGGGCTCGCGAGCCATAGACCGTATGGAAGACTTCTTCGGACCACTTTTCGCTCGCCTTGCGCCATGCCTCGAGCCCGTCGACGATCCGCTCCGATGCTTCCCGCTGGAGCCCCAGGAAGAAGTTTTCGGGCGAGACTGGCTTTCGGTCCTCGCGGACCCGCTCGGCAGCTGCTCCGATCCATGCGCTCCACGGATTTGCAGATCCAAACATTTCGTATTGCAGGCGCAACGGGTGCAGGCGCTGCATGGCGTCAGCCATGACCGGCGTCGCCAGCGCTCGGACCCAAGGCTGGGCAAAGGCCCGGTAGAGAGAAAGATTGATTTCGGACATGCGGGCGACCGCTGCGAAGCGACGCTCGTCGTCGAGGTCATTCCCTCCGAGCGCGCGGATATCGTCAAGCGTGCGAGCCTCGCAGCGCATCACCCATTGACCGGTCACGAGGTCGGGACGCTCGACCGCCTCGCCCTTCGGCTCCAGCACTGCCTCGTAGAGGCCGGGCGGCAGCACGTCGATGAAATCGATGTTGGATGCGAACTCGTCGTGCTCCTTGCGGGCGACGCCTGCAGAAACGAATATGCCCAAGTGGCCGATCTTGTCGTGAATGCAGTACACGATGGTCTGCCCATTGGCCCGGATGTCTTCGACGCTGTCGTAGAGATCGAGGATCCAGTCGAGGGCCTGCTGCGGCGGGGTGACGTTGTCGCCGCTCGAACAGAAGACGAGGATCGGCGAGCGGATGTTGCGCAGGTCGACGGCCGTGCCGTCTGACGTGCGGATCTCGCCGGCCGCGAGCTTGTTGCCGACGAAAAGCTCGTCGACGATGAATTGCATCTCCTCGGCATTGAGCATCACGTGGCCGCCCCACCAACGCTCGAAACCCAGATACCGCTCGGCTTCGGTGTCGATTTTGGAGTAGAGGTTATACTGCTTGGTCCAGAGCGTGTTTGCGGGATTCTGGTTCTCGAAGTTCTGCACAAGCCAGGCGCCGTCGAACTTGCCCGCGCCGAGATCGCTTGTCAGCGCGGTCAGCCAGCTGCCGCCGAGCAGGCCGCCTGTATAGCGCATCGGATACTTGCCTTTGACGCCGGCCCAATAAGACAGCGGCGAGCCTGCCACGATGATCGGGCCGAACAGTTCGGGCCGCAGTGACGCAAGGATGGTGACTGCCCAACCGGCCTGGCAGTTCCCGATCACGCACGGCTTTCCCTCGGCTTCGGGATGGCGGCTTATCACTCTCTCCAGAAAGACCGCTTCCGCCCGCGCGATGTCCTCGATCGTCTGGCCGGGTTCCGGTTCCGGCAGGAAGCCGATGAAATAGCAGGGATGGCCGGCGTTCAGTGCGACGCCGATCTCGCTGTCGGCCTTGAAGCCGCCAATGCCGGGGCCATGGCCGGCCCGAGGATCCACTATGACGAAAGGTCTTTTCCTGGGATCGAGAACGATCCGTGGCGGAGGAACGATGCGCACCAGCGCATAGTTGACGGGTCGTGCCAGGGTCCGACCGTCACATACGAGCTCGGCTTCATAATCAAGGACGTGAGGCGCGGTTTCGGCTGCGTGCTCGCGGTATTGAACGGCCCGCTGACGCATCACATCCAGAAACAGAATGGAGCGCTGATATGAATCGACTGCGTATGAGATTGCCTCGGCAAACATCACGAACTCCTCCGCTACTCACGTCTTCCTCGCGCTCAGCGGTATTTCAGAGAGCCCGCGGCCATGCGCCTTGGCAACCGCCGGCCCCCAGGGCGTGACGTTGACCTGCATTGAGCCATGATCAAAGTGAGGGAGGGTAACTTACCGTAGGATTCAGGGCTGTCATAATTCCGTCAAACGCCCGGCCCTCGGTGCTTGGCGGGCAATCGAGCAAGTGTGCACTCGCAGGTCGTCAGCGGGCGGGGTGAGGTGCCCTCTGCCGTTTTCATTAGCAGGGAACGATGTATTCCATCCCGCGTTTCTCGGCTGAACACGCAAAGGGGCGTGTTCTGTCGGGGGCAATGTGATGGAAGGCCAATCTGATGCATCCGAGGCTGGCTGGGCGGGGCGTACCGCGCTCGTCGACGCGCGTCTCGTCCACTTCGCTCTGATCGGCATATTCATCCTCTCATTTGCCTCCGCACTTTACTTTGCGCGCGACTTCTTCATGCCGGTGGTTCTGGCATTCCTGCTGGCTCTGACACTCAGCCCGGTTGTTCGCTTCATGGCCAAGCGCGGCATCCCGGCCGCGCTGTCGGCGACACTGCTTGTACTGGTCGCCTTTGCTGCAATTGGTAGCACTGGCTACTTGCTCAGCGCACCGGTCGTGCAACTCATTTCGGACGCACCGTCGATCGGTCGCCAAGTGACGGAGAAGCTGTCAGAGTTCCGAAGACCCTTCCAACATCTGCTGGGGGTTTTTCAGCAGGTCGAGCAACTAACGGAGGTGGTCGACCAACCGGGTGTGAACCGAGTGGTCGTGGCTCAACCAGCCATCGTCTCCCAGGCTGCCGGCACGTTGGCCTCAGCGGCGACGTCCTTGGCAATAATGTTCGTGCTGTCGCTCTTCCTGCTCGCGTCTGGCACGATGTTCTACGAGAAGATCGTGCAGTCGTTCGCCAAGCTAAGCGAGAAGAAGCGCGCCTTGCGGATCATGTACGACGTCGAGCGGGAAATCTCCCGCTATCTCTTGACCATCGCGCTGATCAACAGCGGACTCGGTCTGGCCGTCGGTTTGGGGTTGTGGGTGATCGGGATGCCGAACCCGCTTCTTTGGGGCGTAGCGGCCGGCCTGCTCAATTTTCTGCCCTATGTCGGGGCGACGCTTACGATACTTACCGTGGCCGCTATGGCGCTCGTCTCCTTCGACAGCATGTCCTACGCCCTGTTAGCGCCAGCCTATATCATGCTTTGCGACATCATCGAGGGACAGGTCGTTACACCCTTTGTGCTGGGCCGGCGGTTGGAAATCAACGCGGTGGCCATCTTCATTGCCGTGGCCTTCTGGTCCTGGCTGTGGGGATTCGTCGGCGCCCTCATCGCAGTGCCGCTGCTGGTGGCGGTGAAAGTGTTCTGCGACCATTTCGAGAGCCTGCACCACGTCGGCAATTTCTTATCGGCACAGCAGGCTATCGAGGAGCCACAGCCTGCGGAAGCTGAAGGCCCGGCGTCGTAGCGCCCGTGTTTTTCGTTTCCCCTACTCGCCTCTCGGCTCGATGTGCCCCCGGAAGCTTTGTAGTTGCAATCATTCTCATCAAGTCGGACGCGCCCCGCTACGTCGGCGGGGCGCAGTCCATCAATCAGTTCGGCCAATTCTGGCGGTCATACCAATCATCGACATCGCGACGAATTTGATCCTTTGCGAGGCCATACCGTTCCTGAATCTTGCCTTCGAGCTGGTCGCGGCGTCCGTTGATCCGGTCCAGATCGTCGTCGGTCAGCTTGCCCCACTGCTCCTTCACCTGGCCCTTGATTTGCTTCCAGTTGCCTTCGACACGGTTCCAGTCCATGGTGTTTTCTCCGTTGCTACTGGGATGGTTTCGCCTGCAGTTAACGCTGCTGTGGCAAATAAGTTCGACCGTAAGTGAGGCGAAAACGACGTATGTCCCGCGCAGCGGTAGCGTTCACAAGTGCTGGGCAGGTAACATAAGCGGGCCGTTATTGCACAGCTCGACCGGCTTGGCTTGGTTTGTTGCCCGCCACCCGAGCCCTACTCCGAAGGCGTTATCCCATCTATTTTTCGCTGTGCGCGCTGCACAAGAACTACTTCCCCCTCATCAAGTGAGGCAACCACCTGGTCGGGGAGGGGGGCGATGGAGCCGGGCTCGAATAGCTGGGCAATCCACTCTCCGCTATTCCAATAACGAATGAGCCAGCCACGGTAGGATGCTTCATTAATCGGCGGCCGCCCGTCAAGGTCGCGAGCTGTTTCGGTCGATGTCTCTAGGGAAGGTTGAGTTTTTTGCTCGGCGCCCATGGCTCAATCCTCCTCTCGCCAACAGTGCAGCTTAAAACTCGTTTCGAGTGCTAGAGTTCCGGATCTCTGCTTGTGGCTCGGGGCCGGCATCGAAGCGCAACCAGTTGCGTTACGCCGTTGTCGATAGTGGGCGAGATCGCGGATGCCCGCGTCAACGTAGCGCAAATATTCGGGGTGCCATCGGCCTGAAATGGGACCAAAAGCTTCAGCTACCGCAGCCTCTGCTTTAGGGCGCCAGGATCTCACGCCCCTCCGACGCCAGGCTCTGCAACCCTCGTTCTCGGGAGCGCTGCTGATCTTTCGCTCTTCTCAGCGCGGGGGTCGCGGATCCTCGCGCCGGTCTCCGTGTCAAACAGGAATACGGCCTGGTCGGCAAAAGTGACGCCTATCGTCTCGTCCATGTCATAGTGTGCCGACTTGTCGGCCTTGACGGTGAGCGCAGCCTCGCCGAGCCGGCATGTGATCAGCGTGTGGTCGCCGATGAGCTCGAGCGCGTAAACGCGCGCCCTTATCCTGCCTTGCGACGGCGCCGTCACCCGGCAGTCCTCGGGGCGCAGCCCGGCAGTGATCTTCTTGCGGCTTTCTGCGAGCCCGGTCTCGAACCGCGCGTCCGGGTGGATGAAAGTGCCCTGGGAAAGCTCGCCCTCCAGGAAGTTCATGGGCGGCGAGCCGATGAAGCCCGCGACGAACAGATTGGCGGGGTCGTCATAGATCTGCCGCGGCGTGGCGATCTGCTGCACGACGCCACGGTTCATGATCGCCACGCGATTGGCGAGCGTCATCGCCTCGATCTGGTCGTGCGTGACGTAGATTGTGGTCACACCGAGATCGGCCTGCAGGCGCTTCAGCTCGGAGCGCATGTGGCCGCGCAACTTGGCGTCGAGGTTGGAGAGCGGCTCGTCCATCAGGAACACGCTCGGTCGCCGCACGATGGCGCGCGCCAGCGCAATGCGCTGCCTCTGCCCACCGGAAAGCTGGCGGGGATAGCGGTCGAGGAACTCCTCCAGATGCACCTTGCCTGCGGCGCTGCGCACCGACCTGTCACGCTCGGCGGGCGGAACTTTCCTGAGCTTCAGTGGATAGGCGATGTTCTCGGCGACCGTCATGTGCGGATAGAGCGCGTAGGACTGAAACACCATCGCGATGTCGCGATATTTGGGCAGCACGTTCGTGATGTCCCGCTCGCCGATGAGGATCCGGCCGGAGGTGACGGATTCCAGCCCGGCTACCATGCGCAAAGCTGTCGTCTTGCCGCAGCCGGAAGGTCCGAGCAGGACCAGGAATTCGCCGTCTTCGATCGTCAGGTCGAGACCTTTGACGACTTTAACCGTACCGAAGGATTTGTGGATATCGGCAAGCGTGACCCGCATCAATCAACCCTTCACGGCGCCGACCAGCAGGCCGCGCGCAATGTGTCTTTGCAGAATGGTCGAGATCAGCACCACCGGCGCGATCATCACGACGATCAGCACCGACATGTTCCACCATTGTGGTCCGCGCGTGGTGTTCTGGGCCGAGACCAGCACGGGCATGGTCTGTGCCTTCGCGTTGGAAAGAAAGAGGGCGAGCAGATACTCGTTCCAGGCAAGGATCAGCACCAGGAGGAAGGTAGCGACGAGCCCTGATCGAACCAGCGGCAGCGCGATGGTGAAGAACACGCGGAACTTCGAGGCGCCGTCGATCTCGGCGCTCTCCTCGAGGTCGAGCGGAATGGCGGCGAAGAAGTCGCGCGTCAGCCAGACCACGATCGGCAGGTTGACGGCGGTGTAGGTGGCAATCAGCGCAACCTGCGTGTCAAGTAGCCTGAGCTGCTGGAACATCACGTAGATCGGCAGGACCGCGACGATCGGCGGCATGATGCGGTTGGAGATGATCCAGAATTCGACGTCGTTGTTGCCGACCGCGAGCCGTGTTCGACGCACCAGCGTGAGCAGCGCGATCACGAACAGCGCCAGCGCCACGCCCACTGCGAGCTCCCAGGCGATACCGAAACTGGCAACCGCCCCGATGACGGCAGCAAGCAGCACGAGGAAGATAGCTACGCCGGCCAGCTTCACCTGGAATCGGATGCGCACCAAGGCATAGGCAGCGAGCGAGCCGATCAGCACTGCGAGCACGGTGCTAACCAGCGCGACGACGACGGAGTTGAGGTAGGGCCCGAGCGTGTTGTTCTCCAGGAGCATGAAATTCCAGGCATCGAGCGAGGGGGTGAAGTCGACGAAGGGTATGTAGAAGGGACCGTTGTCGACCTCGCCCGCACCCTTGAACGAGGTGATCAGCACCCAGTAAAGCGGAACCAGCACCACCAGCGACCATAAGATGAGCAGCGCATAGGTGATGACCTGCGCCGCGGGTGCCTGGCTGTCGACGGAGGCCGGTTCGAACAGCCGGCGGAAAAGGGTGCGATTCTCGGCCGTCATTGCTCGAACCGGCGCGCCGGCCGGACCACGAAATTGAAGAACGACACGCAGGCGATCGTCGAGATAAAGAGCAGCATGTACCCGACGGCGGCGGAGCCGCCGAGATCTTGCGTACGCCAGGCGATAAAGGAGTGCAGTGTCATGGATTCCGTCGCGAGCCCCGGGCCGCCGCCGGTGAGCACGTTGGGGAGGTCGATGATCTTGAAGGCCTCGATCAGCCGGATCAGGACGATTGTGGCGGCGACCGGCGCGATGGCCGGCCAGGTGATGTCGCGGAAGATCTGGAAGCCGCTGGCGCCGTCGAGGCGGGCGGCCTCGATCTGGTCGCGCGACTGGTTTTCGATGGCCGCCAGCAGCACGATGAACATGAACGGCGTCCACTGCCAGGTGTCGCCGATCAAGACCATCAGACGGGCCGACCATGCCTCGTTCGCCCACGACCATTCGGTGACCCCGAAGGTGCGCAGCAGGGGCGCGAAAGGGCCCTTCTGCATGTCGGCCAGCATGCGGAAGGTGTAGGCGATCCCGACAGGCGTGACCATCAGAGGAATGAAGAACAGGACGCGAAAAAAGTTGCGTGCCCGGATCGGCTGGCCGCAGAGAAGCGCCAGCCCGAGGCCGAGTCCGAATTGCACTGCAACGCCGATGATCACATAAAGCAGCGTGTTGATCGCCGTGCCAGGCACCCCGCCAGGGGCGAACGTCGCCACCGCGACGGTTGCGAGGCCGAAGGCGAGGGCAATCGAGATGATCCGGCCGAGCGTGCCGAGGACGGTCGCTCGGCCCCGCAGCAAATACCGGGCAAGGATGAGAAGCAGCCCTGCCGCAATCAACGCCAGCAGGCCCCACTGCAGGACGCCCATATCGCCGAACTTGCCGAGGAGGTGATACTGTTGCGACCCCGTCAACAGCTTGCGGTAGTTGACCAGCCCTATGAATTTCAGCGTGAAGCCGCCCGGCGCGAGCGCGAAGCGCGACAGCGACAGATAGGCAGAGATCAGCAGCGGGAAAATCGCGAAACAGAGCAGCACGATGACGGCCGGCATCACCATGACGGGCCCGGACTGGCGGTCCAGCCATTCGGCCCAGCCGCGATGTTTGGCTGTTGCGGGAAGCGTGTCGGTGGTTGCGGTCATTCGGTACCGGATGTGCCGAAACGGTCGAGACCGGCACGGGTAGTGACCCGCGCCGGCTCGATGTTCAGATCCTAATCCTTGGCGCCGATGGTCGCCTTGTAGAACTTGAGCTGCTCGTCCTTGCCGATCTCGTCGTTCAGCTCGTTCCAGCCGTCCTCGACGGCTTTGACCGTGGCTTCCTTGTCGATTTCGCCGGCGAGGAAGCGAGAAATCGCCTCGTCGAGCACGACCTGCTGGTATTTCTGGTTTTGCGGAATACGTAGGTCGAGGATCATGTTGGGGCTGTTCATGCTCTGGTTGATTGCGCCCAGATAGACCTTGGCCTCTTCTTCGCTCATGCCGGCATTCTTCCAGAGATCGCTATAAGAGAGCTGCGACGTCCGGTAGGGGTTGAAACCAGTCCCACCGATCGTCACGTCGGAATTCGACTGCTCCGGTTGCGTCATGTAGGAGAAATAGGCAAAGGCGGCGTCCTTCACCTTAGGATCGGCAGCCGCGTTGATGCCGCCGCCCCAGCCACCAAAGGCCGCGAAGGGAGCATGATTGACCCCATCGATCGCATGCGGGCAGCTTTCAGCCGTGCAAGCCTCCAGCTTTCCGGTTTCCCAATTGAGGACCTCCTTCGAGCCGGGCATGATCGCGGCGCCCCACTTGCCCATCACCTTGGACTGCTTGGGATCAATCGAGATCGTGCCGACGTCGCCCCAGTCGAGGTTCAACGCGCAGCGGCCCGACGCAAAAAGCGGGCGCGTGTCGGCGACGTCGAGATTGAGCTCGTCCGGCGGACCGTATTTCGTCGATTCCTGCAGGAAATCGAGCGCCTTGCGAAAGGCTTCATTGTTGACCAGCGGCGTCATGTCTTTCGTGTTGAAGAACGTGCCCTGGCTGGTGCCCCGCGACTGGGTCATCGAGCCGACCACGTCGGTGACGAACCAGTAGCTCTGCGCATTGCGCTTCTTGGCGATGCAGGAGCCGAAATCCGGCGTGCCGTCGCCATTCATGTCCTTGCCGTGCACCGCCTTGGCCACGGCGAGATATTCGTCCCACGTCGTGGGCACCTTCTGCCCGGCGGCGTCGAGGACGTCCTTGCGGTAGTACATCATGTGGAAGTCACCATCGAGCGTGACCATGTAGGCCTTGCCGCTATACTTCTCCGAGAAGTCGCGGAAGAAAGCGCCGACGTCGTCCTGCTTGATGTCCTTGTCGCCTTCGATGCGCGTGGTCAGGTCATCGAGATAACCGCCGGCGATGTAGTCGACCATCCATTGCGGAGCGAAGACCGCGGCGTCGACGGAATTGGTGCCGCTCGCCCAGTCGGTCAGGATCTTCTGATAGAGATCGGAAAACGGCACCGCGATCACGTTGATCTTCGCGCCGGTGAGCTTTTCGAACTCGGGGGCGCGCCGCTGCAGCGGCTCTTGGATCGCCCCGGTCTGGGTTATGACGTTCACAGTCACGCCGGCAAACGGCTTGTCCTGTGCGAGCGCAGGCATGCATGCCGCCGCACAGGCGGCCGAAGCGCCGGCCAACAAGGCTGCAATTCTCATCGAGTTCCTCCTCCCTGTTGATGCAATCCGACCTCATCGAATTGCGGTTAGAATCTGATCCTCCCGTCAGCTGAAGCGTCTTCGCCGCCATCGACATGGCGGCAGAAGGGCGATCTTAGGTCGTGGCTTCGCTGGAATCCATTCCTCCCATTGATACCGCTTCGGCCAGTCGGCTTGTCCCGACATATGAGCTCCGGACCTCCCCTGTCCGAGCACAACTGTAGCATAGTTACAGGAACTTCAACGTCAACGCCGCGGCTGGCCAGAATTTTCCACCTTTTCGATTTCAGCTTTGGGCGGCGGTCGCAATCATGTAATTTTACTACCTAGGGCAGACGCCCGATTTCCTTCGAGGGATCCCCTTCAGACGATGCGTACTGAGCGGGTCTCCCGCAGGAGCTTCTTCATTGCCGTTATCCGCTCCCGGTGGTTCGGATCGCGGCGCATGGCTACGGCCGTCGAGAGAATATCGACGACGGTCAAAGCTGCGATCCGCGAAATGGTCGGCGTGTAGATGTTGGTATTGTCGAGCGTCTCGATCAGAACAGGCACGTCGCAATGCTCCACCAGCGGCGAGGGCGCCCCGATGAGACCGACCACCTTGGCACCGTTCTCCCGCGCGATCCGGGCCACTTCGATGATCGACCGGGTCGTTCCCGTGTTGGAAATGACCACCGCGACGTCGCCGGGCTTCATCATGGCGGCCGACATGAGTTGCTGGTGGGAATCCTGCTCGGCGCCGCACGGCACGCCGAAAAGCGGGAACTTCTGCTGCGCATCCTGGGCAACAATGCCCGACGCGCCGAAGCCGAAGAACTCGATCGCACGAGCTTGCGCAAGAATGTCGATCGCTTTCTCGAGCTGGGTCTTGTCCAGATGCTTACGGGCCCAATCGAGGCTCGTCATCGTGTAGTCGAAGATTTTCCCGGCAACGGCCTCGATGCTGTCTGTGTCGAGCAGCACCGAATGCGTCGCCGGCGTTCCGAGCGCGAGGCTTTGCGCAAGACGCAATTTGAAGTCCTGGAAGCCGGTGCAGCCGATCGAGGTCGCGAAGCGGATAACCGTCGGCTGGCTGACAGCTGCGAGCGCAGCCGTTTCAGCCACCGTCGCATTCAGGATGCGGCGCGGATCGGCGAGGACGACATCAGCGACCTTGCGATCGGATTTGCGCAGCTGATCCCGTTTCGTGCGAACGATCTCGATGATGTTCATGTTCGCGATCCGCCGCTCTTCAAGTCGCTCATCCAGGGCCATGCTCGCTTTGCCCTCGCGGCTTCCATTCCCGCACTGGTAGCACGTGACGCTGGAGCGTGGCCGTGTGCGATCAGTCGCTGCCGGGCGGCCGGCCGCCCGCTTTGTTACCCGCAGCGGCGGAGGAGGCCGTAGCTCCGGCGGCAGCTGCGATCTCAGAAAGGCGATCGAACCCGGCGCCGGATGTCGGGATTTCGATGTCGAACACCTCGGCAATCACCTGTGTCCAGCCGTGAATGAAATAGGTCCAGCCGTCTTCCACCTGCAGCGCCTTTGCCTGCTGCTGGCGCCGCGCCTGGTCGAGGAAAAGCAGGTCGCCGCGATAATTGAGTTCCCACGCGATGGCTCGATCGGGAAAGCGCGCTGCGTCCGTCAGCGGGGACCCAGGCGCGTCCTTTCCCAAACCTGTCGCGTTGATCACCAGCGAAGCCGGAGGCAGCGTGGACATTACATGGTCATTGGCGTCCGGACGTTCTGGGAGCACATATTCGACCGGCACGTCGCATTCGATCTGGCGGTGGATGCCCGCTATCTCGTCGAGCCGCTCGGGGCTGCGATCGGAGACGACGATCCGCGAGGGGACATCCTTGCCGCGCGACCGGCGCATGAGGTGCCAGGTGATGGCAATCGTGGAACCTCCAGCGCCCATCGAAAAGAGCGCGCCGCCGGTGCGGGCGAAATAGTCCTGGCCGAGGAAGCTATCGAGGGTAAGCCCGGAGGAGATCGGGTCCTTCGCCTTGCAGATGAACCGGCCGTCGCGCTTCGAGAGGCAGCTGGTCTCGCCCATGAGTCGCGCATGCGGATCGATCTCGTCGAACATGTCACGGCAGGCCCGGTAGAAATCGATCTTGTGGGTCGTCACGAGCGCGCCGAGCGAGAGCGGATCGTCCCGAATGAAAGCCGCCGCTTCGCGATAGAGCGCAGCATCGGCATGAAGCGGGAAGTCCATCCCGACAATGGCGGCATCTTCGAGGCCGAGGTGCTTTGCCCAGGCCGGAAAGACCCTCATTATGGAGCTCTTGCCGGTGCTGACGCCGATGAAATAGATCGTCGGGCGGCGTGCGGAAGTGTATCTCATGAGAGCAAACCGTGTGTTGCGGCCGCAGCGACGGCGCCCCTGGTTGGTGCCGAGCGAAGCGAGGCGGAGCGGGGGTCCGCGTCGCCATATGCGATTGCCCTGCGGGCGCCTTTCATGCCGGATGCCTCATCAGCTGCCCCACAGCTTCGGCGGAGCGCGGAACATAGTGTTCGTTCTCGATCAGAGCCCAGCCTTTGCTGTCGTCGGCGACCACCCGATGCCGCATCCCGCGGGAGCGTTCGATGATGCCGTAGTCCTGGCCTGAATCCGCTGGATAGCTGAACATCATCACGAAATCCTCCGCACCGGTGTTGACGGACCGGTGGATCCAATACGGCGGAACGTAGCAGATGACCTGAGGACCGATCTCGACGACCCGCGTTTCGCCCTGCGGCGATTCCATGAGCATCAAGCCAACGCCCTTCTGGCCGTAATATACCTCCGGCCGGTCGGCGCGGGCATGGATATGGCCACGCGTCATAAAGAACTCGGCTCCGATCCTTCCGGGGCTCATTCGCGTCAATCCGAAGATCATGTCGCCCGCGTCGGCCGACGGTCGAAATTCCGACACCTCGTAGGCGATCGGATCCCCAGCCTTGTCGAGAGCAAGCTGGAACGCGCGCTCGTCCTCATAGAGGCCGTGCAGGTCGCTCATTCGTTTCACATAGCGTCCCGTACCCCCGGTCATCCTCCCCGATGCGAGCTCGACCGCGCAGCTGGCGGGTTCGCGCAGTTTCATACGTCTCTCCGTTCTGTAGCGGAACTACATAAAGCGAGCGCTTGAGGGAAATCAATAGCCCCTGAAGTCGCAATTCCTGCGGGTCGAATTCGCGTTGACCCAAAGATTTCTGTAACTATGCTACCAAATAAGTTCGCGCGCGTGCAGGCTCATCAATGGATGCCTTTGCGTGCAATGATGGTCGGCGCCATCCTCCTCCAATATCATTCGATGTGGTTGCTGCGCCGCTGAGGCGACCTAAGGGGAAACACGAATGAGCCGCGATCTGATTCTGGCCATCGATGTAGGTACGGGCAGCGTGCGAGCTGCGCTGGTCGACCGACAAGGCAAGATCGTTTCGCTGCGCGCCTCGGAGCACGATCAGGTCGTTCCGGCCTTTGGCTGGTCGGAGCAGCGACCGCGCGACTGGTGGACCGGGGTCGCAAGCGCGATCCGCGCCGTCCTCGAAAGCGTGGAGGGCGCCCGCACAAGGATCTCCAGTGTCGCGGCCTGCGGGCAGATGCACGGGACCGTGCTGATCGACGAAAACGGTGAGCTTACCCGCGAAACGGTGCCGCTTTGGAACGACAAGCGCACAAGCGCCCTGGTGGCGAGCTTCGAGACGCGCTTTGCTGCTTCGGACTACCTCGCCGACTGCGCCAATCCCGCCACCCCGGCCTGGCCCGGTTTCAAGCTGCAATGGATCCGGGACAATGATCCGACGGCATATCGGCGGGCCGCCGCGGTCATGATGCCCAAGGACCACATCAATTTCCGGCTGACCGGCGAGGTCGCCATGGATCGCACGGATGCTGCCTGCAGCTTCCTCATGGATCCTCGGACAGGCCAGTGGTCGAATCTGATGTGCGAGAGACTCGATCTCGACATCGCCAAGCTCCCGCAAATCCGCATGCCGGTGGAGATTCTTGGACATGTCACCAAAGCTGCGGCTGACGAGACCGGGCTCAGCGTCGGCTTACCCGTGCTCGTCGGAGGCGGCGATTATCCCGTGGCGCTTCTCGGCTCGGGCGTCTGCCGGCCGGGTCTCGGCTCGGATGTGACGGGCACATCCTCGATCATCACCCTGGTTTCGGAAAAGCCGTTGCTCGATCCCGAGATGTGCAATGTCGGCACGCCCGAAGGCAATTGGGGCGCCTTCATGCTGCTCGAAAGCGGCGGAGATGCCGTGCGCTGGGCGCGTCGTGCTTTCCACGAGAAAGCACTCGGCTATGAGGAAATCGTCGCGAAAGCGGCGGAGGCGCCCGCAGGCTCCGAGCGGCTCTTCTTCATGCCCTATCTGGTGGGGGAGCGGCTCGGCAAGCACCGCAACGCCCGCGCACAGTTCTTCGGCATCACGGCAGGTCACGGACTTGCCCACCTGCATCGCGCAGTGCTCGAAGGTGTTGCCTTCGCTGTGACGCGGCAGATACGCGTGATGGAAACGAAATCCGGCCGGAAGCTGGAACGCGTCGTCGCGTCCGGCGGAGGCGCCAAGACTAAGCTGTGGCTCAAGATCAAGGCCAGCGCTTACGGAATTCCGATCGTCGTGCCGCAAGAGCCGGAATGCGGCGTTGTTGGCTGCGCTATCCTTGCTGCAACTGCCGAAGGGCGTTTCTCCAGCCTGCAGCAAGGCGCCGATGCCTTCGTGAGCTATGCGGAGGAAGTTGCTCCCGACCCGCGATGGGCAGAGACCTATGCCGGGATGCAGCCGGTTTTCGATAGGCTCTATCGCCATTCGCAGGCACTCTATGACGATCTGGACCGGTTGGCCTGATCCCTGCGACCAGAATAGCGCTAAGGCACGATCAGCACCTTCACCTCGCCCGGCGCAGGCGCCGAAGCGATGGTTTCGGCGGCCGCCTCCAGCGGGATCACGCGTGAAATCAGGGGCGCGACGGCAATCCTGCCAGACGTGATCAGGTTGGCGGCGCGCGCCTGGGTGAACGGGTTGATGAAGGCAAAGTGAAGCTGGACTTCCCGGAACAGCAGATCGAAGGGCTCGATCGGTACCTTCAATCCTTGCGGAAGCACGCCCAAAATGACGATACGGCCACCCGCCCGTGTCAGCGGCGCGGCGCAGGCGACGGTTTCCGGCACGCCGGCGCATTCGAGCGTCAGGTCCGCCCCCTTCGGCCACAGGCGAGCAGCCTCGTCCGGCGTGGCGGCGGTCTCCGTCGCGCCGAACTCACGGGCGAGCTCATGTTTGGCCGGGTGGCGGGTGAGAAGCATGGTTTCGGCTCCGGCAAGGCGCGCGAGCTGGAGCGCGAGCAGGCCGATCACGCCGCCGCCGATGACAAGCACGCGCTCGCCGGCCAGAGGCGCACCCATGTCGACCCCGTGCAGCGTGCAGGCGAGCGGCTCGCAAAATGCGCCATGCAAGGGATCGAGATCGGCCGGAAGCGGCACTGCCTTGCGCGCCGGGAAGACGGCATACTCGGCAAAACCGCCGTCGCGGTGGATGCCCGTAGCGACGTTGCGCTCGCATAAATTCACCCGGCCGCGCAGGCATGCCTCGCAGCGCCCGCACCAGTCATTGGGATCGCAGACGACGCGAGAGCCCTCTGCTATGTCGACGCCGGCACCGGCGCCGATCACAACGCCCGAGAATTCGTGCCCGAGCGTTACCGGCGGCTTGCACGGGAACTCACCTTTGAAGAGGTGGCGGTCGGTCCCGCAAATGCCGGCCGCCTCGACCCGGATCAGCACCTCGCCTGGACCGGGATCCGGCACCGGGAGCTCGGCCGTGCGGATATCGTGGGTGGCCATCAATCGGGTCGCACGCATGGCTCTCTATCCCTCTTGTCGTCGCGAAGGCCGGCGTGAATGGGACGGCCGCTTCGTTGTGCTTGCCAGAGGACTACCCCTCGCGCGCATCTCCGTCCAGGCGAGCGCGCCCCTGGAGCAGAATGGAGACGCGGCACCTCGAACGGCGGTACTCGACTCAACTTTCATGCAGGCTGGTGAGCAATTCAAGCACGAGCCTCATTTGCTGTTCCGGATTGTCCGACCTTTTTCGAAGGATCAGCCGCTCGCTCTTCCACTCCAGATCGCCATCGGATTGTGCGAGGTGATCGCCAAATGTCCCTCGCGGATCGGATCCGGACTGGAAGGTCAACGCAATCGCCTTCGGGCCGGCCGCGATTTTCACGATCTTCAGGGATCGGCCAAGCGTCCGTATGGCTGCAAGCTCGAGCAGGGTGCGTACCGGTCCAGGAGGCGGCCCGAAGCGATCGGCAATTTCGTCGGCAAGGCGGTCAATGTCGGCCGGTTCGGAAGCCCGTGCGGCGCGATGATAGAGATTGAGCCGGATTTCGGGTTCAGGGATGTAATCCTCGGGCACTCTGGCGGGTGTGTTGATCTGGAAATCGGTGCTCAGATGGCGGATCTGCTCCCCGCCCACTCGCCGGATCGCTTCGCTCAATAGCTCCTGATAGAGGCCGATCCCGATCAACCTGACATGCCCGGCCTGCTCCTCGCCCATCAGGTCTCCGGCGCCGCGCAAACCGAGGTCGCGCGCGGCGATTTCCATGCCTGCCCCGAGCTGGTCAAACACCCGCAGCGTATCCAGCCGCTTCAACGTGCTCTCCGGTAGCTCGCTTCCCGGCTCGGTCATGAGATAGCAGAATGCCTGCTGCGATCCGCGCCCCACACGCCCGCGAAGCTGGTGCAACTCGGCCAGGCCGAACAGTTCGGCTCTGAGCACGATCATGGTGTTGGCGGCGGGGACGTCCAGTCCGCTCTCGATGATGCTGGTCGACAGAAGCACGTCTCCCCGACCTTCCGAGAATGCGACGAAGGTTTCGTCCACTTTGGCGGCCGGCAGCTTTCCATGGACGACCTTGATATCGAGATCGGCTGCGACTGCGCGCAACTGCCCGAGCGTCGGCTCGATATCCTCTATTCTCGGCACGACAACGAAACTCTGCCCGCCGCGCCGCTTCTCGCGCCGCAGGGCCACCCCAACAAGTTCTCGCTCGAATGGTATGCAGAAGGTGCGAATCGGCCGGCGCCGAGAAGGCGGGGTCGTGATCACCGAGAGGTCCTGCAGGCCTATCAAGGCGATTTGGAGCGTACGGGGGATTGGCGTGGCGGTGAGGGTCAGGACATGGATCCCGTCTGCCATCTTCCTGAGCTTACGCTTGTGGGCAGCGCCAAAGCGATGCTCCTCATCTATCACCAGAAGCCCTGCATCGGCGAAAGCCACGGTCTTGCCCGCCAGGGCATGGGTGCCGACCACCACCTGCACGCTGCCGTCGGCCAGCCCCTTTTTCGCGTAGGCCGCCTCTTTGCGTCCGACCAGACGCGATAGATGTGCCACCTCGATACCAAGGCCGGCGAAGCGGCGTTTGAACGTGTTGAAGTGCTGCCGGGCCAGAACGGTGGTGGGCACGGCGATGGCGACCTGCTTTCCCGAGAATGCGGCTGCTGCCGCGGCCCTGAGAGCAACCTCTGTTTTGCCGAACCCCACGTCGCCGACCACCAGCCGATCCATCGGCTGACCGGACGCGAGGTCCTTCAGCACAGCTTCGATGGCACTGCTCTGATCGGGTGTTTCGGAAAACGGGAATCTCGCCACAAAACGCTCATAGGCGGGCAAAGGCGGCAGCAGTTTCGGTGCCTTCGCCTCCTTGCGTCGTGCGGCGTATGCGTGCATGGCGCGCGCCGTCCGTTCGAGTACACGCTCAATCTCGCTGCGGCGTCTCAGCCACCCATCACCGTCCAGCCGGTCCAGAGGCACCGCACCTTCATTCGAACCATATTGCCAGAGCTTGTCGGCATCATCCGAGGGAACAAGCAGGGTGGCATCCTTGGCATAGCCGAGCCGGATCGCCTCTTGCGGGCTTTCAGGCGCATCCACTCGCTCCAGGTCGCGCAGCGCGCCGATGCCGTGGTCGATGTGGACCACCAGATCGCCGAGGTGGAATTGCGCGGCCTCGCTGAGCGAGTATGCCGGCCTGATGGAGCGCGCATCCTGGCCGCCTCTGATGCGGCTGCCGAGCACGTCGGGTGCTGCGACGACGGCAATACCGCGTTCCTCATCCAGGAACCCTTCCTCCAGATCGGCCTTCAGGGAGAGGATGGAGGGCTTGCCAGCCTTCAGAACAGCCTGCCAGTCGGAGACAGCTTCCGGATGGCGAGCAGTCGCACCCTCGGCGCGGCGGCAGAGCCTTTCGAGAATATCCCCGGAGGCTGCCGTCAAGACGATCCGTCTTTCTGCGGCTATCTGGCCGTGCAGGAAATCGACAAAGGCACGCCCGGGACGGGGGGCGGAGGCGAAGAAGGGCACTGGTTTGGCGCTGCCTCTGGATTGAAGCCGAATAGCCCGGTGGGCGACGAGATCACTCCATTGCTGGGGCTCGAGAAATAGCAGGCTGGGTTCCGGGACTGAGTGCCTGGAGGGCGCCTTCCCCTCGGGAGTGCCTATTCGGTCGCGATATGCTTCCGATATAGCTGCCAGGACGGCTTCGCAGCGCTTGCCAGCCGACGGTTCTATCACAAGCCGAGCTGTCGGCAGGTAATCGAACAGCGTCTCCATCTGTGGCTGGGCACGGGAATGCGCCTCACCTTCAGGCGGCCTCAGGCCGTGAGCAGGTATCCCTTCCAATACGGCATCCAGGAGCAGGAATTCGAGCGCTCCTTGCGTGCGCTGACTTAGGGGATCATACGGGCGAATGGCGCCGATCTTCCCGTTTCGCATCTCCAGCCGGACCGGAGAAGGGGAACCGGCGGGAAAGATGTCGATGACTTCACCACGCAAGGCGGCTTCGCCCACTTCGTCCACCCGATCGTCGAGCACATAGCCGGCAAGCTCGCAAAAGCAGCGGAATTCGTCAGGATCGAGATGCTGTCCAACCCGCAGCTCAAATGTGCGCAGCGCCGATCTCGGCGGAACGCGCTGCAGGGCCGCATCGGGTGTGGTAATGACGATGCGGGTTCGCTCTGCAGGCCGGGTCAGCATGCGCAGCACCTTCATGCGTTCGCCGATGATCTCGCGCGACGGCAGGATGCGGTCATAGGGGAGGCAATCCCAGGGCGGAAAGACCACGATCCAGTGGGAACACACCGCTTGCAGGAATCGGGCGACGCGCCTCGCTCGGCGCTCGCTCGCGGTTACGAACACGAGGTCGGTGTCGTCACTCTGCTCTACCAGCGCAAGCAGATCGATCGCGGTGGCTCCGACCGGCAATTTTCCAGACATCACGAACCTCGCGGAGCAGCCTCACCCGGCAATGAGGGGAATCTGATAAGAAGTTCACCGCCGCAGCGGCCTCAACCTCCGCGATGCTTCCGGGTTCCGCGCCGATGAGAGAATTGCCTGTCGCGCCGCTCTATCGCTTTGTTCAAGCATCGGATTGGTCCGAAAACCGCCCCGCTCTTCGATGCTCCAAAGGCAGGTTGTCACCTCGCCACCACCGCATAACGCGGCACTTGCCGGAAGCGGAGGCGGTCGAGGCAGAGATAGACGACGGGCGTGGTGTAGAGCGTCAGCAATTGCGAGACGAGGAGCCCTCCCACGATGGCGATGCCGAGCGGCTGGCGTATCTCGGCGCCGGTGCCCGTTTCAAGCGCCAGCGGGAGCGCGCCTAGCAGCGCCGCGCAGGTCGTCATCATGATCGGCCGGAACCTCATGACGCAGGCCTTGTGGATGGCTTCGCGCGGAGAGAGGCGCTCCAGCCGCTCCGCCTGCAGTGCCATGTCGATCATCATGATCGCGCTCTTCTTCACGATCCCGATCAGGAGGATGATGCCAATCAGTGAAATGACGTCGAACTCCATGCCGGTGAAGATCAGTGCAAGCAGCGCGCCGATGCCAGCGGAGGGGAGGGTCGAAAGTATCGTGATGGGGTGGATATAGCTCTCATAGAGAATGCCGAGCACGATGTAGATCGTGGCGAGCGCTGCAGCGACGAGGAGAAGCTCGTTCACCAGCGCCGAGCGGAAGGCGGAGGCCGTCCCGGCCAGCGACCCGCGGATCGTGACGGGCATACCAAATTCGGCCATGGCCCTGTCGATCGCTGCGGTCGCGTCGCCGAGCTTGGCACCTGCGGAGAGGTTGAACGAAATGGTCGTGGCGACGAAGTGTCACTGATGGCTGATCGACACCGGCGTGGTTGCAGGCGCATATTGGCTGAAGGCGGAAAGCGGCACCATGTGTCTCGCCCGAGCGGATGGTGAGGCAGAAATTCCTGCCACGCCCAAGGGCCGGGATATGACCAAAATGTAATTTTGGATCGCTCGTGCATTCAAAGCTGCATCACGCATCCTTGAATGCGCGGAAACCAAATGGCTCACTTGTAAGCTGATAGGCGGGGCCATCTATATTACCGTCCCGCTGAGGTCTGGCCGATCCCAGTCCCCCAACCACCCTGAAAGGCTTGTTGTTCTTGTCAGCTAGTGGGCGGCATCATGAAGACTTCCAAAAACAGCCAAGGGAAACCGCGTAGGCGCGCTGGCGGCATCGTGCTTCTGGTCGCGCTCGTGTTGCTGGGCGGCGGCTACGGCCTGTGGCGCAATCACGTCGATGCGACGGTAAAGGCCGAGCAAGCAGCAAAGTCATCGCAGCCTGCGCCCAAAGTCCCGGTCACTGTGGCTAACGTGCAGAAATCCGATTTCGCTCTCTACCTGTACGGCCTCGGAACGGTCACGCCCCTGAACAGCGTCACCATCTCCAGCCGCGTCACCGGCGTCGTCATTCAGGTGCCGGTCAAGCAGGGGCAGATGGTCAGGCAGGGCGACCTGCTCGCCGAGATCGATCCCGCACCGTATCAGGCGGCGCTCGACCAAGCGAAGGCCAGGCATGCGCAGGACGAAGCAACGCTCAAGAATGCGCAGGGCGTCCTCAATCGCCTTTCCACCCTCCTGCAAAAGACCTTCGAAACGCAGCAGGATGTCGACAACCAGCAGGCCGTCGTCAACTCGACGGCCGCCGAGATCGAGGGCGACAAAGCCGCAATCGAGTCGGCCCAGCTCAATCTCGACTGGACCAGGATCACCTCGCCGCTGACCGGGAAGACGAGCTTCCGCACGATCGACCCCGGCAACATCGTGCAGGCCAATCAAAGCCCCGGCCTTTTCACGGTCGTTCAGCTTCAACCCATCTACGTGTCCTTCACCGAGCCTCAGGAGCAGATATCGGCCATCAACAAGACCTCCGCGGCCGGCCCCGTTTCGATCGACGCGCTTGGCCCGGACATGAAGACTGTGCTCGCGACCGGCAAGCTCGAGGCGGTCCAGAACCAGGTCGACCAGGCGTCGGGCACGATTTCGCTCAAGGCGACATTCGAGAACCAGGACAATGCATTGTGGCCTGGCATGTCGGTCAACACGCGTATGCGCATCGGCATGCTGCCCCAGGCAGTCGTCGTGCCCGACGAAGCCGTGCAGCACGGCCCGGACGGGCTCTTCGCCTATGTGGTCGGCGACGACGGCAAAGCCCATCGTCAAGCGATCGAGGCAGGTCCGTCCGATGGCGGCAACACCGTCGTCACCAACGGCCTGAACCCTGGGCAGCGTGTCGTGGTCGCCGGGCAGTACCGGGTGGTAGACGGCTCAAGCGTCGACGCGAAGCCTGCTCCTCAACCAGAAAGCGGCGGACAGATCCATACCGGTACCGCGCAGGCGGGGAGTACAGGCTGATGGCAGCGATCGGCGTCTCCGCACCCTTCATCCGCTTTCCCATCGCCACATCGCTCTTGATGGTGGGAGTGCTGTTCGTCGGCGTGGTCGCGTATTTCACCTTGCCGGTCGCACCGATGCCGAATGTCGACTTTCCCACCATCCAGGTGTCGACCAATCTGCCGGGCGCCGATCCGATCACCATGGCATCGTCGGTGACGCAGCCGCTCGAGACGCAGTTTGCGCAGATTCCCGGCATTGCCGAAATGTCGTCGAGCAGCCTGTCCGGCTCCAGCCAGATCACGTTGCAATTCGATCTCGACGTCCAAATTGCAGCGGCCGCCGAACGAGTGCAGTCGGCCATCAACGCTGCCGGCGGACAATTGCCGAAGAACCTGCCTAATCCACCGACTTACAGGGAGATCAACCCGACCGATTCGCCGATCATGCTGATCGGGGCCACTTCGACCGACTTGCCGCTGACGACCGTGAGCGACGATGTCTATACCAAGCTCGCCCAGGTGATCAGCCACGTCAACGGCGTCGCTCAGGTGCTGGTCGGGGGACAGCAGACGCCCTCGATCCGCGTGCAACTCGATCCGAGCAAGCTCGCGGCGAGGGGCCTTTCATTGGAAGCGGTGCGCGCCCCGCTCTCGATCAACACGGTGGATATGCCGAAAGGCAACATCGAGGGCGCAGTGCGATCCTTCACCATCTTCGCCAACGACCAGATGACCGCTGCCCACGACTGGAACAATGCCGTCATCGCCTATCGTGACGGGGCACCGGTGCGGGTCAAGGATATCGGGCGGGCGGTGCTGGACGCGCAGGACTACACCCAGGCGGGCTGGGCCGACAGGACACGCGGCGTCGTCCTCGTGATCTGGAAGCAACCCGGCGCCAACATCATCGAGACGGTCGACAAGATCAAGGCGGAGCTGCCGATGTTGACCGCCTCCATGCCGGCTTCGCTGAAGGTGCAGGTGCTTTCCGATCGGACCCAGACCATCCGCGCTTCGGTCACGGACGTGCAGTTCACGCTGATGCTCACCATCGGGCTGGTCGTGATGGTGATCTTCCTCTTCCTCCGCAATGTCTGGGCCACCGCGATTCCGGCCTTTACAGTGCCGCTTGCCCTGTTTGGCGCATGTGGCCTCATGTGGCTTGCCGGCTACAGCATCGACAACCTGTCGCTCATGGCGTTGACGATTTCCGTGGGGTTTGTGGTCGACGACGCCATCGTGATGCTGGAGAACATCGTTCGCCATATCGAGCATGGCGAGAAGCCAATGGATGCGGCCATCCTCGGCGCCAGCGAGATCGGCTTCACCATTCTGTCGATCAGCATCTCTCTGGTAGCCGTACTGCTCCCGTTGCTCCTGATGAGCGGCATCATCGGCCGCCTGTTCAAGGAATTCGCGGTGACGCTTGCCATGACCATCCTGGTCTCGGCGTTCGTTTCGCTAACACTCACTCCCATGCTGGCGTCGCGCTTCATCAGGCCGGTGGCCGAGGCGCGTCACGGCAAGGTGTACCAATGGAGTGAGCGGTTTTTCGAAGGAATGCTGCGCGGCTATGAGCGCGGCCTCGACACGGCGCTGAGGCATCGCTTCATCACCTTGCTGGTGTTCCTCACCTGCGTCGGGCTTACCGGCTACTTATTCACGATCGTTCCCAGCGGTTTCTTCCCGCAGCAGGACACCGGCCTGATCTTCGGCCAGGCGCTCGCCGGGCAGGACGTCTCCGTCGATCAGATGCAGTCGTATATGAGGCAATTCGCCGAGATCGTTTCGAAGGACCCGGCTGTGGCGCATTTTGCGGCATCCACGGGCGGCGGCGGGAACACGCAGAATACCGGCCGCATGTTCATCCAGTTGAAGCCGCGGAGCGAGCGTGATGCCTCGGCCGGCCAAGTGATTCGGCGACTACAACCGCAACTAGCTGCGGTGCCGGGCGCGCGCCTCGTCATGCAGGCCGCGCAGGACGTGCGTGTCGGCGGCAAGCTGTCCGCCTCGCAGTATCAGTATGTCCTGGAAAGCAGCGATCTTGACGCGCTCGACCAATGGGCACCCAAACTGTTGGGCGCCTTGCAGCGCCTGCCCGAACTGGCGGCCGTCACGACCGACCAAATGAGTTCCGGCACGACGCTGACGCTGCATGTCGACCGCGACCAGGCTTCCCGCTACGGGCTCACCGCCAACGATGTCGACAACACGCTGAATGACGCCTTCGGACAGCGCCAGATCGCGCAGTACTTCACGCAGCTTTCGACTTACGACGTGATCATGGAGGTGCTGCCGTCGCTGCGCGGCAGCCTCAAGTCGCTCAACGAGATCTATTTGACGGCGGCAAACGGCGCGCAGGTGCCGCTCTCGGCCATCGCCAAATGGACGACGGCGCCCGTGCAGCCGCTGGTCATCAACCACGAAGGCCAGTTCCCCTCGGTGACGATCAGCTTCAACCTGCCGCCCGGCGTGGCGCTCGGCCAAGCCACCGCCGCGATCGACAAGACGGCCGCCGATATGCGGCTGCCCGCGACCATCCAGACCAGCTACACGGGAACGGCGCAAGCATTCAAGCAATCGCTCTCTTCGGTGCCGCTTCTCATCCTCGGGGCACTGGTCGTGGTCTATCTGATCCTCGGAATACTTTATGAGAGCTACATCCACCCCCTGACCATTCTCTCCACGCTGCCTTCCGCCGGGCTCGGCGCTTTCGGGACGCTGCTTCTATTCCATATGGAGTTCAACCTGATCGGCCTGATCGGCGTCATCCTGCTCATCGGCATCGTGAAGAAGAACGGCATCATGATGGTCGACTTCGCCATCACGGCCGAGAGGGACCAGCATCTCAGCTCCCTGGACTCGATCCGCCAAGCCTGCCTGCTGCGTTTCCGCCCCATCATGATGACCACCATGGTCACCATGCTCGGTGCGCTGCCGCTGATGCTCGGGAACGGCACGGGTGCGGAAATCCGCCAGCCGCTCGGCTACACGATGTTCGGCGGGTTGCTTGTCAGCCAGGCTCTGACGCTCTTCACCACACCGGCGATCTATCTCTACCTCGACGACCTTTCTCGCTGGCTCGCCTCGTTCCGTCGACATGAGGGAGACTATGGCGAGCTCGAGCATGCGGAAGACGAGATCGAGGTGCCGCGACGCAAGCTGGCGGCTGAGTAGGTGACCAACACGGCACGGCTTTTCGACCGACGATGATGGCCGTTCGGTAACAGGCCGATGCCAACGGTGCAGTTCTGATCGCCCCTTTGTGGTGCCTGCGGCCGGATCCCATCACTCGAGGACCGGCGGCGCGGCGCCACTCCGAGCCGCCGACAGGGACGGGAATGAGCGGATGCCGGTGTCATCGAAAACGGCGTCGGCTTGCTCGATCGTCGGATCGTAGAGCCAGCCGGTCAGGATACCTGAAAGCACGATCCTGGCTTTCGCGAACTGTCGCGAAGCGCAGAGCGCAAGCATGAGAGGCAGAAGCCGAATGGTGAAGTCGATCGCGGCACGCCGACCGGAATATTTCCTGAACGTGTACAGCCTGTTCCTGAAATAGTGAAGGAAGTATGAGACGCGATACGCGTTCTGTTCTTTCTTGATGTCGATCATCCCATTGAGTTGCCGCACGTGGACGACCTTGCTGTCGCCCACCAGATAGCCCGAATGCTCGGTGGTCACACGCAGCGTGTATTCCGTATCCTCGCCCCAGATGAACATCGATGCTATCGGCAGGCCGTGCGTCTGCAGGGTGTCGCGCGGCAGCAGGATCGATGCGAAGGTCGCTCGTCTGACGGGAACCATCTTGTGTTCGAGCAGAGCCGGCCAGTTCTCGTAGGCTTGCTGATTGTGACGCTTGTCGATCGTCGGCACGTTGGTGACCATGCCATTCGGCGACCGCGCCACCGACATCAGGAAGGGCACGGATCGCCCCTGGTCTCGCAGAACGTCGTTGGCGGCCAGGAGGCATTCGAGCGCGTCCGCCTCCGGAATTACGTCATCGTCCATGACCCACAGGAAGTCAGCCCCTCCCTGGTAGGCTATGCGCATTCCGATATTGAAGCCGCCGGCTGCGCCCACATTTTTTGGAAGGGAATGAATCTCGACGCAATCTCTCCAATCTTGCGTCAACATTTCGAACGTTCCGTCGGTGCTCTCGTTGTCTATGACGACAATCTTGTCGCAAGTGCGCGTTTGAGCGCTGACCTTTGTCAAGCATTCATGGAGAAGATCTTTGCGATTGAATGTAACAATTATTGCGAATATCTTAGACGAGATATTCATACGTCGCCCCCGATCTCCGGATCGCTATCTTCTAGAAAATACTACATCGAAGCATAGTCAAGTGCTATGAATGAAGTAGCCAGCATGACGCATGGACGGCGCCAAAATTCGGTAACGGAAGCTTACGGGTGCTTGTTCCATCAGTGGAAAAATCCCGTCCGGAAGAGCTGTAGCCCTTCTCGCAGCGTCTCTCGCCCGGCCGGAAACAGAAGCGCGACGGCGACAACGACCATGTAGGATGCGATCGCAGCTGCCAAGAGGGCGGCCACGGGCTGGTGCGCAAGGAGGCTGTCCTTCGCAAGCAAGACGAGCGCAAGCGCAAGGTGGGAGCCGAGGACGAACGGGCTTGCCGCGCGGACAATGTCGGCAACGCGCAAAGGTCCCTTTCTGCCCACGTAGACCCACAGAATGGGTGTCCTGAAATACTCGCTGGCCGCATAACCGACCGCGACCCCCCAGGCGCCATAGGGAAGACCTATGATGAAGGCCAGGACCGACGTGATCGCCGCCACGATGCCCCAGCGCATGAAGTCTCCTGACCGCCCCTGGCTGATGAACAGCCAGCCGCCTGGATTGTTCAGCGGCTGCAGCAGGCCCGCAAATCCGAGCGCCGCAAAAATCTCCGAACTCCCCTGCCATTTCGGGCCGAGCACGAAGGGAACCAGGACATCGGCCATCGCTGTAGCAAATGCTACGCCTGGAAGCACGGCCAGCAGCAGGAGTTGGATCACCTGGAGGTAAGCCCTGCGATATCGATCCGGCTCATGCTGCAGCCGGGCAAGGGCAGGGATCATGACCTTCGCAAGTGGATTCGCTGTCTGGTTCAGCGGGAAAATCAGCAGCTTGTAGGCGCGATCGTAGAGGCCAAGCTGAGCGCCTCCCCAAAACTTGCCGATCAGGACATTGTCAAGATTTCGCGAAAAGAAGTTCGCGAAATTGAAGCCGGTAACGCCCGCTCCGAACCTGACGAGGCCGCTTCCTCCCGCCACCCTCCGCGGTGGCCCGGGACGCCACAACGAGCTCGCCCAGGCACATGAAGTCGTCAGGACGGCCCCTGTGAGCGCGCCTGCGTATAGCGCCCAGTAAGAGCGGTCCATCATGGTCCAGGCAATGGATACGAGAAATACGGTGAGAGCCCCGGCAACCTCGATGGTGGCGACCCGGCCAAATTCCATGCGGCGGGTGAGCAAGGCGAAATGTTGTGCACCGAGACCATAGACGATGATCTGCAGGCCCATTGCGGCGGTCAGAGGCCCGACCTTCGGGTCGCCATAGAATAGTGCGACCAGCGGGGAGGCCGCCGCGAGCAGCCCGGCAAGCCCGATGCTGATGCCCACATTGATCCAGAAGAGATAGTTCACCTCCTGCTGGGTCACCTCGCTCTTTTGGACGGTCGCCTGGGTTAGGCCGAAGTCCTGAAAAAGGGCGACGAAGGCGAGGACCGGCGCGCACATCGCAACCACCCCGAAGTCCTCGGGAGCAAGCAGGCGGGACAGGACGACAACAGATGCGACCTGCGCCGCCAACTTCACAGATTGGGCCAACGCCGTAGCGACCACCCCGCGTCCGACCGATTTTCGCAGAGAGCCTCGGGGAGGATCGAATATGCCGGGTTCGGCACTCACACCGTCCTCCGGCCCCGATGATTCAACACTTTCCTGTCCGATACGCTAGCTGAGGTCAAACTTCGCAAATGGGTTCATGCACAAACGCGGACCGAGATAGCGGACAGGTTCGTCCGGCGACTGCCGGTGGGCATAGCTGGTCAGAACTTGGAATTCGGCGAGCAGCCAGCGTTCGAAGTGCTCCAGTCGCGGCGCGCGATTGCCCGGCAGAACCGGACGGACGGCACTCGCCAATCCCAACTCTTCCAGAAGCACGGCGACGTCCGCCAGCTTTTCGGTCGGAAAGCTTGAAGAGTTTCGCCGGCGGAAAGCTTGCGTGAATGATCGCAGATCATCCGCGGCTATTTTCAGCGGCCCGAGATATCGCTCCAGCACCAGTTGGACGAGGTGTTCGTCCGAAAGCGAACGCGCGGCGGCATAGCCGGCACCGACCGAGGCGGCCCCGCCCCCCAGAAGCCACAGCGCAGCGCGCCTGGAAAGCTTCATCTCGCCCATGCCCTCAGTCATGCGACCCGGCTCGCGGCTCTGAGCGAGAGGGCAGCCGCCGTCAGGCTGGGCGGGATACTCGAGCAGGTGGGAAAGGTGCTGGTTCCCACGACGACCAGATTTCTCAGCCGGTGGTGGATCATGTCCCGATCGACCACAGAGTCCGTCGCATCCGTGCCCATTCGCAGCGTGCCCTGCAGATGCGATTCCGTGCGTCGCCGGCCGCGATCGAAGATCTGCTCGACCGGCAGCGGCCGTAGTAGTGCGGGGAGCTTCTCCGCCGCCCTGACTATCCCTTCGGTCGCGTAGTCGGAGGGGCGGTCGTAATTGACATAGGCATTCGCGTTCTCGTCGAGGCTGACGAAGTTTTCTGTCCTGGGAAGGTCCTCTGTCGTGACGACCAGCGCCAGGGTCTGCCGCAACCGACCTGGTTCGGCACGCAGGCCGTAGGGCCAGCGGTTCTCGAAGAACACCATGGCTGCGCCATATCTGGTCCTGTGCTGCCCTTCGTACAGGCCGAAATTCGCCCCTGTGGTGATGGTGCTGCCGTCGAAATTGTCGACGCCGTCGAGAAAGACTTCATAGCTCCACCCATAGGCCTCGTGCAGGCCGCGCCCCACAAATTCGCCGCCGAGATCCGATCTCAGCATGATCGCCGGACTCTGGATGGCGTTGGCGCCGAGCACGAACAAATCCCCGCTCACCCGGTATTCATTGCCGCCATTCACGAAAGTGACGGAACGGACCGATCCTCCGGTGTTTTCGAGCCGCCGCACCTCTGAGCTGAGGCACACAGAGACCTGAGGATGCTCGAAGACGTGCATGAGACCGTTGTTGGCGGTGAACTTCGCATCCGCCGGGCACAACCAGCAGCGAAAACTCGCGCAGCAAGCAGAACGCTGCCCGGTCGCCACCCGCGCCCGCGCGGTCGGCATGACGAAATGCTGTTGCGGCTGCGACGCCTTCATCATGCGGTCGGGAGTCGACATGCGATGGGGCGGCTGTGGGAAGGGGACGGAACGCGGCATGACCGTGGCCATGTCCGGATCCCCGGATATCGACATGATGGCCTCGGCCTCGCAGTAGAAGGGCTCGAGATCGTCGTAGCTCAACGGCCAGTCCTGCCCCACTCCGTACAGGCTCTTCAGCTTGAAATCGCTCGGATAGAAGCGCGGCGTGTTTGCGTACCAGCAATTGGTGCCGCCACCGAGGCCAATCGTGTAGTTCCATGGCTTGGCGGAATTGCTCCTATAGGTCTTCTTATCCTCGATGTCGGAATTGGCGTCGTGCCCGATCTGCCATTCATGCGTGTTATGGCGCCCCCATTCCAGGACGACGGCGCGTACTTTCCGGCGCTTGATGAAATCGTGCAGGAAGAAAGCCGCTCCGAAGCCGGAACCGATCAGGACGACATCGAAATGCTCGTCGGCAATTTGCTCAGGCGCGATGCCCAGAGTCATTTCAAGCGGCCCCTCTCACTGGCTCAGGTCGTATCGGCTCGCAGTAGCGACTCGATCGTTTCCGCCGTGCATTCCTCGAAGAGGCGTCCCGCTGCATCGCGTTTCAAGGGCGGCTGATCCCAGACCTTCCAGGGCGCGTGTCCGGTCGCCCACTCCTTCTCCAGCACCATCCTGTCGCGCAAGGAATCCATGCTCTGCCAGTAGCCACGATGCCAGTACACGCCGAGTTTGCCTCGGGCTACGAGACGCTCCATCGGCGCTTCTTCCCAGACGGTCGTGTCATCGTCGATGAGCTCGAAAATATCGGGCTCGCACACGAAGAAACCGCCGTTGATGAGGCCGCCGTCACCTGCCGCCTTCTCGCGGAACGCTAGCACCCTGGTCATATCCCGGGACAATTTCAGCGCTCCATAGCGTCCAGGCTGCGTTACCGCAGTCAGAGTGACCCAGTTCCGGCTTTCTTCATGCGACCTGACGAGTTCGAGAATGTTGGCATCCGACACGCCGTCGCCGTAAGTGAGGAGAAACCGTTCCGAGCCAATGACGTCATGCGCGCGCTTCAGGCGGCCGCCGGTCATCGTGTCGAGACCGGTGTCGATCACGGTCACCTTCCAGTCCTCTGCCCGCGTGCGCGACCAGATGATCTCGCCGGTAGCCAAATCGGCGGTGAAGTCGCTGTTGAGCTTCGAGTAGTTGAGAAAATAGGACTTGATAAAATCGGCCTTGTACCCGGCAAGAACGACAAAATCGGTGAAGCCGTAGTGGGCATATATTTTCATGATATGCCAGATGATCGGACGACCGCCGATTTCAACCATCGGCTTTGGGCGCAGAGTGGTCTCTTCCGAAAGCCTGCTGCCATATCCGCCGGCAAGGATGACCACTTTCACATCGCACCTGCCTCTCTGCCTTCGCTGCCGGCATGGGAGCCGCATGCGCTCGGCGCCGGAGCGGCGCTGCGAGACAAGGCTTGCGCCTGTTCGCGTCCGTGAACCGGAAATAACCTGTCCTGCTCGCGTCGCAGCGCGTGCGCCAGGCTGTCGGCAGGGGACTCGACATCCTCGTAGGTCAGCACCTGATCGACCGGAATATCGCGCTTCAGTCGACAGCCTTCGGCAAGCCCCATCGGCAGGAGATTCTGCCGGCGCGATGTGTCGTAGTTTTCCGCCAACCCGTAAGTGGCGTATCCCCCGATGCCATCGATGACCTCGCCGCGACTGAGCCCTTTCTTGGCAGCGGCGACAACATCGGCCGACGGTGGATGCGTCGTGCCAATCACCGTGTCGCGACAGAGGGCGACACGGGCGATCGAGATGCCGAACTCCAGTGTCGTAAGATGCCACGCGGTGTAGAAACTATAGAGAGGGCCTTTTCCAAGCTTGCCGAGATCGAGGAAGAAGGCCTGGTTTTCGTCCCGCGCCTCGGCCAGGACATAGATGCCGGGGCTTGGCTTTGCGCCGACGACGTAGTCGACTATGCCGCCGAGGGCGCGCAATTCCTCGATGTCGTAGTGATCGACAAGCCCATCGACATGGCCGTCATAATTCTTGCCGATCATGCCGCGCTGCGAAACTTTCAGCCCCAGCGCGTTGGCGACGATCACCTGCTCGGCTGTCATCTTCGTCCCGTCGGCGAAGCTCGCCACCATGCTGGGAGTCTGGTTCCACTGGCGCGCGTAGGCCGCTTGGGTGGTCGGATTGCGAAACCGGTCCTGCAGGCCCTTGATGTTGCCGCAGACGAGCGGCCGCAGCCCCATCGCCTCGATGTGGCGGACCAGGTTCATGGTCACGCCGGGCTGGTCCCCATCGGCGCCTGAGAAGATGACACCGGCCTTCTCGGCCCTGCTGCGCAGCAACGGCCCGACGGTGGCATCGAGCTCGACGTTGAGCGAGACGATGTCCTTGCCGTTCGCGATGCACTCCGCCGTGACCCGGGCCCCGTATTCCACGTGCCCGGTCCCCTCGAACACAACCTCGATCGCCGGTGACCGGGCGATCAATGCGGGGTCACTCGTTACGGCCCTTTTGCCGGCCTTCAGCGCCTGCTCGAGGTCCTTGTCGCTGTTCACTTCTCTGATGTCGGCCGGGTCGATTCCTGCATCCAGGAAAGCCCTGATCGCCCGCTCGATGTTGCGATTGCAGATCGCGGCGACATTCACGACCTTCATGTGCCGCTCGATATTGATCAGCATGCCGCGCGTCATGAATCCGCTGCCATACATGCCGACGACGATCGGGCGGCCGGTCTTCAGTCTCGCCCTGATGGCGCAGTCTACGATGATCATTCGCGGCTCCCGCAGCCGCGCATCGCTGCCTGGCTTTCCCGCGCAGAAGGTGAGGGGGACCGAAACGCCTCGATGCCGTGGTAGTCGGGATCGAACAGGCGCCAGGCTCTGTCCTTGGTCGACATTTCGGCAGGCAGCCGTGGCCATCGAATATCGAAGAACGGGTCGTTCCAGCGCAGACCGCGCTCGCGCTCAGGTGTGTAAGGTGCGCTCACGAGGTAAAGCGCCTCCGTGTCGGCGGTCAGCGTGATGAACCCGTGCGCGCAGCCCGGAGGCACATACATCATCGTCCGGTTCTCGGAGGACAGCGTCGCGCCGAACCACATTCCGAAGGTTCGCGATGAAGGCCTGAGGTCGATGATGCAGTCCCATAGCGCACCGCGGATGCATCGGATCAGCTTCGTCTCGGCAAAGGGCGGAAGCTGGTAGTGCATGCCTCTCAGCGTTCCTGCCTTCACGCTGAGCGAATTGTTGATCTGAACGAAATTCGATTCGAGTCCGGCGGCGGCGAATTCGTCCTTGCAGAAAACTCTCGCAAAAAAGCCGCGCTCGTCCTCGCGTCTGAGGAGATCCACCAGCAAGGCATTCTTCAACCGAGTTTCACGGAATGTCGTTGACGCCCCCACGGGTCACTACTCCACGTCCTGGGCGACCCAATCGAAATCAAAATTGAAAGACAGGGCCGGTTGCAGCGACGGCGGCAGACGCACCGGCCGTCTCGGTTTGTCATGGGCCCATCGCAGATCGGGCAGCAGTCGCCCCTTTCCGAGCGCATTTGCCAGGACGTTGAACCTGATGAGGTCGGAGGCGCGGTAGTCGGGATCGTTGAAACCGATCCCCTTCAGCCCGTCCCGGACATCCTCGACCGCCGCTGCCAGAGAAACTTGCGGCTGGTGGCCCGGTGCAAGTGATCTGTAAAGGGCGAAGTCGACCCGATAGGAACGCCCGTCCGGCGCGGCATGCGGGTTTATGTCGATTTCGGTTCCGGGGATCGCGGCGCGCACGGCCGCCGCCAACTCCGCCACCTGAAAGTTCGATTCATCCGCGCCGACATTCACCGCTAGGAATCTGCTGTCGTCGGAAACGGGCCGGCTAATCGCCCATTCTATCGCGCGTGCCATGTCGCTGACGTGGATCAAGGGCCGCCACGGTGTTCCGTCGCTGAGGACGGAAATGCGACCGGTCGACAGGGCCGAGGCAACGAAGTCGTTGAGGACGAGATCAAGCCTTATGCGGCCCGAAAAACCGCATGCGGTTGCAAAGCGCAGCGCCGTCACGGTCATTCCCGTCCGTGCCGACACTTCCCTCAGGCCGATCTCAGCGCCGACCTTGGAACGGGCATAGGCGGTCAACGGATTGAGGCTGTCGCCTTCCGAGCGCGCGCCTTGATCCGCGAAACCGTAAATTGAACAGCTCGACGCAAAGACGAAGTGCTTGACGTGGCTTTCGGCTGCCAGGCCAGCCACACGGAGAGTCGCCTTCTGGTTGATCTCTTCCGTCACGGCCTCAAACCGTGTCCCCATTGGATCGTTGGATATTGCGGCGAGATGAATGACGGCATCGATGCCTTCAAATAGATCAGCTTCTATATCGCGAATATCTTTGAATATCTGGGCGTCCAGAGAAAGGTCAGGGAGAATATCTCCGACAATGCAATGCGCGAACAGTGCGCTATCAACCCCGATAAGAATTGCATCCGGAATTGCATTTCGGATGTGAGATGCGACGATCGGGCCGAGATACCCCATGTTGCCAGTAATCACGATTTTCATTTTGGCGTCCCCGGCACTGCAACGCGGCGCTCGCTGAAGTAGTCCTTCAGTGATCGCTTTTATAGTACAACCTAATATGTGCTAACCGCCACTCTAACGTGCGCAGCACAGCCGAGTTCCTGAACCAAAAGTATTCGGCAATTCGGAGCAGGTGTGCAGCCAAAGGTCGCATGCAGACCACACTTTGGTCCGTCAATCGTACGCACATTGGTTGTGAAGAGCTTCCGCCGGCTGTGGCGCCGCCGCGCCTGATCAGATGAATTCGCAAGAAGGGGGCAGTTGTGCACGCAAGTGCTCAATTCGCGGACAAAGGCCCGCTATCGGTGCTGGCGCTCGCCCTGCCGACGCCTATGGAGGTGCACTCTGCGGCTGACCCGAGCAGCAGGAAGGCTGTTACCAATCTGATCGCCATTTGCAGGTTCTCTTAAGGGTTCAACATAACTGTGCCGGAAATGGGTTACTCCGGCTGCAGGCTCGGAACCGAATTGACCCGCCGCTCACCAGGAACATCCGATGCTCGGTGCTGTTAGGCCGGCACATGATGGGCTTTGGGCAACGGAGAATCTTAATGAGACGACTTTTACTCACATCGGCAGCGATCGCTGTATCAACCTGTCTGGCGATGGCCCAAACCGGAACCGGAGGCGGGTCAGCAGCCGGCGGCTCCACTGGAACCGGCGGTTCGGGCACCAGCGGCTCCATGGGCATGGGCAGTGCAACCGCAAGCGGCACCGGTAGAATCGGTGTCACCGGCACCGGGAACACACGCTCAAACGGCAGCGGCGCGAATACCGCCAGTACCACCGGCATGGGCAGTGCAACCGCAAGCGGCACCGGTAGAATCGGTGTCACCGGCACCGGGAACACACGCTCAAACGGCAGCAGCGCGAATACCGCCAGTACCACCGGCATGGGCAGTGCAACCGCAAGCGGCACCGGTAGAATCGGTGTCACCGGCACCGGGAAAACACGCTCAAACGGCAGCAGCGCGAATACCGCCAGTACCACCGGCACCGGCAATGCAACCGGAAGCGGCACCGGAAGAATCGGTGTCACCGGCACCGGAAACACAAGCTCAAACAGCAGCAGCGCGAATACCGCCAGTACCACCAGCATAGGCAACGCAATCGGTAGCGGCACGGCCAGCAGTGGTATCACCGGCACCGGCACCGCAAACTCAAGAGCCAGTGGCACCCGCGCGACGGGTGTCACCGGTACCGTCGGCGCAACCGGCAGCGGCTCGGGCAACTCGAGCGGCGCCGGAAATGTTCAAGATCAGAACCTCGGTCAAAAAGGCGACACCAGGGCGACAAGCTCGATCAACCAGGACTCAAATTCAAGCCGCGACTGTTCGCCCGGACACCAGGCCCAGAATGCACTCCCAGGGCAGTTGGCACCCAATACGAATACCTCGGCGCCTGGTCAGATGAATTCCGAGGAAGGAGGCTGTTGAGCACTCATCATGCTCGCTTTGCCAAGGTACGGGGCGAGCTGCCTGGCCCCGTACCCCAGGCGCAAAAGGGGGGGCTTCGCATTCCTCAAGGAGACAAGAGACGAGCGAAGTGCCTATTCTGCGGCAGCAGACAAGAAAGGCTTTTACCGGCCGGAGGAAGTTGACCTGTTTGCCCGCGTATTTGATCGGCTTGTCTATCCAAGCAACGGCCCCGACGCCCGCGAGCAACTGGCGTCGAGGGTGATAGAAGTTTCTCGCCGGGATAGTGGACGAGGACGAACTCGCCACCCTTTCCTTTGACGGCGGCGCTGGCTGACTTACCTTCTGTCTTGGTGATGGTGGCGTTCCTTGCAGGGAATCAGGTGACGTGAACATCACCAGCCTGCCATGACCGCCCATCTCTCGCGAATTTGCAGAACTCTCCGCACACTACCCTGCTATCATCGGCCGCCCGCCGCCCTAAGACTCCGTTGGCCCTGCAGGTAAGTCCGGGCTGGGTCCCTCTCATCTGCCCAACTGGCTCCGGCCGGCGGGGCTCATTTTTGCGTGTAGGGTCGCTTCGTCGAACCGATGTTGGTGACCTTGGTCGAGGAGCCGAAGGTCGGGCCCGATTGGTTGCACGAGATCAAGTGCGCTTGGCTGCCTACAGGCCCGGCAAGGCCTTTCGGCGGGAGTTGCTAGGCTCCGTCAAGTAGGCTGAACTTATTCGCCCATATCATTAAGCAAACAACTTCCCCTTTTGGGGACCCGCAGCATAGGTTGGTGGAAACATTGCGTGGCTTGGCTCTCTCTGAACCCTCAGCTCAGTGTAGGCACCAGCCCGCCGATGCGCTCTCGCATTTCATGTCGCGCTTATCTCGCGTCGATTTGCCGAGTGTCAGCAAAAAACGTTGAAACGCAAGCATCGCCAGTTGCAACATGATGCAACAGGAAATCGCGATCTTTCCGTCTAAGTCATGAAAATCTTGGTAGCGGAGGAGCGCTACCGCCAATACAGCGCTTCGATTGAAATCACCTGTTAACATGGCGCTCTGCATCGAACGCAGCTTGTCGCTGAGTTTCCCTATGCGCGCGATACCGGTGGTGGCAAGATGATGAACAATCTCGGTCGAACCGTGCAGGACAATCCTGCCCCCACTGCTCTTGATCGGAGCTGGTATCGCCTGGATGATGGCGAGCAATCGTGCCTCTGGTCGCTATACTTGGCGGGGAGCAGACTGGGGTCCTCGAAGCTCCAAGGGATCTAGCTGGTCGGATACCGCAGCGTCGGTCGCCGATGCGGTCCGCCACGCGGGCGAACAGGCCGTTGACCGGATTTCCTCCATGGCGTCTGCCGCCGCGGGCAAAGCGGCCGATCTCCGCAACTCGGCAACCCGCAGTGCTCATGACCTGCGCGACGCAGCTCCTCGAACGGGCGATTCAGCATACGGGCAAGCACGCGACGTAGGGGCGACCATCAGGGACATTGTCGGCGAGCAACCATTCGTACTTGGCGCAATGGGCGTTGCGATCGGTGCGGCCTTGGGAGCAGCGCTACCCGAGACGAAGGCCGAAGACAGACTGACGGGCGAGGTTAATGATGCGCTAAAGGACGGAATCGGCACGGTCGCCTCCACGGGCTATGAGAAGGTCAAAACCGCAGCGGAGAAGACACTCGCCTCGGCAACGCAGCAGGCAGAAGAACAAGGTCTCACGATGAAAGGCGCGGCGAACTTGCTAAGCGAAGGGTCCGAGCCAAACGCTGACAGAAGAATCTGACGAGCAAGTCCGGGCCCGGCAAGCTGGGCAGCTAGTATGGCGGAGAAAGCGAATGCCAAGGCTCAAAGGGCACGCTAGCTCTTCTGGGCGGGTAGATGAAGCTGAGCGCGGCCGACAAGCTTATTCGCCTTCGGAGATTCCCATCCGCGGCTGGAAGGCACCCGCGGGCTTAAGGCTCGGTCAACCAGGTTGGCCTGAAACCACGCATCGAGGATCAAAAGCTCAGCATGCCGGGGAACCGCGTTGGGCGTTTTCACGCTGGATGGGGGCGGGCTCGGCTCCACTACCAGCACAATGCTGCCCCGCGTCAGCAATTTTGCGGGCTCCAACGATATCTTGCCGGAGACGCTGGGCGGGCGGGCTGCGTCTCCGGTTTTTCTCCGCCGGTCCCGGCTCAAGTGACAACCACGGCGCGTCTCGTCGTCCGAGGCAGCGATACATCCGAGGCACCTGGGTGTTGTGAGATCATCGTCTTATCAGGGCCGAGAAGGGTGAGACCGTCGCCATCAACTCCCCGCACAACCTTTGTCCCGCTCGGCAACACTCCGGAGCGCTCCCGGTGCGGCAGGTAGGATCTAGTCGGCGGACCCGTCCCTTTAGCGAGCACATCGCGGACGGCGGTCAAGTCTTCTATGACAAATGCGTGCCAGCTTCGGAACAGTCGAATGAGCACAGAGTTCGGCGAACATGCGCTACTTCTTTGATAGCCGCGACGGGGAAACGGTAGTCCGTGACCGCAACGGCATCGAATGTCGTGACTTCGATTGCGCAAAGCATGAAGCGGCGAAAGGGCTGGCCGATCTTGCGTCCGACGTGCTGCCGGCGTGCACGCTACCTTGCAAGCTCTCGATTGAGATACGCGACGAAAGCGGTAGTTGCATCGTAGTCATTGACGCCATCATCGATCTGCACGTCTTGGCCTTTCGGATTTCAAACTGAGACACGTATCGCACTTGCTGGCAGCCAAGGTCTCGGTGGGGATAGCGGCTCGATCGCCGCGGTGCAATGATCGTCATTGCTGCGCCGTGCCAATTTAACATCGCCGTCGTCGCGGCGCTCGAAAAGAACCATACGGTGGGCAAAGACCTGCCCGCGGCTGAAGCTGAACCCGCCGCGTTCGGCGGCCATGAACCTGATGCACCCGCGGCAGGCGGGTGTAGAACCGGCACCGCAATGACACGCAACCGTTCAAGGGTGGATTCTTAGCCATCCCGCATAGTTCATCTACCGCTACCCCGGTAGTGGCTCATTTGAATTTCGCCGCCGTTGACGGCGCTGTCACACTCGCTCGCGACCTCCTATATGCTTACCGCAAAGCATGGGAGCAAGCGCAATGGCCTACACCGTGATATGGTATGGAAGGCAGGGCATCGTCGAAAAGGAGACCTTCGATGCCGAGAAGACCGCGAAAGACCATGCAGTCGCCATGTTCCCGACCCGCAAGGGTGACGAGGCAGTCGTATGTGTCGAAGTTCGCAAAGACAACGGTACTGTCGTCTTTAGCCATGCGGAGAGCTAGCAGTTGCCCACCGAACCTAAAGGACAGAAGCCCCTGCCGACGTGATCGGCAATGCCGTCAAAGTTATGCGCATTGCGACGATGAACACGATGCACCATCGATCGGCAGAACGCGCGATGTCCGGGGCACTACGCGCCATCAAGAAAAGTCCGCGAGACTCAGAAAAAAGTTCAGCAGATCAGGCGACATGCGCGCAATCTGCTGCGTCGCACGAAGCCCGTTCTGCCCTACACGGATTAGCTGAGGCGGCTTTGGGTGATCCGGCATTGCCCGGTGACGAACGGCAGCGTGGTCGTTGCAGCCGTCGGTCGAGATCATCGGCCCCCTTTGCTAGTACCCCAATCATCGGGCAGGCCTGGGCCGCGCAATGTAAAAGAAAAGTCCGCAGGACCGGGCCAGTGACGATCCGATGGAGTGGGGATAACTCAGTGCCAGGGGAATGACAGGCACGACCAGATCGGCAGAAAGATAAATGCCGACACAGTGGCCAAGCTATATCGGGAACGCACTTTGGATTTCGCATTCGCCTGTTGTCGACGCTACCTGCAATCGCGCCCGTGCCGAGAGTGGCGGGGAAGTCGAAAGGTAGCTCAATACAGCGGCAAGACGGCTCCTCCGGCACCAGTTAACCTGCCTGACAAAGGCGCTTCACATCCCAAAGCTTTCTGGGTCTATGCCGGCTTCAAATGCCGAAAGCCAAGAGGTCTTTCGGATTATGCGTCAAAATCCGCGTGGCCTGGAATGGTGGCGTGCCAGGCGCCCGGACCATTTCAGCCTGGCCGACCCCGGAGACTCCCTTGTAGTCGCCGGGTCGTCCGGGACCTGACCGCTCGAGCGGCCATGTTGGCGATGGCGTCAGGGTCGACCCCGATCGGAAAAACGCCAGAGCGAAGGTCGCGATCAAACGCGCGAATGCTACCATCGGCCGACACCTTGCCGCCAACGCGGCGAACAACAGCATCATGGAAGGCGGTCAAATCCTCAATTGTCTGGAAGCCGACGAGATCGTAGGCGCACAGTGACTTCAGAAGCTCGATGTAATGAGGAAGGGTCGCCAGCACACCCAAAGATGGAAACGGCGTATGCAGAAAAAATCCGATCCGTTGCCTGGCTCCGACACGGCGAAGTTCATCAGCCATCGGGATTAGATGGTAATCATGAACCCAGACGACGTCGTTCGGCTTGAGAAGGGGCGCGAGTGTGTCGGCGAGGCGGGCATTGACCCGTAGATAGGCGGCGAAGTCGCGTCGGGTGAAATTCACGAGATCGAGGCGGTAGTGAAACAGGGGCCATAGGGCGGCGTTGGAGAGGCCGCTGTAGTACCCATCATGGTCTGCGCGGGTGAGATCCACCGTGGCATAGGTGACGCCATCGGCTTCAAGAACGTTCGGCGCCGACGGTGTCTCTGCGAGCTTGCCACTCGATCCGAACCATAAGCCACCGGCCTGGTGCAGAGCGTCGACAAGGCCGGTCACGAGCCCGCCGCTCCGCTGAGCGCCTTCTCCCGGCAGAGCAACACGATTGGAGACAATGACCAAGCGGCTCATGAGGGTTCTCCTGTAGCAACCACCATCGCCTCAGGGCGAAGTGTAGACGCTTGCCGCGAACTCAATACCGTAACAGCCAAGGACAATTGCTCGCCTAGCCCCCATGAGCGGAGAAGCGACAGATCGCGGTTTCATCGTCGATGGCTTTCGCCATTGCAAGTCGACCCCTTTCACTCGCGGGAGTTTGCTCCTGGCCAGGGCCGAGATCGAGACATTGAGCGCAGAGGAGCAGGATGGTGCCCGCCATCGCCTCGATGCGAGGACGCTTGCCGCGAACTGCTCGGCCGCAGTCACTTGGGCCTGTCGCCCTGCGGCAGCTGCTTCAACCGAATTGCGAGAATTGCCGTGCTTGGTGCCTCGCTCCGTTGGTCGGTATGAAACGCGTGCGAGCTGACGTTAGGCCGAATCGAACTACCGCCTTCGCGGCAAATCGCGGGCTCGTTTCGCGGCCTGTCCAGTTGCCGACTGCTGTTGAATGCGGCACAAGCGGACGTGCGGTGTCGCCGGAGAAGTCCTCATGCTGCGCGCCAAGAAGGTTGCGATCGACCACATCTACGTGCCGATGGCGCGGCGCAAGGTCCTGCGCCCGGAAACGGTGCGGCTGCTTGCCGAAGACATTCTCGAGAATGGGCTGAAGACGCCGATCCAGGTGCGCCCCGACGGCAAGCGCTATGTCCTGATCGAGGGTCTGCATCGGCTGGAAGCAGCTAAGTCGCTCGGCGAGACGCTGATCGAAGCCTATTTGGTCCAGGCTCGCCGACACTAAGGCGCCAGCCCGTCTGAAGGATGGCCGATTCGGGCGCCGGCGATGGCCTACTGACGGTCTTGGAATATCGCCGCAAGAACAACATATATACGGCGGAGACCGGCCAAGCTCTCGAAATCCAGCCATTGCGCGAACTCGCCGCTGCCTCCTAGGACGGCGGCGGTCGCAGGGTGGTATATCGGCGCGACCCGGAAGTTCTCCGGTTTCATCTGCTCATGCCTCCCCAGAGGTCTATCATGGGCTTCGAAACGGGCATCATCGCTCGTACCGGTGGGACGGAAAACCGTCTTCTCGGAGCGATAGCGTATGGCGACGAAAATCACGGCCGCGCCGTAAGGAGAAATCCCATGAAGGTCGTCAACAACTCGAAAGCGCTCCAGGGCGTCAACACTTCGAAGGGCGTGGTTTATCTTCGCCCTGGCGAGCTCAAAGATGTCGACTTCACCAAGGAAGGTTTGGAGCAGGCAAGACGTCTGCCGTTCCTCGCCCTTCGTGGTGATAAGGACGACAAGGCGGCCGCCGACAATGAACGCGATGAGCTCAAGAAGCAGGCGGATGAGCTTGGCATCGAGTATGCCAAGAACATCCCGGCCGACAAGCTGAAGGAACTCGTCGACGCCAAGTTGGCGGAGTAACAGGCATGGCCGGCTACGCAACAGACGAGGCCATGAAGGCCTATTGGGACGCGGCCGGCCATATCTATGCCAGCGATGACCCGTTTGCCGCGCTGCGGCAGCGGGGCAGCACCTATATCGACGGCACCTTATGTCTGCCGTTTCCCCGGCTGCCGCTCAGGAACGGGAATGGCCGCGCACCCGGGCACTGATTGATACGGCAACGCTATCGATCCGAATTTTGTGGGCCGATTCACACCGCACATTCGACACCTGCCAACGTCCACCTCGCGCTGTTCTCACGCCGCGTCCGTTCAACGCGGCCGCAATGGCTCGGTAGCTCGACACCCAGATATCAGCAGGAGCGCCGCCTTCGAGCCCTCACTCGCCTTCTCCTACGCCTACCGTGCCGCGCTCGGCGCGTTTAGAAAACTCTATGGCGCCGGTACGCCGTCGAAGCGCCCTCAACCGACATTGTTCCCGACTATCAAAGGCCAGCAACTTTCGTTCTGGCAAGGAGGTTCCGGACATTGGACACCTGCCAGCTCCCGCCACGAGCCGTCCTTACGCTTCGACCGTTTAGGGCAGCGGCGATCCCGCGGTAACTCGTCACGCCCGCCTGCTGCAGTGATGTGATTATGGGCAATACGGCCCTGGCGAACAGATCGGCGGCCATGACTTGCGCCTCACGTCCGGTTGCAGCTGCCTTGCTCGCATTACGTGGATTGCCGAGCTTCGTACCTCGCTGCTTGCGAGCCGCCAGGGCAGCCCGTGTACGCTCCGAAATTTGACGACGCTCCTTTTCGGCCAGCGCTGCATAGAGATGCAGCATGAAAGGATCTGCATCGGCTCCGAGTTCGGCAACGATAAACGGCACTCGCTGGGCCATCAGACCGGCGATGAAGGCCACGTCACGCGAGAGCCGATCGAGTTTGGCCATAAGGACCGGACATTTCTGCTGCCGCGCTGTGGCCAGCGCTGCGGCGAGCCGAGGCCTCCGATCGAGAGCATCGGTTCCTTTGCCTGTCTCGACTTCGGTGAATTCGCCCCCGACCGTGATCCCTTCGGCTTCAGCGAAGCGAGCTACTGCAGCTCGTTGGGCTTCGAGACCGAGACCCGATCGACCCTGCCGCTGAGTGGAGACTCGATAATAGGCGATTGCCGTTTTCATGGCCGCTTTCCGTCTGAGCAAACATCAAACCACCGTTTGCTGTTTGCTCAGACGACCGAACTAGGGAACCAAACAGAGCGAAGCGATGCGAATTCGACGTTGCAGTGCAACATCTCAAACGCCAATGACGCCTGGACGCACCGCCGCCGCAGGGCGGGTTGCCTTTCCGCATGGAAACAAAGCGCAAGGCCTACCTGCCACTTATGCCCAATGGGCCGATAAGGTCCGCAGAGAATTCGGCGGCCTTCGACTTCAAAAGAGGGTCGCGCATCTCGCCGAGAGACCTAAAAAGGATGAGGTCAGTGTCTCGGGTCCGTATCTAAAGCCGACCAAGATGTGCAATGTGTTCGGCCTGAATGCTTTCAAGCATGGCCAGAAACGCCTTTGCCTTTTCATCAGGCAGTTTGAGTTCCGTGAGGCGGGCCACTACGGCGCGCTGCCGGTCAATGGCGACTTGCCCCTCGCGAACGTGTCGCTCAACCATTTCCCGTTTTGTCTCTCCGGGACGCATGTCCTAAGGTACCAGCTTTCTTGCGCTTCTCATAGGAACCATGCCCGACTTGGATTTGGGTCGCCACCACCTCCTCCAAATCGACCGCACGTGATCAGTCGCGCTCTCTACGCGTGATCGATGTTCGGTTCTGCGGCAAATCATCCGTTCTGGCCGGCCTCACAGGTTCTTCTCCAGTGATTGCGTCCCGCTGACACGCTCGGACCAAAGTTCTAAGTCCTTTGGTCGGGCCGGACTTAACGAAGGTTATTGAAGCCGTCAGTTTCAGGGGGAAAATTCTGTTCATCTGACTGGCAGATTTGAAGGCCCTATCAACCCGGCGGCCGGAAACAGCCCACCGTGCAAAGAACCCCGGAGCGCGGCGGGCTTAAACCAGAGCGATGTCTCTTATACGTTAGCGGAACATCAGGGGCGTTTGATTCCGGTTCCCGCTCGCGGCGCTTCGTTGCCTGTATTCGAACGGAGCGCCTTCCCTAGGAGGGGGATGAGATACAGCAACAGCGATTTGGCGAAGGACGCGGTAGGAAGTGCACGTGACAAGGCCGGAACTCGCGGACCGCGGCAAGCTGGCCGGCGCAGATCAAATGGCGGAATTTGCACGCGCCGGCCGCGGTGCTGCAGACGATCTGGAAAAGCAATCTCCCGAAGTGGCGAGCTATGTGCGGCAGGCGGCCGACGGGCTGGAGCGGGCCGCCTCATCCATCCGCAGTCGCATCATAGGAGAGTTCGTTGACGTGATCGACGATTTTGCTCGACGCCAGCCGGCAGCGTTCTTCGGCGGTACTGTCTTGGCAGGATTCGTTTTGTCGCGCTCGTGAAGAGCAGAGCGGATCGCAATCCTCAAACTTCAACTCGCTGGACTGAGGGCGCCAACACAACCGAGGCAGCTCAGCCGCGACCGAAGTCGTCCACAAATTTCGGGGAGATGTCATCATGACCATGCAAAATGACCTTCGCTCACTGCCCGAGCTGTTTTCGTCGCTCGTCAATCAGATGTCGACGCTTTTCCGGCAGGAGATACGTCTGGCTCGCGCCGAGACGTCCGAGAACATTGGCAAGATGACGGCCGGCGTCGGAATGTTGGCTGCGACCGCAGTGCTGTTGATTCCAGGGTTGGTAATCCTGCTGCAGGCAATCACAGGGATGCTAGTCGCGCGAGGCGTGCAGCCACAATGGGCGGGGCTCCTCGTCGGCCTGGTCGTCATCGTAGTCGGGGCGATCCTCCTCGCCGTTGGCCTAGGGCGCCTGAAGACTTCCACGCTGACTCCCGACCGGACAATCGATCAGGTCCGTCGTGATGCCACCGTTGTGAAGGAGCAAGTAAGATGAGCATCGTAGAGAACAAGTCGAGCGGTGAAATCGAGCGCGACGTCGAACAGACGCGAGCTGATATGACCGAGACATTGGACGAGCTGCGGGCCCGTATGTCGCCCGGGAAAATCCTGGATGAGGTGTTGTCCTATACGACGCGTGTGGCCGACAAGATCTTGGGCTGCATCACCCCGACCAGCGAATTCGAACTGGCGGAATATGGAGCATTCAACATCTGGGCAATAGCCCAATGGCACTCGAGGATGCTCTAGCGCTCGCAAGATGAGTGGCTGGAACAAAAAGGATAATTGCCAAAAAGGCCCTTAAGCTGGTATTCATTGGCCGCAGCGGTACCATTCCATTTGGTATCCGTACTCGCCCGCTCGGCCATAACACCAATCGGCGGCTGCCAGTCTGGATTCAATCTCGGTCCGCTGCTCACAAGCTTGCATCGTCCTGGCAGAGTCGCCTGAGCCGCCCCGGCACAATCCGTTCAGTTCATCCCAGCGTTCGAGAACCGGTGTGATATCCGGCTTTTGAGCCTTAATGACTTTGCCGGTTTCCCTGACAATCTTTCTTCGGTTCGTGTCTATTAATAGCTCGAACGAAGCCACTCCGCTGGCAGACCTTTTCCGGGCTTCGCTTTTGGCAAACCAATCGATCAACGAGGTGACCCTGCAAAGGAAGCCGCTGCAGCTAGCCGTTATTGAGCCCTCTCGGATGCTATAAGCCCGGAACGGCCAGCGGCAGCGAACTTGCGCTTCTCCGCGATTACCTCCGAGGCCGGCTTCGGCTTGCCGTAGAACTGGACCGTGTCAGCGTATGCTGCTTGCATAAACTCGATCGCAATCTCATTCCTCTGAGACCAGGCGGCCTGACACTCGGCCGCGAAATCGATTGCGACCTGTTCGCTTGAGATTTGAGAAGCGGCGCCCTTGGGGTTGGGCTCCGCATCCATAGGCGGCGTGGCTGCGCCCGGGGTCTGGAGAAGCCGTAGCGACTGACGTTTGGGCATCGCTGCGATGGCAAAGCACATGGACAACAGCTGGTGATACCCTTTCGGCCAAATCCGCAGTCGACAAATCAGGGCCGACCGGTGAGCTAAACGTGAACTTGATATTCCTGCTCTGCAAGAAAATCTCGAGCACATCGGCTTTGACCGCAAAGTTGACGTTCTGAGGCAAGCTGCCGGCGTCTAGTGCAGCCGCAAGGCCGAGGGTGGCCGTCGCAACTCCGAGGACTGCGCCGTTTTTCCCAACCACCGGCCCACCCGAATTACCGGGCTGTATCGGCGTCGAGATTTGAATGAACCGAGTGTCGTTTCGGAACCGACAATCGAGTTGACATTGCCGGTGGTAATTTTCACGGAATCTGAAAGTAGCGTCGATAAGGGGAAGCCGAGAGCGGCGACGTCCTCACCTGGCAGCCAATTGAAACCGCGCCGACGGACGGTATTGGTCGCGTGCCCGTTCGATGATGGCTCGTTCGAGCTATCCGTCGCATCATGGTGGGTAGCAGCTTGGGCCGCGCGCGGCAAAGACAATGACATTCGGTTGCCAATGCTTGTTCTCGATCGGCAGCCGACGCACTGGATGCCTCTACCTGACCCACCTGCGCCTTGATCCACAAGGCTCGTTACGCCACCGAAACGGCCTTGACAATGGTAACCTCCGATGCCAAATGGAATTCTGAAGAATTGTCTCAGTTGAAGCCCCGTTGAGCTCGCCAGCTCCGGGGCTTTCGTTTCAGCGGGATAGCTCAGCTTGCAGAGCACCGGACTCTGCACGACGCCTGCGGCAGCTCAGGAACCGCCGCACCGCGCAGCTCGCACCTCCCATGGCGGGGAGAAGGTGCCTTGCCACATCCCGGCCCGCTCAGCCTCGGCCGCGGCCTGGTCGGCAGCAAAAGCGCCATGCGAGTATGGAGGCCAGTCGAGCGCGTGACCGTTACGAACAAGCCAGTGATTGACACTCTGACCGTCGGCGCGGGAGCAGTTCGCAACCATACGGTGATAGCGATCCCAGCTCACGAAATCGCACGTAACCGGGCGCGACGCGGCTAAGAATTCGTCCAGGGCATCGGCTGCCACCTTGCCGCACTGGTACTTACGACCGGCGGCGTCGTTGCAGAGCTGCCAGCTTTCCGGCGCATCAATGCCGTTGAAGCGGATCCGCTGCCCCGCAACCTCGATCGTGTCGCCATCGATCACCGAGGCGCGGCCGGTGACCCGATCGGCCGAAACCGCCGGCACCGTAGTAGTTAAAGCGACGATGGTGAGGAATGCGGCCTTTGCCAATGCCTCAATGGCAATGAAAAGTGCCGGCCTTGCGATCCATATGGCAGCATTGACCTGGTGGTGAATCCTTGCGGCATCCGCCGCCGTGGGCCTGAGCAACGCCACAAACAATCATTAGAAGTGCGAAAGCACTGGTCACTATTCTCATCATCCCCCCTCCCAGGGTGGATGAAGATAGAAGCACGTTTCCTTTTCGCGGCAAACTCATTTCCACAATGCCGGCCCGTCTAGCGGGCGCGGTCGCGCTTCAATTTGGCAGCCAGTTCCGGAAACACCTCAGCAAAGGGCTTTGCTTGAGCCAACTCTTCGTCGGTTGCCTCGGGCGCATCGGGATCAGCGGCTATTTCGCGCTGGATCTCGGCTTCCTCCTCATCGCTGAGCGGGGACAGGTGCTTGAACTTGATACCCATCAGAGGCTCCTTTCTCGGGGGTTCGCCCAGGCACCCACCAAGGGCAAAACTGCATGCATCAAGCCGCGTGCAGAGTTGGGATCTTGCTCACATCAACCTCGCGTTCGGCGTGCCAGGCATCATGAGCGGCCTGCATCCTGAGCCAGATAGCGGCACCGTCGCCGAACATCTTGCCCAGGCGAGCTGCAACAGCAGGAGACACAGGCTTCCTCTCGCGGAGGATGTCATAGAGCTGCTGGCGCGAGATACCGAGAAGATCGGCGATCTCCACCTTGGTCTTGCCGGTGGCCGGAATGATGTCGTCGAGAAGTGCGCCAGGGTGGGAAGGGCAGCGTTCCGTGGGCCGATTGGCTTCGTACATGATCATAAACGGACTTCTCCAGTCTGGCCGCCTCAGTGGTACTGCTCGAAATCGACGCGGGCAGCGTCTTTGCCGTCGAATTCGAAGGTGATGCACCACGGCCCGTTCACATGCACAGTGTAGCGGGTCGGGTTGAAGCCGTTAAGGGAGTGGAAGTTGAACCCCGGAAGGTTCATGTCTTCCGGCCTCTCGGCCACGTCCAAACGGTCAAGCCGGACAAGAATGCGCTTGTGCATCTTGGCGTCGATCTTGCCGGATTTCCCGGTTGAGAAGAGGTCCGCCAGCGCCTTGTTCTTGAACGACTTGATCATGGCTCATGTAAGCTAATCGCTTACACAATGTCAAGTGTGTGTAAGCAGAAAGTTTACAGACAAGTGCGGTAGGGCATGGTCGGTGAGGCCATTTCAGGTTTCCTAGGGTCGTTCTCACCGCAAGCCGTACAGCCGGACGAAGGGCCGGCGATAAACGGGCTTTCGGTGACATGGTCGCCCGGCTTGGTATCGCGGAACGGTGTGCGCTACTTGCGTTGCAGAACGTGGCGCGTCGCAACCAAGCGCCGCGATCTGCAGGTGTTCAAGCAGAGCAAGCTGGAGCTTTAGGTCGCGCGATGCTCGCGATCTCACCGGTTGCAAGTTTTATTTCCCACACGCCTTGTTTTCAACACCGTGAAGCTCCATAGTTGAGATATCGATCTTTGCTTGTCGAATTTTGTTTCTGGCGCGAGCAGCGCCTTCGGCGATTTTCTTCCCTCAGAATCGACTTAACGGTTTGCCGCACACATTGTCCGGCAAGCATTCTACTGTGACCGATTGAAAGGAAATCGTCATGACTACTGGAACCGTAAAGTTCTTCAATTCGACCAAAGGGTTTGGCTTCATTGAGCAGGGCGGCGGCCAGCCAGACGTCTTCGTCCATATCTCTGCCGTTGAACGCGCCGGAATGCGCTCGCTCGTAGAGGGCCAGAAGGTCAGCTTCGACGTCGTGCAGGACCGCCGCAACGGCAAGAATGCGGCCGAAAACCTCCAGGCGGCGTAAGTAACTGCGCTTCTGGTCTTTGACCACGGATGTACTGGCCCTGACCATTGAGGCGCACATAAGAGGCCGGGTTCGCTCGGCCTTTTTCGTTTAGACGGAGTGGACTCAGGCACATAGAGGCGGGTGCCCAGAAGCCAAAAGCCGCAATTCAAGGACGACTTAGCGACGGCGCCGCAACGCGGGTCATCCGCAGCGGAAATGGCAGTCGTTCCTGACGAAGTTCAGGAAAGAGGAGAAGCTCCGGTAACAGCCGCTAGCGCGGCTGGCGACCATTCGGGCCTAATCAGGTGGCCAAGCGTACTTGTTTGCTCGGGATCTGCTAGTTGGCGGAAAGCTAATCGGTCGACCCGGGCGGTACAGGTATATGGTGCCGCCGCGTTGGATGACGGGGGTACGCTGCTACCTTAATAGCCTCGCGGATCGATCCGGCTCGGTGGATCGCAGCCGAACTTCGCACCGGGCCCTTCAGGAGACGACCGTGAACGAAGAAGAACAACTGGAAATGCAAGGGCAGATCGACGGGCTTAAGATCATCGTGAGCTCCCTTCTGCATGCCCTACCTGATCACAGGCTGTTCGCATTGCGATTCAAGGAGCTGGAAGTTCTAGCCAGGAAGCAGAACGCATTGCCCTCGACACTTGAGACCCTCCGCTGGTTCCGGACACAGATAGAAAGCTCGATCCTCAGCGCATCAATGTCCGCATAGGCAACACTTATTGCTCCCATCCTTATTGGGTTTTACGCTCTTCCCATGGCTCACTGGCTCGCCCTCGAAAGTCCGCTCATCTACTGGCTGTTGACTGATGCAAGACGGATCACCGAGCCCAAAGCTTTCCTTGCGGCCCTCGCAGAGCAGCTCCTTGCTCAAGGCATCGAGGTCTCGCGGCTCGTCACCGGGGTGCCGATCCTGCACCCGCAGGTCTATTCGTACAGTGTGCGGTGGGATCTCGGGAACGGCGTCTCGGAGCGTTTCTTCCGCCTCACTGCCGAATCGCTGCCCGTTCTGGAGAACAGCCCGGTTAAGACGGTGTATAGCGGCGGCGGATCGGTGCGCTGCGATCCTGGCGCACCGCCGCGTGACGGCGAGTTCAACATCCTCTCCGACCTTCGCCGCGACGGCATGACCGACTACGTCGCGCTGAGCATTCCCTTCTCGGACGGAACGAAGAAGCTCCTGTCGGTGGCGACCAAACGGCCCGGTGGCTTTTCCGACGAGGAAATGGAGCTGCTGGAGACCATCACGCCGGGCATCGCGGTCAATCTGGAGATTCAGGCGCTGCGCCTCACGGCGCGCACTCTCCTCGAAACCTATGTCGGCCGCCAGGCCGGCGCGCGCGTGTTGGAGGGGGCGATCCGGCGCGGCATGGGCGAGACCATCCGCGCGGTTATCTGGCTTTGCGATCTTCGTGGCTTCACCAGCCTTTCCGAACGACTGCCGCGCGATGCCCTGATCGAGCTTCTCAACGAGTATTTCGGCTGTATGTGCGCAGCGCTCGATGCCAGCGGCGGCGAGGTGCTGAAATTCCTCGGCGACGCGCTTCTGGCGATCTTTCCGATCCTTGACAAGGATCCGGCCTCGGCCTGCGCCCGCGCACTCGCTGCGGCTGACAACGCGCAAAAGGCGCTTGCCGCATTTAACGCTGGGCGGATCGACATCGGCGAGGCGAGGATCGACTATGGCATCGCTTTGCATATCGGCGATGTGATGTACGGCAATATCGGCGGGGAGAACCGGCTCGACTTTACCGTCATTGGTCCGGCCGTCAATCTCGCGGCGCGAATCGAGAGACTCTGCCGCGACCTGGGCCGTCCAGTTCTGCTCTCTGCAAGTTTTGTTACAGCCTCTGGTCTGAACGCCGAGCACCTCGGGGCATTTTCGCTGAAGGGTCTCTCCGACCCTCAGCAGGTATATGCGCCCGTAGGCAGTGGCTCAGGCTAAGTTTATCGCACTAGGCTAAGGTTAATCGAGCGAGATCATGAGGGCCGCCAGACCAACCGCCCGCAGGTCAATACTTCTGAAGCCGCGCGCAGTTCGCGAAGGGATCCCGAGTGAGCGCGGTCGAGGATCTTGTTCCAACGCTTGAGGCCGCATTCGCCGATGGCGGCGTCCATCTGGTCGAGGTTCCGATCGACTATTCCGAGAACACCCGTGTTCTGGTCGACGAGTTGCGCAACCGCACGCCAGACGTGGAATGTGCTTGAGACAGCTCCGTGATTCCGGAGCGCAGCATTCGAAATGTGAGGAGATCGACAATGTTGAAGGTCGTCCAGGCACTCGATCGTGCGCCGATCGGGGAGGTCCAGACCGACGATGCCGCCGCGTTGGAGCCCAAGCTGCAAGCCGCCGAGCGCGCCTGCAGGTCGGGTTCCAGCGCCTTCTTCACATCGTCAGAAGTCCATTCCCGGATGAGCTGCTTCGCCTGGGCATAAACAACGGCGTACCCACGCAGCCCATGACCAACCGCTCCGACCATTGCCGCGCCAACTCCGGCGCCGCGCTAGGGGTCCTTGTTGGCAGCTTGGAGATGGGCGTATCAGTTGGCGTTACACTCGGCGCGAGCGTTAGCGCAATGCTGTATCACCCCACCACAACTAGTCGCCACATGACGCGCCGGTAAGGTCTTGCCCTAGCAAAAGCCATGTGCCGGCATTTCTGCGCACCCGCTACGTCGCCTTGATCTTCGCGCGGATGGCTGCAAGCTTTTCTTCGGCAGTCCGGATTTTCGCTATCAGGTCGTCGGTCGATGAAAGCAGGCCGGCGTCGAACTCGTCCTCCAGATTGACAAGCTCAGCGCGCGCGCTCCGCAATTGGTCCAGCAATCTCGCCTGCGCCGCGGACGCCATCGGGTGAACGGCCCCGGCCTGCTGGCGTATTCGCTTTCGGCGAAGTGACATCACGGCACTTTAGGATGATGGTGAGGAATTGCAACGGGACACCAGCTCCGCTACGGTATGGCCCACCAAAGCTGACGCGCCGGCCCTGATGTGCACTTTGCGGGGGTGGGCCGACGCGGCCTCGCTTATGTGGCGGACGAAATTAGCTTAGCACATATCAGCTACGGCCACGCCACGAAAAAGCCTGCTCAAGGCGGGCTTCCTTGCGACGGGGTTTTTGCCGATGCGGCCCGTTGAGGCACGCTTACTGGGCAGGTTGCTGGGTAGTTGCTGGCGGCGTGGCCGGGGGCGTCTGGGCAGCGGGCCGAAAGAGATAGTAGCCGAGAACTAGAACGACCACGACCGCCGCCGCGATGATCCAAATATTTCGATTGTCCAATGTTTCCTCCCTCAAGCGGCCCGCTGGCACGCGCGCCAGCGCTGTAGTTTGGGCTTGCCGGCTGGCCGCGCGGAGATGACGGCATTAGTTCAAGGTCGGATGGTCTTCGTGGTCCACCTTCGCCGCTTCATCCCAGCCCAACAGCCAGTCGCTGTGCTCTCTCGTGTCGAGCTCATATGGACAAGTGGTGCGCGGCTGCCCATAGCGATAGGCTTCAATGCCCTCCGTAAGTGCCCTGACTTCAATTCTTCGCGATTGCATGACCAAAAACTGGCGCACTCGGTATCGACGTCAAGAGCTCGGCCCGCCGTGTCCGCCCCTCTATTTCCGGTAGACCCAAGGCGGTTCATCGTCGGTCAGCGTGATGATCGTCCGGCGGATTGTCTCACTTAGATCCTTCAGCGCCCCAAAATGCTCGGAGCCGCCGTTCTAGCCGTATCGCCTCAGGTCCAGCCTCGCCCGAGGGGGCAGTATCGTTGGAGATCAGGCCGCGGCTCTGGCGGCGGACCAGCGAGTTTCGCAGTTTTAACTACCTCGGCGAATGGCATTCTCATCCAAGCTATCCTCCAATATGCGCATCTAGCCGCATCGGGTCTAAATTAATTCGAAGCAAAAATCGCAGATCAAGTCCGCAACTTTAACCGCTTCAAAATCCGTCATGTGCGCCGCTGTCTCAACAGCGGTAGTTACCATGTCGTCCTGATCAACGGCCAGGAGGTCCAAAATCCTTGCAAACTTAACCTTCAGCTCCGGGTCACCCTGAAACTCATCGATGGTGACTTCGAAAATACTCTCATTCGCTTCGATCAGCCTCGTTTGAATGCTGTCTGATGACGCTGCCAGCGCCCTTATTGCGGCGAAAAAATGCCCTCGCGCCTTGGAATATTTTTCGTCCATGGGTACCGCCGGTGCTGGTGATTGAGGATTTTGGCTTGTGCGCGGCTTACGCTGTGATAGCCGCATCCGGCCTTAGCGTTCCCTTCAGATGCCGCCCTATGATGCTCCGCCCTAAGCTTCTCGAGAGGTTCCGCCAGTCGCTTGCCTCCCTGTGATCGGGTCAGGCGCCGCCACGCCGCTTTACCGAAGTCCGTTTCGGCTTCGGTGTAACAACGGGCTCGGCAGCTTCTTTAGCCAGTCGAGCCAGTCTAAGCCGTTCGGTCTTCGACTCGCGAGCTGCTACCTCTTCGTCCATGATCTCTCGTGCGGCTTGTGTGGTCGCGTCGCCCTTACTTCCTCTAACCGTCGGCTTCGGCCTAAACACGGCCTCTGCAATTGCATTACGCATCATTAGTCATCCCTAAAATCAAAAAGGCCGGGGCGAGCCCGACCTTTCCATAACGCCTCGACAGCCAGTGCCAGTACATCCGTGGTCAAAGACCAGAAGCGACATTCCTTAGGCGGCCTGAAGGTTCTCGGCCGCGCTCTTGCCATTCCGGCGGTCCTGCACGACATCGAAGCTCAGCTTCTGGCCTTCTACGATTGTGCGCATACCGGCACGCTCTACAGCAGAGATATGGACAAATACGTCCGCACCGCCCGTTTCAGGAGCGATAAAGCCGAAGCCCTTGGTCGCATTGAAGAACTTTACGGTTCCAGTGTTCATGACGATTTCCTTTCAAATCGGCACAGAATTTCGCGTCTGGCCACATGCCAAACGTCATATTCGTCGAGATTTGAGGAAGATTGTCGGGCGCCAGAGCGCAGAAACAGTATCAACTGCAAACATCGATAACCGGTATATAGGCTTGAATTGCTCTCAATGCAAGCCGTTCACCTCACCCTGAACACTTCCGGGCATTTGGGAGCATTCTCCCATCCGGGAGATTGGGGTTGGGCAGATCACGACGGGACAAGCGCTCTGACCGGTGCCGGAAGCGCATTGGCGAGAGCGCTTAGGTTGGCGGCCGACTGAACGACCGCTTCGCGCCTTCATGCACGACCCGCTTCGCGGGAGCCGCGAGCGGTGAGGGAAGCGTGATTGTTTGCCCTCGACGTCACGGGCCGGGTAAACCGCGCCACAGGTAAGCGGGAAGGCGGAGTGATCGGGCTCACCTCAGCCCAAGAGCGATACGTTGCCCGAACGCGTCAAGAGCTTCGTTCAGGCGAACCCGATCAGCTGCGCAACTACCTGACCCGCGAGCGCCGCGACAAGCGATTTGATCGGATCGTCACGGCGGCCATTCGGGACGGTATACCGATCCCTGCCGAGACTGTTAACCGTGTCGTCGGGCGATACCCGGACAAGCTGCTGCAGCTTCGCGGGGAGACGGTCGCGAAACGGAAACCATCGTCTCACCGCCAGGGATCGACGGTGGGCTCACGGTAAGGTGCGCAGCTAGAGGGTCGTCCACCTAGCAAGCACAACGTATGTTCCCGCGAGAAGCGGCCCGTGTTCGGATGCTACGGCCCAACCTGCGCCGCTCGTGCCTTCAATCCACTTCCAATGCGTTTCCGGCAAGATCTTCGGACTGGATACGGATTGAAACACGGACCAGAGGTGAGCGCGTTGCGTCGAGCACAATCATCTGAACTTCGCGAGGAATGCGTTCGGCTGAGAACTCTTCGCTTCCGATCGCGCCTAAAGCCCTAACGGCGTTCTTCGAACGCCTTGTCGGGGTTGCTGCGCTCTGTGCCCAGCTGGTCCTCGACCCATCGGCCGTCATCCGTGCAATCAAAATAGAAGCGTGGCATTGCTATCGCTCCGGCGCCAGCGGTCTCGACGCGCCCGCCCTTGGTCAGCTTCAGGCTGAACCTGCGGTCCTCATTGGGTTCTCAGATGGAGATATTCAGGGTCGAATTCTCCAAATGGTATGACGCATCTCGATCGTAAATCGTCAGCTTGTGAGCGTTAAACCAGACGCAACGGCCAGGCACAATCCCAGCCTGTCCCTGCGTTGTCGAAGGGACTCCCCGAAAATGGCTAAAGGACAGAAGCGCAGAAACCGAGATTAACCTTCTATATGATCGGGCTCGGTTACTCGAGAACTCAACCGAAAATCCACTTCGACCGGCGTATCGTGATAGGCCTCGTGGTGAAGTGAAATCTAAATAGCTCGAAGATTGTCAGCGTTGGTTTTGCCCTTACGTGGATCCATAACGACGTCGAAGCTCACTTTCTGGCCCTCAACCAGGCTCTGCATTCCTGCGCGTTCGACAGCGGAAACGTGGACAAAAACATCCGACGAGCCGTCATCAGGGGTAATAAAGCCAAACCCTTTGTTGGGATTGAAGAACTTCACAATTCCGGTTGCCATTTCGACTCCTCCGATGCCGGGATGCGAATTCAACGCTGGCAGGTCGCCATGCACAGGCGTGATCGATGTTGAAGGGAAGATCGTCGGAGGCGCGACGCGCCGGAACAAAGTTCGACTAGCAAGATCGACAGTGCGTTCTAAACGAGATGCGCTTCGGCCACAATGGTTGTCGGCTAAGACGGCCGACAAACCAATCGTTTGGCCCGGACCGGAGTGGGCATTGCAAGCGGCTAGGTCGAATTGGCGTGCTTGTCGAACAGCGCGACCTTGTCGCTATAGGTGATCCGTACCTGTTTTTGGCATCGTACGCATCTGAATCCACTGGTCGTCTGAAACCAGGTTCCCGTCTTCACCAAGGGATGCGCGCAGAACGGGCAATCGAAAGTCATTTCGATATGGAGCAGGCTGGACGAGAGGGTCATCGCATTGCTCCACATCGGCGGGCGGGAGGACGACTCTGTCTCTCTGTCCACGGAAGTACCCGAGAGAGACGATCCAATGATGCGGCGATTTTAACCCCCTCGCGCGGACTAGCAAGTTGGAAATGTTGTGAGCCGAGCCGGACCGCGCTGCGCCTTACCAATGCGTTCTTGAAGAAGTTCGAGAACCACGTCCCCATGGTCGCTCTGTACACCGTTTGGTACAACATGATCCGCGTTCGCAAGACGCTGCGCATGTCGCCCGCGATGGCCGCTGGCGTGACTGACAAGCTCTGGTGCGGGATGATGGACGCTTTTGCGCCGAAGCGGGGACCGCGCGGTCCGTACAAAAAGCGCACCTAATCTAACTTTTTTTATCGCCGAACAATATGGTACTGCCAAGTTCGGCTGTGATGCGGTTTCAATGGCCCATGCCGGACTTGGCCATGGAGCGTCGGCCACCTCGTTCGTGCCGACAAGATCATCGTCGCGGGACAACAGCGCGCGACGATGCAGCGGCTTTGCATCGCTAGGCTGGAAAGCGCCGGCCTCAGCACCCGGTACGCAGAACACCAACTCGAACTCTACGAGGGAACGTTGCGCACCTTCTATCGTCATCGTGCCATGATCCTTGATGCGATCGATCGAGCTGGCGGAAATTCAAACTGAGACACTACCCACGGCCAAGATGACGGAGACCGGTAACTTCTCTGGGGTCGGCCACGAATTGTTAGCACCCGCTGGGCCATCACCGTCGCTTTTGTTGCTGAGAGAGTGATGGCGATGGAGTGGACGATCTCGATCAAGGGAAAGAACGAACTCGGCGACGTTTGTCGTCGGGAAGTCCGGATCGACAAGAGCGATGAACGCCTGCGCGACGGAGATATCGGATTGTCGATCAGCGATGGCAAGAGGATCATGGCCACCCTCCAAAGCGCGGTCGTGAACCTTGAGGCGGAAACCTATGCCCTGTTTCGACGGGTCTGTCCGGATTGCCACACCTTTCGGCCAGTCAAGGACTACACGACGCGCCGAATTCGAACGGTTTTCGGCACGGTAGAGGTGCGCAATCCCCGCTGGATGTTGTGCCGGGATTGCCATCCAGGGATGGACGCAGCGTTCGCGCCGCTCAAGGAAATCTGCCCGGATCGGGCAACGCCCGAGCTGATGGAATTGACGGCGCGGCTCGGCAGCTTGATCCCGTACCGACAGGCGGCCAGCGTGCTCGCTGAATTCTTGCCCGTCGAGCCGACCGAGACGCATGCAACCGTGCGCAAGCGGACGATCAAGGTGGGCGAGCGGCTCGACGATCAGATCACCAAGGAATCGTGGTGTGCGAGAACGCAGATGGATGAGCAGCACCAGCTCGAAATGCAGCTTCCTGGCGATCGACGCAAAGAGTTCGTCGTCAGTATCGATACCGCTCATGTGCGCAGCGCCGATGCAAACTCAGCAAGAAATTTCGAGGTTGTTGTTGCCCGCTGCGGTCGTGGTGGGCGGGGAGATGCGGGCGGCCGGTATTTCACCACCAGCAACACCGGCCAACACGCGATACGGGATCGCGCCGTTCATGCTCTCCGGCGAGCGGGGTATTGCGGCTTTGGCGATGTGGCCGTGATTTCCGACGGCGCCGAGATCCTCAAACGGCTACCTCGTGCGATGCCGAAGCCGACCACGCACATCATCGACTGGTTCCGCATCGCTATGAAGATTCAGCCTATGCAGCAGATCGCGGATCACATGGTTCGATCGCACTCAGGTCTCACCGGCGCGCTCCCGTCCATCGACAAGGACATCAGAGCGGTAAAGTGGCGTCTGTGGCACGGACGCGTGGACCGAGCGATCCGCGACCTCGTGAGGCTTGTAGCGGAATTCAAGACCTGGCAGGAAGAAGGGGCATTCGCCGCCGTGCGCCTTCATAACCTTGGTGCGCAGCTCGTCACCTACATTCGGTCCAACTGCGGTGCGATCATCAATTATGGCAAACGCTACCGCGCCGGCCTTCGCGTCGCCACGACCCTTGCCGAGTCGGCGGTCAATTCGCTGGTGGCCAAGCGGATGGTGAAGAAGCAGCAGATGCGGTGGTCTCAGCATGGCGCCCACATGCTGATGCAGGTAAGAACCGCCGACATGAACGGCGAGCTTCGCGATCGGCTGCGCGCAAGATTTCGGCTGCCAGAACCTCAGGCGCCTTCGCTGTTCAAGCCCAAGCCACCTCTACTCCGAGCCGCGTAACCCCAGAGAAGTTACCGGTCTCCCAGGGGGTGTCTATGAGAAGACCGAAGCCGTTTTTGGCCTCAGCCGCGGACATAGATTTCATCCCCAGGCTCCGGAATCCCCCGTTCCGGACATAATGGCCAAATTGGCCAGAGGGGCAACCTATGATTTCGGCACCTTTCGGTCCATACGCGATCGCGTATATTCCGTCTTTATGCGGAGTCGCGTATAATCTTGTTTTAAACGCGAATGCGTATATTGCAATTTTATACGGAGTCACGTATATTCTTAGCGGAGGTTGCCCCATGAACGAACAGATTGCCCGCACCGAAAAACAGCTAGGCGCCATTCTGCGCCGCGCCCGCAAACAGTACGGCCTAACGCAAGGCGCACTGGGTGAGCAAATCCATCTGCGCCAGGGCACCGTTTCGCGCCTTGAGGCTGGAGAGCCGGCCGTACAGCTCCGGACCCTTATGGAAGCTCTATCAGCCCTACGGCTTGAACTCGTAGTCCGCCCGCGCAGCGAAGCGCGCGCCGCCGATATCGAGGACATATTCTAGTGGCGAGAAAGAAAGCAAACGCGCCTCTCCAGGTCTTCCTGAACGGCCGCCTTGTCGGGCTGCTGCGCCGCGAATCCACAGGCGCCATCGACTTCAAGTACCATCCTGAATGGCTGAGCTGGGAGTATGGCTTTCCGGTTTCCCTGTCGCTGCCTTTGCGCGAGGATCGCTATATCGGCGCGCCCGTCATCAACGTGTTCGACAACCTGCTGCCGGACAATGAGCCGATCAGAAAGCGCGTCGCCGAGCGCGTCGGCGCAGGCGGTACCGATGCCTACAGCCTGCTGACCGCCATTGGCCACGACTGCGTCGGTGCCTTGCAATTTCTCCCCGAAGGCATTGATCCGGGACCTGCCGGACAGATCGACGGGAAACCCGTCTCCGACGACGACATCAGCGATATCATCAACAACCTGGCGAGCGCTCCTCTCGGTGTGGGAGAAGACGAGGAGTTTCGCATCTCGATAGCGGGCGCGCAGGAAAAGACCGCTTTGCTCCGCGTGGACGGCCAGTGGTTCAAGCCCATCGGCACGACCGCGACCACCCATATTCTCAAGCCGCAGATCGGGCAGCTTCCCAACGGGATCGACCTCTCAAACAGTGTCGAGAACGAATATCTTTGCCTCAAGCTGCTCGAAGGGTTTGGCATTCCCGTTGCGAACGTGGAGATCGCTGATTTCGGAGAACGGCGCACCCTGATTGTCGAGCGTTTTGACAGACGGTGGGCCAGAGACGGCCGCCTACTTCGTCTGCCGCAGGAAGACGTGTGTCAGGCTCTTTCGGTACCGCCTACGCGGAAGTACCAGTCCGACGGCGGCCCCGGCATGCGCGAGATTATCCAGCTTCTCAAAGGCAGCGACAGACCCGAGGAGGACATCGCCACCTTCATGCGGGCTTGCATCGTGTTCTGGATGCTCGGCGCAACCGATGGCCACGCCAAGAATTTCAGCATCTTTCTTGATCCGGGCGGTCGCTTTCGCATGACGCCATTGTACGACGTGCTGACCGCGCAGCCGAGCCTTGATGCCGGCCAAATCCAGCGCAAGAAATTCAAGCTGGCCATGTCAGTCGGAAAAAGCCGGCACTACCCGGTACTCGACATCATGCCCCGTCACTTTGTGCAGACGACCGACATTGCCGGCGTCGGCAAGCCTCTCATGCGTCCGATATTTGATGACTTGGCCGCGCATACGCAGCGCCAGGCCGACGAGGTATTCAACGCGCTGCCCAAAGGCTTTCCTCAGCAGCTCATAGAATCGGTTCGATCAGCAATCGAGGCGCGATCCTCTATCCTTGCCGACACGAAAGATGCCGCTCTGGCTTAGGCGCGCAGTGCGGTCAAGTGGGAGGCTTTGCTGTTTCATGCGGCTGCGCTATGGTCTCGCTTGAGGGTGATGCGGTCGCCGTTGTGCGAGCCGCCAGGGGTTTCGCCAGCCAGCCTTCCGTTGCCGCCGGCACGCCTGGCCCTTCAGCCGGCTTGGGAGGTATGGGCGTGGGCAGCGTTCATCGGCTTCGCAGGCCTAGGCGCTTGGCCGGGATGCTTCGGCACGATCCTGTGATACGTCTCGGGGCGCTGTCACTTGGAAGAACCCCAAGTAAATGCCATGCGACATCGGTCACCACGCGCTCTGTCGTCCTCCTCGACGATCCTGAAGAAGCTCTCTGCGTCGCCAAAGGAAAACCAGTGGCGAGGCCGCTGCAGGAACTCGGCCGGAGCGAAAGCTCGCCGCAGCGCCGGATGCCACTCGATCGGGGTCCACCACCTTAAAGGGCAGGGGAGGGGCAAGCACCACCACCCGCCCCTGCCCCGGCCGTAAAGCGCAAATCCGGCCCATCCTTCAAAATCTCGCCCGATCTGCCATCAGATCGGCCTTTGCCTGCCGAAACCCTTGAAATCTTCGATTTCGTGCTAAACTCATGGCCCATGACCAACCCAAAGCGCCATCCACAACGCCGCTCCCTCTGGGGAAATACAGATCGCGCCGCCGACGACACCGAAATCGATGCGCGGGCGCAAACCCTGTCGGAGGAAGAGAAGCAACGCGCGCGGCAAGCCTACGAAAACGAGGCCCGCCAACGCGCTGCCATGTATGCCGACGCCGCCCAGCGCGCCGCAAAAGCGGCGCAGATCTCCGACACCGACCGCAATGCGCCAGAAGCCGCCAACCCCGACCCCGACGAAATTCTTGCAAATCTTGATCGTGATAGGCTACTTTCAGAGCTGGAGCAAATAAAGAAGAAGAACAAGATTATTAACGAGGAAAAAGCATTTTATAGAATAGCTTTAGCAATACAGGACGTGTTTGAAGAGGCACAGCTTGATGAAGCGCAGCGCCGTCAACTACTTACCCGCATTTTCAGGGCCTTTGCCGCGCCACAGATTGTCCTTCCGCAAACCGCTCCGGAACGGTATGCCGACCGCGCCGATCGATCCGAAAACGCTGTCGCTTTCATCGGCCGCGTCTACCAGCCCTGGCTCGGCAAGGGCTTGACGCAAGCTCATCTCGGCCGCCTCGACAAGCAGCTCTACATGGCGCTGCACAATTGGCTGCGTCACAACCCATTGCCGCCTGACCTCGATCTGCCCAAGAAGTCCGAAGTCGTGTCGCGCCAGGTCGCTTCCACCGACCCCGCAATGATCCGCGAAGCCCGCCGCCTGGAAACGGCCACCCGCCGCCGCAAGACGCCATAAAAAATAAGTATACAAAAAATGTTGCGTCGATTCTTGTAATTGCGCCGAGCTCTCCTATTTTTTCCTTATAGGCTGGCGGAGAATCCGCCAGAACAGTGGGAGGGAACCACCATGGGCGTGCTGCTTTTCGCAATCCTGGTCCTGCTTACACGGTGGACCACGCTCGTCACGTACCTGCCTGCCGACGCCCAAAGCGGCATCGGCCTGGCCCTCGTGCTGACCGTCATCTTCGGCGGCTTCGCCGCCAAGTCGTGACCCATACCGGGCCGGTATTTCCGGCCCGTCCGCCGCATACGCCGTTCCAACACGATGCTCCAAGGAGATCGCATGAACGCACAGCAGCGCCCGAACATGCCTCCGATGCAGCCGCAGCAGTTGCCGACCGCGCTCACGCGCTTTGTCGGCCTGCTGAGAGCGCTGAGGGGGACCGCAATGACGGCAGGTGTCCTTTTAATCACCGCCGAACTGGTGCTGCCGGGACCAGTCAAGCCTTCGCAGGTGATGGGCGGTTTCTACGGCAAGATCGTCGCCGCAGAATCCAAGGCCGCGCAGGACACGCTTGCCGCTCAGACCCGCAAGGGTGCTGAAGCCCAGGCCTTGCCGCCGGTCGTCGCCCAAAGAATAGACCATTCGCTCGAGGTCCAGACCGGCATCGCCAACCTGGCCGACCTCGCGTGCATCGTCGGACAGTTCATGCCGCGTGAAGATCCGGAAAATCCCGATCTCTCCGCAGTTGGTGAGAAGCTGCGCACCCAGGCCTGTGGCCTTGGCGACGCAATGCGCACCAACATGGCCGAGACGCTGCGCCAAGGCACCGTCCAGCAGGACCAGGGAGCACAGCAATGAACGACCAGACGCGCAGCGCCGCCAAGCGCCGCGCGTCTTTCGCGCGCGCCGAGAGGCTTGCCCGCGAGGCCGCCAACCAGACGGAGCGCAAGACCGACGCTCGCTCCCGGCACGACCAGTCGAACTCCACCGCCCATCGCCTCAAGCAGGCCATCAAGGCCGAGCGGCGCCGCGACGCCCCGTAAGATCTCCAACCACGAAGCGCGCAAGGAAGAGCAACGCCGGATCGAACGCCAGAAGGCCGACGAGATCCGCCGGCAGGACTCGCTCAAGGCCGCCCTGCGCCGCGCCGAAATGGCGCGCAAGCAGACCGAGCAGCGCCGCATTGAACGGCTGCGCGCCGCGACACAGCGCGAATTTGCCCGCAAGGCCGAGGACCGCGTCGCCGCGCAAAAACAGCTCGACCAACAGCGCCGCGAGGCCGCCCGCCGCGACGCCCAGAAGCGCTACGACGCCCGCCACGACCAAAGCCGGGAAAAGGCCGTGCTTCAGGCAAAGGAGCGCGAAAAGCGCCACCTCGCCGATCAGCAGGCCGAACACCGCCACCAGACCGACCGCCTGCGCAAACGGCACGTGATGGAAACGCGCTCGCACAAGGACAATGAGAACGCCGGCATCGCGCTGCACGCCCGCAAGGTCCAGAACATCGATCTCGCCGAAGCGCGGGAGCTCAAGGAGCTGGCCGCGCACAACCGGTCGCTCAAGGGCCGCATCACCAAAATCTGGTCCGCGGGCCCGCAAGGCGATGTCCTCGGGTCGGGAAGATGGCACGGTGGTCTCCTCCTCTCACTTTCGCAGATGAGAAGGCAGACAGGCGCGTTGCGCAGGGCCTAAACTCGCAACGCCATCGGTAACGGCTTGCCCATCGCGGTTCTCCCTCAAACCGCAGGGAATCACACCAAACCCTCAATGGGAATCCTGAATCACGTCAGACGCGACGTGCTTTAGAAAAACTGGAAGCGGAATAGCGGCGAAGCCGGACCGCCGCTTTGTCGTGAGCTATCGGTGGGAGCGCTCCTCGCGCAGAGCCTTCCCGACGCTGTTCTGTTCCTCCCCGACGTCGGGACGGTTCAGCGTGACCGTGCAGCGGATCAGGAAATTCCAGTCGGGACCGTGCTCGATGATGAGGTGAAGGTCCGATATCTCCTCGAAATAGTGCTCGATGCTCTTCGGGTCTTTGTCGGTGCGATATTCGATGACCGCCTTCCAGCGCTTGTCACCATGCAGCGAGACGACGTTGCTCATTCGGTTTCCGTGGTCGGCCACCGGGCCGACTAAGTGTTTAGTCCCGGCATTTGATGGATTGGATCGAGCCTGAAGCGTTCGGGCTCGTTTGTCCAGCATCTGCAGATGTATTCGTAGGGTGTGAGACCGTTGAGGGTCTTCAGCCGGCGGGCGAAGTGGGCGGCGATGAAGTCGGCCAGATGGCTGCCCAGCTAGTGGTGGTCGTCGTAGTGGAAGCGCTGGACCGTGGCTTCCTTGATGGTTCGGTTCATCCTTTCGACCTGGCCGTTGGTCCAAGGGTGCTTGGTCTTGGTGAGCCGGTGCTCGATGCCGTTCTCGCGGCAAACGCGGTCAAAGATGTGCTCGAAGGCAAGTCGGTCCTGTTTGCGATTGGTGAACTGGATGCCGTTGTCGGTGAGCACGGTGTGGACCGCGTAGGGCAGGGCCGCCACGAGGTTGCGCAGGAACTGTGCGGCGGCCATCTTCCCGGCCTTCTTATGCAGCTCCGCGTAGGCGAATTTCGAGGTCCGATCGATGGCCACGAAGAGGTAGAGCCTGCCTTCGGCCGTGCGGACTTCCGTAATGTCGATGTGGAAGTAGCCGATCGGGTAGCGCTTGAACTTCTTCTTGCCCGGCTTGTCGCCCTCGATCTCGGGCAGGCGGGAGATGCCATGGCGCTGCAGGCAACGGTGCAGTGCTGACCGCGTCAGATGCGGGATGGTTGGCTGCAACGCATAGAGGCAGTCATCGAGCGGCAGCAGCGTGTGACGCCGAAAGGCGACGATCGCGGCTTCCTCCTCCATCGACAGGACCGTCGAGCGCGGCTCCTTCGGCCCGGTCCGGCGGTCGGCGACGGTGTCCCGGTTCTTCCACTTGGCGACAGTCTTCTGATTGATCCCGTAGCGTCTGGCGAGCTGCCTTAAGCTCTCTTGACTATTTTGTATTGCTCGACGGATCGCCTCAGTCGTGGTGGCGCTGCTGTGAAGAACCTGACCCATAGTGCATCCTTCCATTCTTGGGAAAACAATGCACCATCAAACCCTGGGATGAAACACTTAGAAGGTGATGCTGGTCAGGACGACCACAGAAGCGTGCCGACCAAAGGGATGACCACCCAGACGGTCGGATCCGCGTTCCGGCGGGCGAGATAGCGCATACGAGTGGTTCCCTGGATAAGCGACG
>NZ_JAWRCU010000020.1:0-107419 GCF_033542235.1 Mesorhizobium sp. BAC0120 | reverse complement strand
GAAAAGCGCATGCCCCGTCCCCTTTCTGAGTCTCGACAACCAGAAGGTAGACGGAAAATCCCCGTCTTGCGGGGCATGCGCCTGCGGCATTTCGATTCACCAGAAATTTTCCCCGGACAGCCCTGCCGTTTATGGGGAGAAGGTGGCCCGAAGGGCCGGATGAGGGGCAGCGCCTCCCCTCGAAGGTTCGCGCCGCCCCTCATCTGCCTCCTGAGCTTGCCGAAGGACGGCATCTCCCTCGTCCCCGTTTCCTGGACAATCTCGGAACGGGGAGAAGAGGGTTGTCATCAATGACCCGCCCCCCGATCACCTCCACCTCGCGCCTCGCACGTCGCGCGAGCGGCATGTCGGCGGCCAACCGGATGGTGCCGGAGGAGACGCCGGTGGCGTTCTCCTATGCCGGCACGACGCATGCGGTGATGATGGCGTCGCCGGCCGATTTCGAGGATTTTGCGCTGGGCTTCTCCCTCACCGAGGGCATTGTCTCGTCCCCTGACGAGATCGAGGCGATCGAGGTCGAGGATCTCGGAGCCGGTATCGATATCCAGATCAGGCTGAAGGACACGGCCAACACGCGCTTCGAGGCAAGGCGCCGCCGGCTCGCGGGGCCGGTCGGCTGCGGGCTCTGCGGCATCGAGTCGATCGAGGAGGCCATGCGCTCGGTCGGGGACGTTCGTCAGCCCGCACTTACGCTTGCAGCCGGCGACGTCACGCAATCCGTCAAAATGCTCTCCAGGCTGCAGCCCTTGCATGCCGAAACCGGTGCGGTACATGCCGCCGGCTTCTATGTGCCCGGCAAGGGCATCGTTGCCGCGCGCGAGGATGTCGGCCGCCACAACGCGCTCGACAAGCTGGCCGGCGCGCTGGCGAGATCCGGCATCGAGGGGCCGAGCGGCGCAGTGGTAGTGACGAGCCGCGTTTCGGTCGAGATGGTGCAGAAGACGGCGGCTGTCGGCGCGCCGATCATCATTGCAGTCTCGGCGCCGACAGCGCTCGCCATCCGCACAGCCGAGGAGGCCGGCATGACGCTCGTCGCGCTCGTCCGCGGCGAGGAGTTCGATATTTTCACGCACCCTCAGCGGGTGACGACTGGAGTTGCCAAGCATGTCGCATGACACGAAAACGACAGCGGAGAAGCTCGTCTATATGGCGAACCAGATCGCGGTCTTCTTCCAGTCGATGCCGCATGACGAAGCGGTCGCAGGCGTCGCAAAGCATATCAATGATTTCTGGGATCCACGCATGCGCCGCCAGTTCTTCGAGATCGTCGAGGCCGGCGGCGCCGGCCTGAAGCCCTTGGTGCTGGAGGCCGTCGGCAAGATCAGGCGGCCAGCGCAGGAGCAGAGGCCGGTCGCGCGAGTCTAGGCAAGATCGGTTTTAGAAAAGTCATTGCCCTTATAGATCAGGGGCAGCCGATGCGATTTCGCAGCGGCATAGGCAAAGCAATCTCCAAGGTTCAGGTCGGCGGGATGGCCCGCGAGCTTGCCGTAGCTGGCCATGGCATCAAGCGCGCCAGAGCCGACGCGGGTGTCGATCACGAGTTCGCGTGCCTTCGTCACTTCAATGAAGGCGTCAACGAGCGTGCGGGCTTCTGCAATCGCTTCGGCTCGGTTCAGCTTGCCCGTGGTGGCATGAGCGCGCGTCTTCACCACGGCAGCCACCGCCTCGAAGCGGACCATAGGCGACACGTAGAGTTGCCCCCCTGGTTCGCCAAGCCGCTTCTCCAATTCCTCGAATCCGGGCTCTTCGTTCAGGATCGCGACGATGACAGAGGCGTCAACGAAACTCACTACCTTCCTCCCACAGCTCATCCATCAGCTTCTTCAAGTCAATGTCATGAAGCGGCGGGCCAAGGCGCTCGCGCGCCCTCGTCCGCAGTGCAGTCAATTTTTCGCGGAGCGGGATTTCGGCCTCGATGCGCTGCAATTCGTGCTTAAGCGCAGCACGCACCGCAGCGGTTTTCGTGCGCGCCCCAAGCCGAACCCTCACTTGTTCGGCCAAGTCGTCAACGGTAGAATCTTTTATGTAGAGAGCCATGGGATATCCATATAACTCCATTTAGATATCCCGTCTAGCATCACGGACCGAGGACACGGCAAGCTTCCCCTCGCCTAGCATTTCACCGTCGCGAATGGTCACAGGCCTTCACCAGATCACGATATTGGCGTTGCGAAATCCGGCACAGACTCACTTTCCCGCTTCGGTGCGGGAATTCGGCTTAAAATGCCCTAGCAGGTCCATTGGCACCGGGAAAACCACCGTCGATGACCGCTCGCCGGCGACGTCGTGCAACGCCGCGAAATAGCGCAACTGCATCGCCTGCGGCTCCTTCGCAAGCATCCTGCCGGCTTCGACCAGCTTCTCCGCGGCCTGTTGCTCGCCCTCTGCGTTGATCACCTTGGCGCGCCTGAGCCGCTCGGCCTCGGCCTGCCTGGCGATGGCGCGGACCATGCTTTCGTTGAGATCGACATGCTTGATCTCGACATTCGTTACCTTGATGCCCCAGGCGTCGGTCTGCTGATCGAGGATCTCCTGTATGTCGCTGTTCAGCTTGTCGCGTTCGGCGAGCATTTCGTCGAGCTCATGCTTGCCGAGCACCGAGCGCAACGTGGTCTGGGCAAGCTGGCTGGTCGCGGCCATGAAATCCGCGACCTTGATGATCGCCCGTTCGGGGTCGACGATGCGGAAATAGAGCACCGCATTCACCTTCACCGAAACATTGTCGCGCGAGATTACATCCTGCGAGGGTACGTCCTGCACCACGACCCTGAGATCGACTTTCACCATCTGCTGCACGAAGGGGATCAGGATGATGAGGCCAGGGCCTTTCACGCCGGTGAAACGCCCGAGCGTGAAGACCACACCGCGCTGGTACTCTCTCAACACGCGGACGGCCGAGGAGAGGAACAGAATCACGACAAGCGCGATCACCAGATAGACGAGCAAGGTCAGGTTCATGATCCTTCTCCATCGCTTTGCCTGAGCGCGGCCCGGCGCCGAACCTGCAGGGTCAGGCCCCTGACGCCGATCACCTCGACGCGCTCGCCGGGCATGAAAGGGCCCTCGCCTTCGGCCCGCCAGCGCTCACCCTCTGCACGAGCGTGCCCCTTGCCTCCGGACCAGTCGAGGATTTCGGCCGCCACCCCGCGCATCGACGCCGCCCCGACGCGCGGCGGATTCTTGCGGGTGGCCCAGACATAGCTGCCGGCCAGCAGCGCGAGGCCGAGCGTCGCCGCCGCGGCGCTGCCCATGATCAGCAGGGAGATGTGGTATCCCGGCGCCTCGACCCTGAGCAGCATTGCTGCGCCGAAAAGAAAGGCGGTGACGCCGCCCAGCCCGAGCACCACCGTCGGATTGATGGCTTCGGCAACCAGGAAGGCGATCCCAATGACCATCAGGCCGAGGCCTGCGTAGTCGATCGGCAGCAGGTTGAGACCGTAAAGCCCGAGCAGCAGGGAAATCGTGCCGATCACACCGGGAGCAACCGCGCCCGGGGTCATGAACTCGATGGCGATGCCGTAGACGCCGACGAGCATCAGGATGACGGCGGTGTTCGGGTCGGTAATGACCGAGAGAAGCTGGATGAACAAGCCGGGCTCGAACATCTCCACCCGCAGGCCCTTGGTTGCCAATGTCAGCCGGCCGCCGGCCGTCTGGACTACCTTGCCGTCGACAAGCGCGAGAAGCTCCGTCGTGTCGCCGGCGATGAGATCGATTACGCGCTCCTTCAGCGCCGCGCTCGCCGACAGACTCGCCGCCTGGCGGACCGCGCTTTCGGCCCAGTCGGCGTTGCGGCCGCGCAATTCGGCCAGGCTTCGGATGAAAGCGACCGAATCATTGGTGATCTTCGCTGCCATCGTATCCTGAGGCTGCGGCCCGGGCGCCCCCTTGTCCTTGCCCTCCTCACCGTCCTTGCCGCCCGGGAGGAACGATGGCGGCCCGCCGATCTCGACCGGCGTCGCGGCGCCGATATTGGTCCCGGGCGCCATCGCCGCAATATGCGTCGCGTAAAGGATGTAGGTCCCGGCGCTGGCAGCGTGTCCGCCCGACGGGGTAACGTAGCCGATGACCGGAACGGGCGAGGCGATGATGTCGGCGATCATCTCGCGCATGCTGGTGACGAGGCCGCCCGGCGTGTTGAGCCTGAGAATCACCACCGCGGCCTGCCGTTCCCTCGCGGCGGTAAGTGCCTCGTTCAAGTACCTGGCGCTCGCGGGGCCGATCGCACCGTCAATGTCGATGGCAAGAGCGAAACCGGGCTTGCCGCTCTCCTGCCCTGCAACGGGTGGGGAGGCGACAGAAGCAAGCGCTGCGAGAGCCGCAGCGAAAAGGGCCGCGCATGCCAGTTTCACGGCCAGGGCTCCATGATCAGAATATGGAGTCCTCTTCCGCCGAAATCCACAAGATATCCGCTAGCCGCCGGCCGATCTCCCCGTGGAGGAATGCCCGGCAAGACAGGCATTCGAGGGCTATTTCTCCGCAATTGCGGTCGCCCCGGGCAATCCCCGCCGCCAGTTCACCAATGCTTCATCCGATGCTAAAGTGCATCCGCTATGTCGCGTCTTGTACAGTTCTGTGTAGTGTCGTCGCTGTTCCTCGTGGGCAGCGGCGCGGTCGTGCACGCCTTTGACCGACGTGTCGACCCAAACGTGGTCAGCGGCGCCGACACGAGTTTCGCCTTCACGCCCAAGAACATAGAGGCGCTGAAAGACGGCGCGGATCACATTTTCTCCGACGAGAAGCCAGACCTGCCGCCCGAATACGCGTCGGCCATGACCTGGTATCGCGTCGCGCTCGAAGGCGGCTACAAGCAGGCGCCGATGGTCGCCTCGCCCTGGTCGCGCGACGACCAGTTGCCGGAGCCCCTGCACTGGGCCTGGATCGCCGACAATGGCGACCTGATCACCCGCATCGGCAAAGGTACTTTCCGCATGTCCTTCGCCGACAACAAGAGCAACTGGTTCGAGGATGTCGATTGCCAGCTGTCCGCCTGGCCCGGCGGCGACACCCAAGCGCCGATGGTCTGCGCCGACGGCAAGGAGCGCAAGATGCAGATACCGGGCGACGGGGTCATCGTCGTGGACGACCGGCAGTTCACGCGTGTTTTCGATTCCGACGACACGACGCTGCCGCCCGATGAGGTCACCGATATTGAGGCCGCGACCGCGCAGGCGGTCAAGTCGTTGCTAGGCGGAAATGCCCCTCCATCGGAAGCCGCCGGCGCGGCCGCACAGTCCGGCTCGGCGCCTGCGCCCAAGTCCTCCGGTCCCGTTGTCCTGCCGAATGTAGCGCCGATTCCGCCGTCGAAAGCTGGGCTGTTCTAGCTCTTGTTTTGGCGCGTGATCCTGTCCGAAAAGTCTGCAACTTTTGCTGCGCTGACCTTCGGTTCGGAGTCATGCTAGCCCGCCCTATGCCGCCTGTTCACGTTTGCCGGCCGCCCCGGCAGCGCAAGTCTGGTGTCCTGCCTCTGCCGCCTCGCGACAATCTTCCCCTTGGCGATCACACATAGCCGCTCTGGTCTCAACCTGATTGCCTCGATCGGGTTTCCTGCATCCAGCACGACGAGGCTCGCCTGCTTGCCCACCGCAAGGCCATGGTCTTGAAGACCCATGATCTCTGCATTTACCGCTGTGACCATGTCGAAGCAGCGGCGCATGTCGGCAGGGCTCGTCATCTGCGCGACGTGCAGGCCCATGAAAGCGACGTCCAGCATGTCTGCCGTCCCCAGCGAATACCAGGGGTCGAGCACACAATCCTGGCCGAAGCCGACGCGGACGCCGGCCTTGATCATTTCCGGAACGCGGGTGAGCCCACGCCGCTTCGGATAGGTGTCATGGCGGCCCTGGAGCACGATGTTGATGAGCGGGTTGGGGATCGCCGAAACACCCGCTTCGGCGATGAGCGGCAGGAGCTTCGAGACATAATAATTGTCCATGGAATGCATGGAGGTGAGGTGCGAGCCGGCCACCCGGCCCTGCAAACCGAGGCGTTGAGCCTCGTAGGCGAGCTGCTCGATGTGGCGCGACAGCGGATCGTCGGTCTCGTCACAATGCATATCAACCATCAGGCCGCGCGCCGCCGCAATCTCGCAGAGCTCCGTCACCGAGCGGCGCCCGTCGGCCATCGTGCGCTCGAAATGCGGGATGCCGCCGACCACATCGACGCCGAGGTCCAGCGCCCGTATCGTGTTCTGTCTCGCGTTCGGCGAGCGGTAGAGGCCGTCCTGCGGAAACGCGACGAGTTGCAGGTCGATATAGGGCGCGACCAGCCTCTTCACCTCGAGCAGCGCCTCCACCGCGAGCAGCCGGTCGTCGCAGACGTCCACATGGGTGCGGATCGCCAGCAATCCCATTGACACTGCCCAGTCGCAATAGGCAAGCGCGCGCTCGCGCACCGCCTCATGCGTCAAGAGCGGTTTCAGTTCGCCCCAGAGCGCAATGCCTTCGAGCAGCGTGCCGGACGCGTTGATACGCGGAATGCCGTAGGAGAGCGTCGCATCCATGTGGAAATGGGGGTCGACGAAGGGCGGCGAAACAAGGTTTCCCGTCGCGTCTATGAGCTCGCCGGCTTCCGCCGCGATCGCCGGCTCGATTGCCGTGATGCGGTCGCCCGAAATGCCGATATCGGCCCTCCCCCCGTCAGGCAGGACGCCGCCCTTGACGATGATGTCGAATGCCATGTTTCGCCCTCCTGATTAGGCCGGATTCGTGGGTGGCCCTACAAATGCGCGCCTGGATTGGTTTGTCTACGCAGGTTCTTACTGCAAGAACCCCGGGATCGTTTTCGGAACGTCCCTAAGGAGTTGGAACGGCCGAGCCCACCACGAGGATTGCCAGGTAGGCCAGCACCGCCACGATCAGGCCCCTGAAGGAATGGCTCACATGCCGATATTTCGAGCGGTTGATCATCGCCAGATTATCGACGTTGCTCAGATACTCGTTGAACAGATAGTTCGGATCACGCGAGTCATGCGCGGCGATGAACATTTCCCGGTTCGCCTTCCATCCGCCCCAGTAGAGCGAGGTCGATTTGGCGCGGTGGCGCGGCAGGACGACGAGGATCGCGCTGACGAGCGAAATGGCGACAGCGACGGCAAGAATCGCCGAAGATATCATCAGCGGCCATTTGCCGCTCATGTAGCGCTCCATCTTGAAGACGCTGCTGCCTTCGGCCGAAGAGACCAGGAAGGCCAGCATGAAGGTGAAGATGAAGGCCGCCTTCTGGTCGGCGATCTTGATCTGGTCGTAATAGACCGAGTTGATTTTCTCGAGATGAACCAGATACTCCCGCGCATCCGCCTCGGTCCCCTTGAAAGCAGGCTTCGCTTGGTGGTCTGCCCCCTCGCCCGACGGGCTGGTCTTGGTGCTTTTCTTCATAAGTTTAGCGTGTCTGCCTGATGTTGTTGCCGAATTGTCGATGAATGCCGGATTCACGCTCGGCCGGCAAACGGAAATCTTGACAGTGGGAATTTGCTCTCCAATAACGCCCGCCGGGGTGGGGAGACAATCTCACATATGCGCAGTTTTCTCTCGGCACTGACGGCGGCAGCGCTTCTCAGCACGGCTATCCCTGCCTCCGCGGAGGTCGTTCAACGCGCCTCGACGCCGGCCGGCTCGGTGATCGCACGCAAATCCGGTGAGGAAGTGCTGTTCATCGACCTGCCGCCCTGGCGCAGCGTCGACATCAAACAGGACCTCCTGCCCGGCGACATGCTGCGCACCAACGCCACCGGCAATCTTGCCGTTCTGTTCGCCGACCACACCCAGATCCGCATGGCGCGCAATACCACGCTGCTCGTGAAGAAGGTTGGAGCCGCGGAGGATACGGTGCTCGGCCTGCAGGCCGGCGCGATCTGGGCGCGCGCCGAGCGCGGCGGCCAGGGCCTCACCATCGAGACGCCTGCAGCGGCGGCGGCGATCCGCGGCACGGACTGGTCGATGACAGTCGAGGGCGACAAGACCTCGCTGATCGTGCTCGAAGGCGTGGTCCAACTCTCCAATGAACTCGGCTCCGTCAGCGTCGCTCGCGGCGAGGCCGCAGTTGCCCGGATAGGACAGGCACCGACCAAGGTCGTGATCGTCGACCCGAAAGACCGCGAGCAGATGCTCTTCTACCTGTCGCTTCGCAATTCCTTCGGGTGGATGCCGGTCTCGCCGCTCTCAAGCCCCGAAATGCGCCGCGAGAGATCGCGCGTCGCGGCGATTCCGGTACTAGCACGCAGCGCGGAAGACTGGCTGACGCTCGCCGAAGTTTCGCTTTCCTATGACGGCAAGCAGGCGGCGCTCGACGCTGCAGCACAAGCGCGCAAGTTCCAGCTGTCGCCATCTCAGAAGGCGCGGCTCGACCTGATCGACGCGCTCGCCGCCGGCTCGGAGCAGAAATACGGAGAGTCGGCAAGGCTGTTCGAAAGGGCGGCGCCTCGGCTCGATGCCAAGCGCAGGGCAATTGCGCTTTACGGCGGCTATTTCGCTCGGGCGCTCGCCGATCCGAAGCGTGTGGAGCGGCCTCCCACCATCGGGGACGGCGGGCCCTATGCCGCCCTTGTGGAAGCCTGGACCGCCGGCTTCCTGAAGGATATCCCGGCGGCGATCGACGTCATCAAGCGGGCCGAAGCGCGCTATCCGAACGATCCGTCCTTGCCTGCCGCTCGTGCACAGCTCGCACTTCTCGTCGACGACCGCGACCAGATCAAGGCGGCCGTCGACCGCTCCCTCGCCATCGACCCGGACGACTCGACTGCGCTGGAGGCCCGCGCCAACTACAAGGCCGGGATCAAAAGCGATCTCGACGGCGCGCTTGCCGATCTCTCCCGCGCCGCTGAAATCGCGCCGGGATCGAGCTCGGTCTGGAACGCGATCGGCAACATCCAGAGCTCGCGCAATGCCGAGCGCGAAGCGGAAGCGGCCTTCAAACGGGCGATCGAGCTCGACCCTTACGACCCTGTCTCCTACGCCAACCTGGCGATCCTCTATCTCGACCAGGACAGGGTCAAGGAAGCCAAGGCCTTGATCGACAAGGCGATGGCCGTCGACCCCTCCTTCGACATCGCGCTTGTCGCGCGCGGGCGTTACCACCTGCAGACCGGCGAGATGGACAAGGCCATGCAGGATCTGCTCGCCGGCTCCACCGCCAACCCCGCCTATGCGCAGGCGCTCCTCCTGCTCGCCGGCGGCTACTACGAGAGCGGACAGCTTGAACCGGCCGAGCAGGCGCTGGAGAATGCCGATCGCCTCGACCCCAACGATCCGGTCACCACCAGCGTCGAGACGGCGATCGCAATCGACGACTACGATTCCGACCGCGCGATCGAGAGCGCGCAGGAGACGCTGCGGCGGGCCCAGGCCCGCGGCGGCAACTTTGCCTCGCTCAGCGCCAATCGCGATGCTGGATCGCTGCTCAACGAAGCCTTCCGCCTGCAAGGGCTCAATGCCTGGGGCCGCTACTATGGCGACGTGACCTTCGACCCGTTCGCGGCGACCGGCTATATCGACCAGGCGCTAGCCGGCAGCGCGGCTTCCTTCGCGCTCAATCTCGGCCATGGCAGCCTGCTGACGGACCCAGAGTCGAACAACTCATCCTTCTCTGCCTTCTTCCAAGGCCTGATGCTGGATCCGCTGATGCTGTCCGGCCGGTCGCGGACAGCGAACCTCTTCCGGCGACCGTTTGTCGAAGGCTCGATCGGCGGCGGCTTCATCAACAACGGCGAGACTGAAGGCCGGGGCCAGGACTGGGGCTGGACGACCGAAGGCGAGGTTCAGGGCTATATTGCCGATCCCGTGCCGTGGAGCTTCTACGGACAGGTCAATGCCGAACGTTCGAAGGATTTCCGCCAAGGCTTCACACCTGGCCTTGCGGACCCGACTTCGCAGTTCGACCTTCAGCTCCAGAACGTCACCGGTACGGGCTATATCGCGGTCAAGCCGACGCCGAACGATCGCGTCGTTGCGTATGTGAACCTGAACGAAAACAAGCCCGATCTACTGGATGGCGTGGTAGCTTTGAACCCACCGGTTCCGTTCAGCTACCCCACTCCGTTCGGTTTTTCGATCGACGCCCTGATCCGCGGCGGCACTTACGACAGAACCGTCGAAGACAAGACTGCCACTGCGGGTCTCGGGTGGAGCCACACATTCGGATATCGCAATGTCGTCAACGCTGCGGTTTTCGCCACTGGATTCGACCGGAGCAGCAACGAAAGCGGCGTAATCGTCAACGATACGATCTTCGGTCCGGCCGGCTTGGACAGTTCCATCGAAGGCCAGGTCAAACAAACGTCCTATTTGGCCGCAGTCGGCCACGCTTATGGCGTGGGTGATCTGACCTTCAGATATGGCGTCGAGGGAGGCACTCTGGACTACGAAGCGTCCAATCTTCAGACGTCGACGTTGGTAATCCGAGGCTTCCCCATCCCGCAGGATCCCATCAGCGAGCGTCAGGAGCTCAACCTGACCTTGGGCCGCGCCTATATAGACGCGCTTTACGAGATCACGCAGGATCTGAAATTCGAAGCTGCGGCGTTCGGGACCAGCCTCAATGGCGATTCGCTCTCCACCGATCGTTTCGAGCCGCGCCTCGGCGTGGCCTGGGCGCCCGCCGAAGGCCAATGGCTGCGCGCGGGCTTCATGAGGGAGTCGGCGTCATTCACCAACACCACCCTGGCACCAATCGGCGTGCTGGGGCTGCAGTCCAACCAGGTGCCGCTCGCGCTCGACGGCTATTCCGACACCTTCATCGCGCGCTGGGACGCGGAGTGGACCAGCCGTTTCTTCACAACTGTCGATTACCAGCACCAGAACCTGACAAACATTTCCATCCCGCAGCCGGCAACAATCGACGCCACACCGCTGAGCGACGGCACCCTCGAGCGCGTGAGCGCGACAGCGAATGTCTGGCTCGGTCACGGTTTCGGCGCGTTCGGAACTGTCGCCTGGCTGGATTCCAAGAACAAGACGCCCGGCTTCGACGGACCTATTCCTTTCGTTCCCGATATGTTGGGGCGCGTCGGCATAAGCTGGGTCAACCCGATCAACCTCAAGGTCACGCTCGCCGCCACCTATGTGGGCGAAAGGGACGGCGACCTGTCCGGGACGACGCTAGCCGAGTACTGGACGGCTGATGCCTTCCTCACCTGGGAGCCCTTCGATAAGCGATTCGAGCTCGACCTTGCGGCCTACAATCTCTTCGACCAGGAGTTCGAAGTCGCCCCTTCCATTCCCGGCTGGGGTCGCTCGATCGTTGGTTCGCTGAAGGTCAGGTTCTGACGTGGGCACGAGGGCACCAGCCCTAACTCATCGAAGGCGGGCGGCGCTGCTTACCCCCCTCTGTCCTGACGGACATCTCCCCCTCAAGGGGGGAGATTGGCTGTCTTGGATGGTTTCGCCAATCTGCGGCGCTGCCGATTGGCGAAATCAAAGCGGCCGTCCGATCTCCCCCCTTGAGGGGGAGATGGCCGGCAGGCCAGAGGGGGGTGCGAAAGGGCGCGACGTCGCTATTGCAGGCGCCCTCCCTTGAGCCGCCTAGCCGCCCTCCGTTCCCTGCTCACCAATCGCCGGCGGGCGGCGGCCGAGCAGGCGAACCGCTGGCGCAGCATTGGCCTGATCGCCATCATCACTATTGGGGTGCTCGGCTCCATTGCACCGACCGAGCCCTGGAAGCTGATCGAGGCGCGTGCCTTCGACTACCTGTCCACGCTTCTGCCGCCTGAGGTCGCAGACGATGCCCCGGTCATCGTTGCAATTGACGAACCCTCCTTCGCCGAAATCGGCCTGCAATGGCCCTGGCCCCGCAGCCTGCACGCAGATCTGGTGAAGGCGCTGCGCGAGGCCGGCACAAAGGCGATCGGGCTCGATATGATCTTCGCCGAGCCGTCTACCGACGCGGCGGCGGATGCAGCGCTTGCCGCCGCGCTTGGCCCCGACGTGACGCTCGCAGGCGACCAGACGGTGATCGCAACGCCGCAGGCCGATCAGGTGATGCGGGTCGAGCCGCTGCCGGAACTGCTCGCGGCCGGCGCCATGACGGGCATTGCCTCCATCGCGCTCGACAATGACGGCACGTTGCGCCGCATCCCCCGCTATCCCGACGGCTTTGCCGCCGTGCTCGCAAAAAGCGCGGGCGTCACGCCCGCCGACATCCCCGATGAGGCGCTGCTTCAGACCTTCGGCCCGGCGCGCAGCTTTCAGACCGTCTCCTATTACCAGGCGCTGAAGCCGGCCGAATTCCTGCCCAAGGATTTCTTTCGAGGCCGGGTCGCGATCGTCGGGCTGTCGCTACAGTCGTCCCCTTCCGCCGAAGCAGGCGGGGCGGACAGCTACGCCACCTCCTTCACGCTGCGCAGCAAACATCTCGTCGCCGGAGCCGAAATTCAGGCCACCATCTACGAAAACATCACCAAGGGCCTGTTCATTGCCACGGCATCGCCTTTCCTGGTTGCAGCTCTCACAATTTTCGCTGTGCTTGCCGCAGCGGTCGCGATCTGGCGCAACACAAGCTGGGTAACCGCGCTCTTTGCTGCGCTTGCAGTCGCCGTCTCAGTCGCTGGGAGCTTTCTGCTTCTCCGCTTCGCCCAGCTATACGTACCGCCGGTCGCGCCGGCGTTTGCCTTCGTTGCAGTCGCGGCAGCACAAACTGCGCGTGATTACGCAGCCGAACGGCGTTTGCGGCGCAGCATCACCCGCGCATTCCAGCAATATCTCTCGCCAGTGCTCGTCGACCGCCTCGCCGCCGAGCCCGCGCGGCTTCGCCTCGGTGGCGAGCGCAAGACGCTGTCGATCCTGTTCAGCGACGTGCGCGGTTTCACCACCATCTCCGAAGCGCTGAAAGACGAGCCGGAGCGATTGACCACCCTGATGCACCGGCTGCTCAACCCTTTATCGGCGGTCGTTCTCTCGTGTGGCGGCACGATCGACAAATATATCGGCGATGCCATCATGGCTTTCTGGAACGCGCCGCTCGACGACCCCGACCATGCGGTGCATGCGGTCGAAGCCGCCCTCGGCATGCTGAAGGCTCTCGATGCGCTCAATGACGAACTTGCGAAGGAAGCGCAGGCCGCCGGCGAGGAACCGATCTGGCTCGCCATCGGCGTGGGCATCAACACCGGCGACGTCGTCGTCGGCAATATGGGCTCGGAGCACCGTTTCGACTATTCGGCGCTCGGCGACGCTGTCAATCTCGGAGCCCGGCTCGAAGGCGAGACCAAGAACTACGACGTTCCCATCCTGCTCGGTGAGCTCACCGCCGAGCTCGCCGCCGCGCGCTTCACGGTCGTCGAGCTCGATCGCATCAAGGTGAAGGGCAAGACGCTGCCGACGCGGGTTTCGACCGTGGTGCCGGAGGCTGACGAGGATGCGCTGGCCATCCACAAGTCAGTACTCGATGATTTCTATTCCGGCAGGCTGAAGCCGTCCGACGAAAGGCTGGACATGCTTCAGGAACGATTACCGACGCTGAGGGGCTATTACGGCAAGCTACGGGCGCGCCTGAAGGGGTGATACTGCGCCGAGGGTCCCCTTCCCAGGGTAATCGCCTATGAGGTCGACCCCCACTCCGGTTCGCTTCGCGAACCACCTCTCCCCCGGTCGACGGGGGAGAGGAAGCGCCGGCCGCAGCGGCAGGCGCCCTTCCTCTCCCCTTTTTGAGGGGGAGAGGTGCCGAGCGAAGCGAGGCGGAGCGGGGGTCCGCGCCGCCATATGCGATTGCCCTGCTTTGAGTTGGGATGCTGTGGCGACGAACGAGTTGATCAGGATGAACGCGCCCGCCTGGAGAACATCACGATTTCTGCCCCGCGCCTGGGCGGTCTGTGCTCGGCGAGTGTGACTTCGTCTATCAATGCGTCAAGTGCCTCCCTCACAATGCTGCTGGTCTCATCGTCCCCGCGAGCTTGGAGCCAGGCTCCTTCCAGATATTGGCGCAAGACGGCGAAATCGGTTTCCATGGTGCCTCCATGTATGCCCGCCGCGATCCGAACATTAGCAACGCCCAATAAGGAAAATGCAAACCAGCTCCCTTGAATTTGATTTAAACTACAAGGGGAAGGCCCGAATGGCGGCCGAGACGAAAGCAGCTATCCAACGGCCGGCCGCGGTTGCATTCGGCGTCCGATGGCAGGCTGATCAAACGCGAGCACACCGATCTGTCCGCCAGTTGGTACTTGCATGAGGGCTGCCAAGCTTTACCTAATCAGGTAAACCGATAACCGGCGGCCGGCGTCCACGGCCTTCGCCGCGAGCGCGTCGCTAGGGAGTATTGCTTGGATATCGCGCGCACCCTGCAGTCGATCGTGGCTGTACACTCCTCGATACCGGAGGACGGCTTCACGGCCGATATTCTCGGCACGGAACGCGCCGGAAGCGGCGTGGTCATCCGCGAGAGTGGGCTTGTGCTCACCATTGGCTACCTGATCACCGAGGCCGACAATGTGTGGCTGACCAGCGCCGGCGGACGCGTCATTCCAGCGCACGCGCTCGCCTACGACCAGGAGACGGGATTCGGGCTGGTACAGGCGCTCGGACCGCTCGAGCTCCCGGCCTTGGATCTCGGCGACGCAGGCTCCGCCGAGCTCGGCGATCCTGTCGTCCTCGCCGGCGGTGATCGCGGTCAGTTCGTGCATGCGCATATCGTCGGCAAGCAGGAATTCGCGGGCTACTGGGAATATCTGCTCGACGAGGCGATCTTCACCGCGCCGGCACATCCGTCGTGGGGCGGTGCCGGGCTAATCGGGTCCGATGGCAAGCTGCTTGGCGTCGGCTCGCTCCTGTTGCAGGGGCTCACCAGCGACGGGACGCAGCAGGACATCAACATGGTCGTGCCTATCGACCTCTTGCCGCCCATTCTCGACGACATGCTGAGTTACGGCCACGTCAACAAGCCGCCGAGGCCGTGGCTTGGTATCTATTCGGCCGAAAGCGACGGCAAGGTCATGATCATCAACGTGGCCGAGCGCGGCCCAGCTGCCGCGGCCGGCCTGCGGCGCGGCGACATCATCTCCGACGTTCGCGACAAGGAAGTAGACGGTCTGGCCGATTTCTACCGCAAGGTCTGGAGCAGCGGGCCTGCAGGAACCGAAATCCCCATCCAGGTCGTGCGCGACAACCGCAGCATGTGGCTGCGGGTCAAATCTGCTGACCGCGACAGCTTTCTCAAGAAGCCGCGCCTGCAGTAACTCCAAGCCGCAGACGAACATAGATCACAACACCGGTTGGAGGGTCCAACCCGGAACTGCGGTGTTCGTCCTTCGCGACGATCGGGCAGCCGCTAGGTTAGATCGCGCTGGAAACGATCGGCATTTTGCGCGATGATCTCTGGCCGGCCCGTTGGCGACAGGCAGCTGACTATCCCGGCATGAGGGGCGACTCCGGCCTAGGCTGCGGTCATCCCACCTTCGGGGCACGAGCAGATGGACGCCCGAACGCTCCTCGCCAATGCCCTTCGTAAAGCGGCGAGGAAACTGGATCACGGCGATTTTGTAGCGGGTCTATATCCGCGGCACTGTCCCATCTGCGGATACGATGGAGAGTTCGCACCCCATGGAAGAACTCCGCGCCCCGATGCGATGTGCCCAAGCTGCCATTCAGTCGAAAGGCACAGATTGCTCAAACTCCTGTTTGACCATGACAGCCTGCTTCCTCCCAATGCGCGCTTGCTTCACTTTGCTCCCGAGCAGGCTGTCTCTCAATTCGTGCGGCCGCTGTGCTCCGAATACGTGACTGCCGACCTCTTCCGCGATGACGTCGATCTTAAGCTCAACATAGAAACGATCGACCTGGCCGATGGAAGTTTCGACGGCTTGATTTGCTCGCATGTCCTCGAACATGTCGATGATGGCGCCGCCCTGCCGGAACTGTTTCGCGTTCTCAAGACGGGCGGCGTTGCCCTACTTGCGGTGCCGATGGTCGAGGGATGGGACACGAGTTACGAGGATCCCAACATTACCGACAGGCGCGATCGGCGGGTACATTTCGGGCAGGAGGACCATGTTCGGCGATATGGGCGTGACTTCCGCGATCGGGTGAGACGGGCCGGCTTCCTGCTGACCGAATTTGTCGTGGATGGCGCCCGTTCCGTGAAATACTCCATCACCCCCGGTGAGCGGATCTTTATCGCAAGAAAGCCCTCCTGATTATGGACCTCGCAGCCTTCTCGGGTCACGGCTACGTTCTGATCGGCGGTCTCATCCTGGTTGGAACCGGGCTCATCATCATTTCGCTCGTCTTCAACTACCTCGTGGCGCACAGCGTGCGCCAGGACGCGCGGCATCGCGAGAAGCTGCTGGAATATTACCGCAACACCTTCTCCCAGCTCGGCGTGATCCTGATCGGCATCGGCGTGTCGCTCTTCATCTTCTTCTTCCAGCAGAACTATCAGGACCAGCGCAAGCGCGAAGCCGAGCTCCAGCAGGTCTTGGCCAAGATGGCATCCCGTCTCGCCCGCGGCGCAGCAGTCCTCGAATCCTTGAGCGAATTCGATCCGCTGCTCGACGACGGCGGACCCTATGTCGATCCGGAAAAAGGCGGAGCCAACGGCGCCACACGCGTCCATGGACCGGAGCTTGCGAGGCAGGTCGCCAATATCTTTCTTGTCGAGCGCGATGTCGATGTTCGAGGCGTCGAAATCATGAACCTTTCCGAAGACTTCCAGTCCTCTTTCGTGGTCAACGAGATCGATCCTACCCTCTGGTTCAACATCGTCAGGGACGAGAGCGACATCAAATATGCCAGCACCCAGCTCGCCTACGACTACAAGGACCTGCACGATGCGATCGGCGACGGAGCTGTGGAGGCTGCGGTCGCAAATCCGGAAAAGGAGCAGAAGATAAAGCGGGAGGTGCTGGACGTTCTCTGGGATGCCGATCTCCTGCGTCAGCGCAGCCGAAGATTCCTCGGCAGGGCATGTTGGCTGTTCAGCAAGGGGCAGGACTTTATCGCGTTGAAGCCCGCCGACCAGATCGAAGCCGATGCCAGGTCACATCAGGAGTGGCTCGATCGATCAGAACCCGTTCTCTCGCAAGTGAAGTCGGGAAGCAGCAACTGCTTCACGCTGCTGCACTACAACCGAGCTTCTCAAAGCGAGGGATGAGCAGGCAGAGCTGCGGCGGCCACCAGGGGCGCAGTGGCCGCCGCTCCGGCGATTCGACAAGCGTGTGACAGAGCATCGGACCCGATGGGGGGCCTGTCGGTAGAATCCGATGCTCAAAGCGCCTCAGGTCTTCATCGGCCGGATGTTCTGGTTCGCGCGGAAGAGGTTGCCCGGGTCATAGCGCCACTTGACCTCGCGCAGACGATGATAATTCGGGCCGTAGACCTTCTCGATCCGGTCGCCTTCGTCCTCGGGCATGAAGTTCACATAGGCGCTGCCGAGGGCGTATTTGCCGGCCTCATCGAAGAGGTCGCGTGCCCAGCCGATACAGGCAGCATCCTCCCTCGCTTCGCGCCAGCGGGTATGCACGTTCATGGTGTAGTGCGCATCGCGCTGCGGATAGGCGGTGGCGCCGATCGGAACACGACTCATCGCGCCTCCGACATGAGCGACGAACACTTCGCATTCCGGGCCAGGCAGCTCACCGACTGCCTTGATCAGCGTGTCGATCAATCCTTCATCTAGGCGATCGAAGTCGTGCGTCTTCCAATAATTCCTTGCGCCAGGCGTAAGCAGAGGGTCGAACGCAGATTGCCAGCCGACGAAAGGATGCGGCGAGACGACGTCGACGATCGGCTTTCCCAATCCGCGCAGCTTGGCCATCGCTTTTTCCCCCGCGGCCATGTCGCCAACCCAGCACATAGCAAGGATCAGCACTTCGCGGCCATGCCATTCGGCCGGCAGGAAGGGCAGCGGCGGCGCCTTGCGCATGACAGACCAGCAGGTCAGCTCGTCGGGCGCCTCCGACAGCAGCGGCTGATAGGCGGTGAGGATCTTCTTCGCGTCCGCAAAGGGGTGCACCACCAGACCCGAGAGCACCTCGGGCCCGACGCGATGGAGCTTGAATTCGAAATTGGTGACCACGCCGAAATTGCCGCCGCCGCCGCGCAGCGCCCAGAAGAGGTCCGCATTGTCAGTCACGCTTGCCTTGACGAGCTGGCCGTCGGCTCGCACCACGTCGGCCGAAATCAGGTTGTCGATCGTCATCCCGAACTTGCGGGTGAGCCAACCGAAGCCGCCCCCAAGCGTCAGACCGGCGATGCCCGTCGTCGAGTTGATGCCTGTCGGAAGCGCCAGCCCGAAGGCCTGCGCCTCGCGATCGACATCGGCAAGTGTCGCACCCGGACCGACATTCATGCGCGTCGCCTCGGGATCGACCCGCACCCACCGCATCGGAGACAGATCGATAAGCAGGCCGCCCTCGCACACGGCGCTGCCGGCGATGTTGTGCCCGCCGCCGCGCACAGCGACGACAAGGCCGTACTTCTTTGCGAGCTCGACGGCGCGGATCACATCGGCCGTACCCTGGCAGCGGATGACGAGGCCCGGCCGGCGATCGATCATTGCGTTCCAGATCGTGCGGGCTTCATCGTAGCCAGGGTCCGTCGGCGTGCAGGCCGAGCCGCGCAAGCCGGCTCTCAATGCATCAAGCTCTTCCGGCGGAATGACGATCGGCGTCGCGCCAATCGTCGAAATGCTGACGTTGGTCATAGGGTCCTCCCGTTGGAGTGCACGGCACCGATCCTCCGACCATCGAGAGGCATCACGGCTGCCGTGGTCACTGACCCATTAGCCCTCCAGCATTTCTATCGTTTTTCAGGACCGTCCAACAAATGTTTCAATTGTTTCAGCCGCAGGGGATGAATCATCCTGCAACAGAAGCTGTGGCCATCTTCAAGTAGGCATGCACCGACGGGCTAAGCAGCTTCTATGTCGGTATGACCGAAATCGTTGCCCTTGTAGAGCAACGCCAGGCGATGCGACTTGGCACAGGCATAGGCGAAGCAATCGCCCATACTATTGAGGATCGCCACGATGGCGGACGCATCGATGAACATTACAGATCATCTGAGAGATCATCGCTGAAGGCCTTCATATCAAAGGCAGGGTTCGGAAGTCCAAGCGCGCGACCTTTTGCCTGGATAGCAGCAATTCGCTCCATGAGCGGCTTGTTGCGCTTTTGGCGTCTGATTTCGTTCGCCAGCGCGGAACACACGGTCTCGGTCTTGCTAGAGGCATTGGTAAGTCTCTGCAATTCATCTACCAGGGCATTGACGCTGTCGTCGCGAATATAAAGCGGCATTCCGTCCTCCACGTGGCATATTCATACCAGATATCTGGATATCCCCCAATGGATATTCAACGTGGCTCCATTGGGTGCTCGACCACAGATCGCCCTGACTGCATCTACCCCAGCACGTCCAATTGTCGCCGCTGCCGATGCATCTCCAGGAAGATGCGGTAATCGCGCTCGAAGCGTTCGCGGGCCGCAGGGTTCGGCTTGCGGGCCACGCCGCCCTGCTGCATTCCTGCACAGGCCGCGGCAAGGTGGGGATAGAGGCCGGCGGCGGTGGCGGCGACCATCGCGGTGCCGCTCAGCGTCGCATCCGTGGCCTGCGGCTCCACCACCGTGCAGCCGGTCGCGTCGGCATAGAGCTCCATCAGCAGCGGGTTGCGGGTGTGGCCGCCAGTCACATGCAACGTGTCGATGACGAAGCCTCGCTCGTTGAGCGCATCAAGTATGTGGCGTACGCCGAGAGCGATCCCGACGCAGCTGCGCCAATAGAGCTTGCAGAGGCTGTCGAAGGTGGCATCAAGCGCGAGCCCGCTGATCACCCCGACCGCATGCGGGTCGGCGAGCGGCGAGCGGTTGCCGTGGAAATCGGGCAGCACATGCAGGCGCCCGGCGAGGTCGAGCCCCTCGGCCTGCCTGAGCTCCATCACGCGCGCGGCGATCTTCCGGTGCATGGCTGCGTCCGGCTCGCCGCCTGCGCGATGCCAGCGGATCAGATGGTCGAGCAACGCGCCGGTCGCCGACTGGCCGCCCTCACACATCCAGAGCCCCGACAGCGTCACGCCGAAATAAGGCCCCCAGACCCCGTTGAACGAGCGCGGCTCGGTGGCCATTGCCATCACGCAGCTCGATGTGCCGGCGATGAGCGCAAGATGCCGGTCAATTGTTGCGGTATCTCCGATGAAGCCGGCGAGCACCCCGAGGGTGCCGGCATAGGCGTCGATCAACCCCACGCCGACCCGGCAGTCCGTTGTCAGACCGAGCGCGACGGCCGCTTCTTCGGTGAGCGGGCCGAGATCGGTTCCGACAAGACTTGCGCGTTCTGGCAACCCGCCACGTTCCAGCATGTCGCCGATGCCGACGGCTTCGAAGAAATCGCGACGCCAGCCCGGCTCCCGATGGGCGAGATAGGTCCATTTGCAGGCGAGCGTGCATTGCGAGCGTGCCGCCGAGCCTGACGCCCTCCAGGTCAGGAAATCGGCAAGGTCGAAGAAGTGGCGCGCGCGTGCCCATGTATCGGGCCGCTTCTTCTTCAGCCACATCAGCTTCGGCGTCTGCATCTCGGGCGACATGACGCCGCCAAGGTGGTCGAGCACGTCATGGCGGGTCGCCGTGCACTGGTCGGCCTCATCGAGCGCGCGATGATCTAGCCACACGATCGTGTCCCAGCGATCGCCACCTGAGGTCGAGACACCGAGCTGCGCCCCGTCGCCTCCGCGCACGACCAGCGAGCAGGTCGCGTCGAAGGAGATGCCGGCGACGTCGGCCGGGCGCACGCCGGAATTGACGAGGGCGCCCTGCACGGCGCGGCACACGGAGCGCCAGATGTCCTCGGAATCGTGCTCGGCATGGCCGGACTTCGGCTGGTTCATAAGAATGGGGTGCTCGGCGCGACCGAGGAGCGTGCCCGCGCTATCGAGGATGCCGGCGCGGGCGGAGCCAGTGCCGACATCGACGGCGCAGACGTACTTTCCGATCGAGGTCGCGAGCGTCATCCGGGCCCCCTCCACCGCCTTCGGCGGTCCCCCTCCCCCGCTTCGCAGGGAAGGATCCGAGGCCGCGGCCGGCCCCAACGTGGATCCTCCCCCGTTTACGGGGGAGGGGGACCACGCGAAGCGTGGTGGAGGGGGCCCCGACGCTTCCAGCAGCTTCGGCAGCTGCCGCATGTCGTCGAAGATGAGGTCCGGCTGCATCGTGCTCAATGTCGCAAACAGTCCGGCGCGGAGAGCATGCGAACCGCCGACGAAGCCGAAGACGCGCATGCCGGCCGCCTTGGCAGCCATGATCCCTGCCGGACTGTCCTCGATCACTATGCAGTCCGCCGGCGCGACACCCATGTCGCGCGCCGCATGTAGGAAGAGGTCCGGCGCCGGCTTGCCGCGCGTGACCATGGAGGCACTGTAGATATGCGGCTCCAGCAGCTCGCGCAGGCCTGTCAACTCCAGCGACAGCCTGATGCGTTCGAGCTGGCTCGACGAGGCAACCGCGCGCTTGCCGGTGAGGCGGGTGAGCGCGTCGCGAATGCCCGGGATCGGCTTCAGCTCCTGCCGGAAGCGGTGGTTGACCGCCGCGCGCATTCGCTCCAGATGGCCGTCGCCGAAGGCGAGGCCGAACTCCTCGCGCAACAGCCCGCTGATCGTCGCCATGGAGCGGCCGAGAAAGCGCTCATAGGCGACCGCCTCCGTGACCGTGCCGCCGGCTTCGGCAATGACCGCGAGCAGCACCTCGATCGAGATCGGCTCGCTGTCCACCAGCACGCCGTCGCAATCGAAAATGACGAGTTGCGGCGGCACCTTCTAAACGGTTCTCAGCATGCCGCCGTCGACATGGTAGGTCGAGCCGACGGAGTAGCTGGCGCGATCGGAGCACAGGAACACGAAGAAGTTCGCCAGCTCCTCGACCGTGCCGAAGCGCTTGATCGGCGCATGCTCGTCGGCGACGGACTGCAGATAGGCCTGGTAATCGCCGCCGCTCTCGGCGGTGAGCTGTTTGGCGGTCTTCACCCAGTCGGGCGTCAGGATAAGCCCGGGATTGACGGTGTTGACGCGGATGTTGTCCTTGATCACCTCGTTGGCGAGATTTTTGGAGAACATCAGCAGCGCAGCCTTGGTGACGTTGTAGATCGGCTCGTACCAGAGCGGCTGCACCGCACAGATCGAAGCGTTGTGGAGAATGGCGCCGCCACCGCGCGCCTTCATCATCGGCACGAAACCGCGCGCCAGACGGACCGCGGCCATGACGTGCAGTTCCCAATAGGCCTGCCACTTCTCGTCGGGAGCCTCCATGATCGTCTCGTTGGAACCCGTGCCGGCGTTGTTGATGAGGATATCGGCGCCCCCGAACTCCTTCTTTACCTGAGCGACGAGCGCATCGGCTCCTTCCACTGTCGCCACGTCGCAGGCAACGGCCACGGCGCGCACGCCGAATTCCTTGGCGATGCGGCTTGCTTCAGCCTCGAGCCTGTCGCGGCCGCGCGCCGCCATCACGACATGCGCGCCCTCGCGCGCGAAGGCTTCAGCGACGCCGAGCCCGATGCCGACGCTTGCGCCCGTGATTGCGGCCACCTTGCCGCCCAGTCCGAGGTCCATGGTCACTCCGCTGAAAAGACGGCGAGAGGCTATAGGGGAGGAGGGCAATAGGGCAATAGGGCAGTAGGGCAATAAGGGAGCGGATCCGCCCGTGGCGAGGTCGGCAATTTCACGTTGTCTAACCCCTATTGCCCTATTGCCTTATTGCCCTATTGCCCTGCTGCGTGGAGCTAATCAGCCCTCGAGATAGCGGCTCAGCACCTCTCGTGTGCCTTCTTCCCACAAAGCCTTGAGATGCTTGCCGAAGGCGGCTGCGAAAACGGGCGATCTGCCGACCTCGCCATAGATGTCCTCCATGCCGAGCCAGGCGGAGGGATCGTGCTTGGCGGCCTTTGCCGTCGCCTGCATGCGATCCCAGTTCGGGTCGTTCGGCGCGATCTCCGCGCCGGAATCGGTAGTACCGAAGCAGTAGCGGCACCAGAGTGCGGATTCGAGCGCCAGCCCGTCGATCCCCTGCCCTGCCTTGAGCCGGTCGGCAATCGTTGGAATGATGAATTTTGGCTGGCGGTTGGAGCCGTCGAGACAGAGCCGCCGCACGGTGTCGCCGATCTTCGGATTGGAGAAACGCCGCTCTGTCAGCGCGCGGTATTCTTCCAGCACGACGCCGGGGACGGGCGGCACAGCCGGGATGATCTCCTCCCGCTCCACCTTCAGGAGGAAGGCCCTGATCAGCGGCTCCTCCATGGCCTCATGCACGAAATGGATGTCCATCAGCCCGGCCGGATAGGCGAGCACCGCGTGTCCCCCGTTGAGGATGCGGATCTTCATCAGTTCGAAAGGCGAGACGTCGTCGACGAATTCGACGCCGACCTGTTCGAAAGCCGGACGGCCGGCCGGGAAATTGTCCTCGATCACCCATTGCCGGAACGGCTCGCAGAAGACGGGCCAATTGTCCTCGACGCCGAACTGATCCTTGAGCACCTGCCGCTCGCGCTCGGTGGTGGCCGGCGTGATGCGATCCACCATGCCGTTCGGAAAGGCTACGTTTCCGTTCACCCAGTCGGCAAGGCCCGGATCGACCAGCGACGCCAATCCGGCGACCGCATCTCTTGCGACATGGCCGTTATGGGGGATGTTGTCGCAGGACATGACCGTGAAGGGCGGCGTGCCGGCCGCACGGCGGCGCGTCAGTCCGGCAAGGATCAGCCCGAACACGGTCTTGGGGTTTGCCATGTTCGCGGCGTCGGCCGTGATGTCCGGATGCCCAGGGTTGAAGACCCCGGAAGCCGGGTCGATGTAGTAGCCGCCCTCGGTGATGGTAAGCGAGACGATGCGGATCGCCGGGTCCGCCAGTCTGTCGATAATCGGCGTCGTCTCGCCGGGTGTCAGATAGTCGATCATGCCGCCGGTGACGCGGGCGGACATGTGGCCGCTGTCCTGCTCAACCACGGTCGTCAGCCAGTCCTGCGCCTCGAGCCTAGTACGGGCGGCGACATCCGAGGGCAGCACCCCTGCCCCGACGATCGCCCAGTCATGGTCGCGCCCGGCATTGAGCAGGTCGTCGAGATAGACCCCCTGGTGCGCGCGATGGAAGTTGCCCACGCCGAAATGCAGGATGCCGGGGGTCAGCTTGCTGCGGTCATAGCGTGGAGCCGCGACGTTGGAGGGAAGCTGGCCAAGATTGGCGGATGAGAGTTTGACGGTCATTGGCTCTTTCTTCTTTTTTGCGCTTCGGGGCCGCTGCGGCGGGATTAGCGTTCTTCTCCCCGTTTCCGGGGAGAAGGTGCCGGCAGGCGGATGAGGGGCAGCGCCAACCTGTCAGAGTCGGCGTCGCCCCTCATCCGGCCCTTCGGGCCACCTTCTCCCCGTAAACGGGGAGAAGGAAGGTTGGCGCCCCCTTACATCACCCTGCCCTCGGCATTGAAGCGGTGCAGCTTTGCCTGGTCCGGGCTGAGATAGATCGTTTCGCCGTGCTCGACCGCGATGTCGCCGTCGGCGCGCACCGTGACCTGCCCGACGCCCTCCGTGTTGACATGCAGGAACGTGTCGGCGCCGAGATGCTCCGAGACGCTCACGGTGCCCTTCCAGTCGCCGCCGCTCTTGGAGATGTTGATGTGTTCCGGCCTGATGCCGATCGTCGCGGCATTGGCACGCGAGGCGGGATTGCCTGAGATCAGGTTCATCTTCGGGGAGCCGATGAAGCCAGCCACAAACAGGTTCTGCGGGTTGCGGTAGAGCTCGAGCGGCGTGCCGACCTGCTCGATGTTGCCGGCGTTCAGCACGACGATCTTGTCGGCCATTGTCATAGCTTCCACCTGGTCGTGGGTGACGTAGATCATCGTCGTGTTGAGCTGGTGGTGCAGTTCGCTGATCTCGAGCCGCATCGTGCCGCGAAGCGCCGCGTCGAGGTTCGACAGCGGCTCGTCGAACAGGAAAGCCTTGGGCTGGCGCACGATCGCACGTCCTATCGCAACGCGCTGTCGCTGACCGCCCGACAGCTGACCCGGCCGGCGGTCGAGATAGGCGGTGAGGTTCAGGACGCGCGCGGCGTCGTTCACCTTCTTATCGATGACGGCCTTGTCCTCGCCAGACATCTTGAGCGGAAAGGCGATGTTGTTCCTGACGCTCATATGCGGATAGAGCGCGTAGGACTGGAACACCATGGCGAGCCCGCGCTTGGCGGGCGCCTCCTTGGTGACGTCCTTGCCATCGATGAAGATCGTGCCGCCGCTGACGTCTTCCAGCCCGGCGATCAGCCTCAGCAGGGTCGACTTGCCGCAGCCCGACGGGCCGACGAAGACGACGAACTCGGCATCCGCGATGTCGAGGTCGATCCGCGGAATGATGGTCGACGAGCCGAACGACTTCGAGACCTTGTGGAGCGTGATATTTCCCATTTTTTCCTCCCGCGACCTATTTGACCGCGCCGAACGTCAGCCCGCGCACCAGCTGGCGCTGCGAGAACCAGCCCATGATCAGAATCGGCGCGATGGCGAGCGTGGACGCCGCCGAAAGCTTCGCCCAGAACAGCCCCTCCGGGCTCGAATAGGATGCGATGAAGGCCGTCAGCGGGGCTGCTTTCGAGGCCGTGAGGTTGAGGGTCCAGAATGCCTCGTTCCAGGCCAGTATGATGTTCAAGAGCATCGTCGAGGCGATGCCGGGCACCGCCATCGGGGTAAGGACATAGATCACCTCCTTGAGGAGCGAGGCGCCGTCCATGCGCGCCGCTTCCAGAATCTCGCCCGGTATCTCGCGGAAGTAGGTGTAGAGCATCCAGACGATGATCGGCAGGTTGATCAGGGTGAGCACGCCGGTCAGCCCGATGCGCGTGTCGAGCAGGCCGCTGTTGCGGAAGATCAGGTACATCGGCACCAGCACGCCAACCGGCGGCAGCATCTTTGTGGAGAGCATCCACATCAGCACGTCCTTGGTGCGCTTGGTCGGAGAGAAGGCCATGGACCAGGCTGCCGGAACGGCGATGAGTAGCGCAATCAGCGTCGAGCCAACCGAGATCACCACCGAGTTGATGAAGTGGCTGAAATAATCGGAACGCTGCTGCACCTCGACATAGTTCTCGAACGTCCAGTTGAAGAACAGGAAATAGGGCGGAGAAGCGATCGCGTCGCCTTCCGTCTTGAAGCTGGTGAGGAAGGTCCAGAGGATCGGAAAGAAGATCAGCAGCCCGACCAGCCAGCCGACCACCGTGAAAGTGACTTTCCTTTGCGTGGTGACAGCGCGTGCCATGGCTATTTGTCCAGGTTCTTGCCGATGAGGCGGATCAGAAAGAAAGCGACTATGTTGGCGAGCACCACCGCGACGATGCCGCCCGCCGACGCGCCGCCTACGTCGAACTGAAGCAGCGCCTGCACATAGACGAGAAAAGTGAGGTTCGTGCTCTGTATGCCGGGGCCGCCATTGGTGGTGACCAGTATCTCCGCGAAGACCGACAGCAGGAAGATCGTCTGGATCAGGATGACGACAGTGATCGCGCGGGAGAGGTGCGGCAGCGTGATGTAGAAGAAGCTCGACAGCGCGCCGGCGCCGTCCATCTCGGCGGCTTCCTTCTGCTCGCTGTCGAGCGACTGCAGCGCGGTGAGCAGGATCAGTGTCGAGAAGGGCAGCCACTGCCAGGCGACGATGATCGTGATCGACAAAAGCGGATAATTGGCGAGCCAGTCGACCGGCTGCAGCCCGAGCCCATGGGCAATCACGGCGAAGAGCCCATAGACCGGGTTCATGAACATGTTCTTCCACACCAGCGCCGAGACGGTCGGCATGACGAAGAAGGGGGCGATCACCAGCAGCCGGACGATGCCCTGCCCGTAGAAGGGCTGGTCGAGAAGGGTGGCGAGGGCGATGCCACCGATCACGGTGATTATGAGGACGCCGCCGACCAGGAGAAGCGTATTGAGGATCGCGGTGCCGAAGGCCGGGTCGGTGAGGAAGTAGTAGTAGTTGTCGAAGCCGGCCCATTCCTCCGTTCCCGGCATCAGGAGATTGTAGCGCAGGAACGAGAAGTAGACGGTCATTGCCAGCGGCACGATCATCCAGATCAGGAGCAGGACGACGGCCGGCGCCATCATGAGACGTGCGCTCGCGCGCGTGTTCTCTGTCGCCATGGTGCTTCCTCCGGGCCCACAAGGGCCTTCATACCAACGGCCTGCCTCTCAACCCCTCATCCGACCTCGCTTCGCTCGGCCACCTTCTCCCACAAGGGGAAGAAGGGGGAGTTTGGCATTCAGCCCACCGCCAATCGCCTACGTTTGAGATCGGCAGGAACCACCGGAGCAGCGCATCCCCTTCTCCCCTTGTGGGAGAAGGTGGCTCGGCGCTTGCGCCGAGACGGATGAGGGGTACGCGACGCGCCACAACCTCGAATATTGACTCGTTGCCGAAAAAAATCCGGGGCCGACTCCACTGGGAGAAGAGCACGGCCCCGGTCCGGGAGGATCACTTCGGATAGCCGGCCTTCCTCATCTCGCGCTCGGTGAGCTGCTGCGCGCTGGCCAGCGCCTGCTCGACAGGCATCTGGCCGGCGAGCGCTGCCGAGAACACCTGGCCGACGGCGGTGCCGATACCCTGGAACTCGGGGATTGCCACGAATTGCACGCCGACATAGGGTACCGGCTTCACAGTCGGCTTTGTCGGGTCGGCCGAGTTGATCGAATCAAGCGTCACCTTCGCGAAGGGCGCGGCCTTCAGATACTCTGGATTGCTGTAGAGCGAAGTGCGCGTTCCGGGCGGAACATTGGCCCAGCCCTCCTTTGAGGCGACCAGATTGGTATACTCCTTGCTGGTTGCCCAGGCGATGAACTTCTCGGCCGCCTCCGTCTTCTGACTGCCTGCCGGGATGCCGAGCGACCAGGCCCAAAGCCAGTTGCCGCGCTTGCCGAGCCCGGCATCGGGCGCAAGCGCGAAGCCGACCTTATCGGCGACCTTGGATTGCTTCGGGTCACTGATGAAGGAGGCCGCGACCGTCGCGTCGATCCAAATGCCGCATTTGCCGGTCTGGAACAGCGCCAGATTCTCATTGAAGCCGTTCGAAGAGGCTCCGGGCGGGCCGGCGTCCTTCATCAGGCTCACATAGAAGTCGAGCGCCTTCTTCCACTCGGGCTGGTCGAACTGCGGCTTCCAGTTCTCGTCGAACCAGCGCGCGCCGAACGAATTGGCCATCGCAGTGAGGAAGGCCATGTTCTCGCCCCAGCCTGCCTTGCCGCGCAGGCAAATGCCGTAGGTCCCGGAGCTCTTGTCGTTGATCTTGCGGGCGGCCTCGCCGATGAACTCCCAGGTCGGCGCTTCGGGCATCTTCAGCCCGGCCTTTTCGAACAGGTCCTTGCGGTACATCGTCATCGAACTCTCGCCGTAGAAGGGCGAGGCATAGAGCTTGCCGTTGACGGATAGGCCGCTGCGGATCGGCGGCAGCAGGTCGTTCTCGTCGAAGTCGGCGCCAAGATTGTCGAGCGGCACCAGCCAGCCGGCTTTCGCCCAGATCGGAACCTCGTAGGTGCCGATGGTCAGCACGTCATACTGGCCGCCCTTGGTGGCAATGTCGGTGGTGACCTTCTGGCGCAGCACGTTCTCTTCCATCGTCACCCACTCGATCTGGATATCGGGGTGCTTGGCAGTGAAGTCCTGCGTCAGCTTCTGCATGCGGATCATGTCGCCATTGTTGACGGTGGCGATTGTCAGCGTCTCGGCATGTGCGGCGAGCGTCAGCGCGCTGGCCGAGCATATGCCAAGTAAAAATGTGGCAAGTCTCATCGAACTCCTCCCGTGGCCAAAAGTGAGCATTTGCCTCTAGCATGAGCAATTACTCACTTCCGTAAAGGCAAGTCAATGCGGAATCGTCGCTGCGATGCAGCACGATTTGTTCAAAGCATTTCTCGTCTAGGCGCTAGTTTTCCACCTGTGGACCCGAGCTAAGGCGGCGATGCTCAGCCATGAAGACGTTTCCGTACAGATTGGCGACCCAACGTTTGCCCTCGACGGTCATGCTCAGGAAACGCAGTCCATCACCGATATAGGGCTCAACTGCCGCCCAGAAGAACTTTGGATAGCGCTCGACCAGGTCGGCCGGCGTGGATAGCCCCATCTTCTGCGCCATACCGGTTTCGTTGAACTCATGGAAAAGTGCATTCAGCTTGCTGGGGTAGTTGGGATCGGCCAGCTGACCAATGAGATCGGCTGCACGAACCAGGCCGGCCTCCGTGTCAGTTTCTTGGTAATCCTGATCGTCCGGAACCGGAAATCGGGTGAGTTCGATCGCACGTGCGATGCGGTCGCTGTCGAGCAGTCGGTGACCAGCAAATCGCTCGCGGACGGCGATCTTGCCGCGGGTAACATGATAGGGCGCGAGCACCGCATCGCTTGCACCACGGGGTAGCTGAAAGCGCGTCCCACTCTCATCGATGACCACGCTGCCGGTTTCGTCGCCGCTGCAAGCGCCACGCACGAAGCCGATGTCGTGACATAGCAGTGCAAAGATGAAGTTCACCCAATCAGCTGGCTCGAGCGATCGGAAGAGCATTCTCCCGCGAATAATTTCCTGACCGACTTCGGTGACGAGGATCGTGTGCTCGAAATCATGATAGAGCGCATCGCTGGAACTGATCCGCTCGATCAGAAGGCGTGCGCCGGCATCCAGAAGCGTCGCGTATTCCGGTGCTCGCTCGCCATAGTAGTGACGATAAGTATCGGCCAGCCGCCGACCGAAAGCTTCTGCCGCAAGGGTCGCCACATTCAACATAGCTCGATCGCTCGCAGCTACTTGGAATGTACTAAAGTCCTCCTTTCGAACATTCTACGCAAGAGCGTTGCACCCTACGGCCCGCAAACGGTGTGTCGACGGATGCGTCACTCCTTGCCGGCCGAGGCGGCGATTTCGGCAAGCAGCCATTCCCGGAACGCCCGGATCTTCGGCACGTTCCTGCGCCCTTCGGGATAGACCAGCCAATAGGCGTGGCCGTCATTGCCGAGGATGTCGAACGGCTGGATGAGACGGCCATCCGCGAGCTCGGCGGCAAACAGCGCGGGAGTGAGGATCGCGACGCCCTGGCCGGCCATTGCCGCACTCCCCTCGGACGCCTGCGAACCCATGCTGCTGCCGGGACGCTCAGCAAGATCATGCGCCTCTACGCCGGCCGCGGCGAACCATTGCATCCACCAAGGGTCGCGCGGACCGAGGATCGGCAGCCTGAGGATATCAGCCGGCTCGTTCACGCCGCCAGTGCTTTCGGCGAGCCTGGGGCTCATCATCGGCGTGAAGTCGGCGGGAATGAGCATATGGCTATCGAGGCCCGGCCAGCTGCCCCCGCCCGAGCGGATACCGACATCCACTTCCTCACGGGCGAAATCCACCAGCCGGCCCTCCGTTTCGAGCCGCACCGCGAGCGACGGATGCCTTATCTGGAAGGAACCGAGATGCCTGGCGAGCCAGTTCGACGCGAAGGTCTGGATCGAACTGATGCTCAGCGTGCGGTCCGCCGCGTTGCGCACGGCAGCATAGGCGTTGGCCAACAGCGTGAAGGCTTCCGTGACCGCCGGCGCGAGACGCTGGCCGGCTTCGGTCAGCACAATCTGCCGCGGTCGGCGCAAGAACAGAGGCAGGCCGACACGCTCTTCGAGCAGCTTGATCTGATAGCTCACGGCGGCCTGGGTCATGCCGAGCTCGGCCGCGGCCTTCGTGAAGCTCAGATGACGCGCCACGGATTCGAAGGCTCGGATCGCTGCGAGAGGAGGCAGGTTCAATGCCGGCATGCATAAGCCCAGTTAATGGATGCTACTCAACATTCAATTGGAAAACAACGCTTCCTGGCCGCATATAGCCTTCACCTTGATCAAAAAGGAACCCTCGGGTCAGCGTGAAGCCCATGTGGAATGCGAGCGCAACTCCAAACAAGCATGACGGGCTATTCCGCCTGATGATTGCGGTTCTGGCTACCCCTCTGCGGCCGCGGCGGCAATTCCTGGATATCCGCACGCTGCCGGACCACCTCAAGCGCGACATGGGATTCAAGGACGGCAACGGCCCGGCGGGAAGACGTTCGTAAGCGGATGCGGCCCTCTGGCCACGCCCTACTCCGAATCCAGCAACGCCGCGGCCGTATGTTCGTCGGTGATCAGCCCGTTGACGAGGCGGCGCGCGAGGGCAGCGCGCATGGCCGGCCGCTTGCGTTCTCCCATGGCGAGCGCAATTACCTGCGAACGCTCTCGAGACGGCAGGGGCGCGCTTGCGACGCGATCGTTGGTGATGCCCTCGATCAGCCTGCCGTCGCGGTCGAAGGCCCAGCCACAGATCTCACCGACCGCCCCGGCCTTCTGCAGCGCCTTGAGCTCGGCCTCACTGATGAAGCCATCGACGTAAAGGGGAGCGGCCGGACCGAGATCGCCGATGCCGACGAAGGTGATGTCGGCCTTTGCGGCGAGATCCAGCGTCTGCCTGATCATGGCCTGGCGATGCAGCATCTCGCGTTCCTCCGGCGAAGAGGCGATGACAGGCAGCGGCATCGGGAAACTGCGCGCCTTGATCGTGTCGGCCATGGTGAAGATGACGTTGTAGAAGGCGGCCGCTCCATCGGGCGAGATGTTGCCGGTCAAGGAGACGATGCGATGCTGCGGGCACTCCATCGGCGAAAGCTGCTCGATCGAAGCCTTCAGCGTGCGCCCGGTACCAATCGCCAGCACGATCGGGTCCGGCGATTTCAGCCAGCGCTCGATCTCGGCCGCGGCCGCTTCCGCCACGCCGATCGTGGTCGAGGTGTTGCCGGGATCGCTGGGCACGACCTCCACCCGGTCGAGCGAGAAGCGCGCGCGCAGGCGCTCTGCGAGTTCCATACACTCGGCGATCGGATGGTCGAGCCGGACCTTGATCAGGCCTTCCGAAACCGCCAGCGAGACGAGCCGTTGGGCGCTTTGCCGCGAGACGCCGAGCTTGACCGCGATCTGGTCCTGTGTATTTCCGGCGACATAGTAGAGCCAGCCTGCCCGCGCGGCCTCGTCATGTCTCGAGTTTCCGGTCTCCGCACGCGAAACCATTGGTTCTGGACCGCCTCACTCCCCAAAGCCGGCCCTAAAGGCTAGAAATGCCCAACCTGCTGCAGGATAGTTGACCGGTGCGGGCATCGGCTCGAACAACCGTATCTTGACAGGAGTTTTCCTGTTGAGCAACTGCTATTGTTTTGAGCAATTGCTCATATACTGGAGCGGCGTCTGTTCAAGAGAGATCCCTGCGCCGCTCCGCTTTTTTTGCGCATCGGATGCGTCCGAAAACCGCTATGCACTTTTCGCTGACACGGTCCCTCGGTCCGATGTTAGGTCTCCCGGAATGCGCGGCCGAACGAATCGAGCAGCGGTCGAACCAGATATTCGACAAAGGTGCGGTCGCCGGTTGCGATGAACGCCTCGACCGGCATGCCTGGATAGATCTGGTTTTGCGCCACTTCGGGTGGAAGGTCATCCGTAATCTTCAGGCGTGCCGTGTAATAGGGCTGGTTGGTAGCCTGATCCATCAGACGGTCGGCAGAGATGTAGGTGACTGTGCCCGGCACCTGGGGCGTGGTGCGCGCGTTGAGCGCGGAGAAATGCAGGCGCGCCGTCTGGCCGACCTTCAGGCTGTCGATGTCACGCGGGCTGACCCGCGCCTCGATGATGAGCTGGTCCGAGGTCGGCAACAGCTCCATGACCGGCTCGCCGGCGCGGACGACGCTCGATATAGAATTATGAGCGGAGCGCACGATGATGCCGTCGGCCGGAGCGCGGATCACGGTGCGATCGAGTACATTGCGTGCAGCGCGGGACTGCTCCTCGATATCGGCGATATTGGCGCGCTCCTTGTTGAGCTCGCCGACGGCATCCTCGACCCGTGACGTGGTCAACCGTTCGATCTCCTGGCGGGTCTCGATGATCTGGGTCGAGGAGCTCGCGATCTGCGACTGCAGCGCACCGGTCTGGCCGATCAGTTCAGCCTCCGCGCGCAGCAGATTGGTGTATTCCGAACGGTTTGTGAGGCCGTTCTCCAGGAGCTGCTTCTTGCGGTCGATTTCCTCGCGAACGATCTTCAGCTGGTCCTCGCTCGCCTTCTTCTGGGAGTCGAGGCCCTTGATCGCCTCGTCAAGCGCGGCGATGCGCTGGTTGAGGATCGCGTGCTCGGCGACATAGCGCGCGTGGCGCGCGTCGAACTCGACCTGCTGCTCCGCAACGACGTCAGGGAAGCCGTCGCCACGCGAGTCGAGCACGATATCCTTCGGAATGACGAGCTTGTCCTTGAGGTCGCGCTCGGCCTCGAGTCGCATCGTCTTGGCGCGCAACGCCGCGAGCTGCTTCAGGAGCCGGTTGAGCTGCGCCTCGGCCAGCGTCGGATCGAGCACCAGTAGCGGCTGGCCGGCCTTCACATGATCGCCCTCGCGAGCGCCGATCTCCTTGATGATCCCGCCTTCGAGATGCTGGATCATGACGTTCTGCCCTGCGGCAGCGACATAGCCGGACGCTATCGTCGCGCCGGCGAGCTGCGCGGTCGAGGCCCAAACCCCGAAGCCGCCAAGGCAGACGCCCATGAACAGGTAGCCGAACAGCGAGATCGGCCAGGTACGTGTGTCGACGGATTTCGTCCAGCGATGGATACGCGATTTGGTTGCCATGATTGTCCCCTGCCTCAGTTGGACTTGGCCCGCATGACCGCCGCGAAGGACGCAGAGGCCTGCGACGCCTCGCGCGGCTGCGGTTGAGGCGTGGCCGGCCTCGCCTGGACGCCCGCCGAGCCCTGCGAAAGTATCTGCAGGACATCCTGGGCTGGACCGAACATCTCGATCTGTCCTTCGCGCAGCATCAGGACACGGTCGCATTTGGCCGCGATCGACGGGCGGTGGGTGATCAGGATCACGGTAGTGCCGCGCTGCTTGGCGTTGAGGACCGCGCGCTCGAGGGCCTGTTCGCCTTCGGCATCGAGGTTGGCGTTGGGCTCGTCGAGCATCATCAGCTTCGGCGCGCCGTAGAACGCGCGGGCAAGGCCGATGCGCTGCCGTTCGCCGCCCGAAAGGCGAACGCCGGTCGCGCCTATCTGCGTGGCGTAGCCGTTCTTCTGGCTAAGCACGAGCCTGTGCGCTTCGGCGAACTCGGCCGCGCGCACGATCGCTGCATCGTCGGCATCCGGGTCGAAGCGCGAAATGTTCTCGGCAATCGTTCCGGGGAAGAGCTCGACCTCCTGGGAGAGATAGCCGATGTGGCAGCCAAGCTGGTCGGGATCGAAATTCTGGATATCCGCGCCGTCGAGACGGATGACCCCCGAATGCGGCTTGATTGCCCCGACGATCAGCCTTGCAAGCGTCGACTTGCCGGCCCGGCTCTGGCCGATGATGGCCACTGTTTCGCCCGGCTCGACACGGAAGCTGATCCTCTTGATGAGCGGCTCGGAAGAGCGGTCGGCATCCGGCGGGAAATAGACCAGCCCCTCGACCGATAGAGCGCCCTTGAGCTCGGGCAATTCGACAGTGTCCGTATTGGCCGCGACCGAGGCAGGATCGATGCTGCGCAGTCGCTTCCAGGCTCGGCCGGCATCCACAACCTGGCGCCAGCCGCCGATGATCTGGTCTAGCGGTTGCAGCGCACGCCCCGAAATGATCGACGACGCAAAGATCATGCCGGCCGTCATCTCGTTCTTGAGCACGAGGTAGGCGCCCGCGCACATGATGCCGTTCTGAAGGACCATGCGCAGCGTACGCGAGGCACCGCCATAGACCGCATTGCGACGCGATGCCCTTGCCGAGAGACTGAGCGACTCCGCGAATTTCTTTCCCCAGACCTCGATGACGTTGCCCACCATGCCGAGTGCTCGCACGGTCTCGTAGTTGCGGCCGAACGACTGCGCCATGTTCATCGACATCATCATGGACTCGGCGGCCTGCTGGCCCGGCTTGGCCGTCGCCTTCTGGTTGGCGAAGGCAACGCCGACCAGCACGACGGCGCCGATCAGCGTAACCAGGAACAGGACCGGATGGATGAGATAGATGAGCAGGATGAAGATCGGCGAAAACGGCATGTCGAACAGGAAGAACAACGCGCGCGAATTGACGAAGCTTCGGATTGTCGCCAGGTCGCGCAGCGGCTGCACGTCGCCGAAAGCCGCGCGAGGTCCGGCCATCGATGCCACGAAAGCGTCGGAGCCGATCTCCGTGTCCAGCCGGGCTGCGACCTTGTCGGCGTAATAGGATCGGATGATCTCGAGCATTCCGAGCACGAACAGCGCCGCGACGGCGAGCATCGTGATGTAGACCAGCGTGCTCATGCTCGCAGCAGGCAGAACCCGGTCGTAAATTTGCAGAAGGTACAGTGGCATCACCAGCAGCAACGCATTCGTCGCCGCAGAGAAGATGCCTATCTCAATCAGATTTTTTCCCAGATAGGGAAACCTGGATGCACTGGTCATGAATTCCCCGTTACAAAACTCGAACCCGCGTTGAGCAGGTTTGTTGCAATCGGCGTGTGATGAGAATTAACAGTTGCTAAATTGGAATCTTGACCAAAATTCGTAACAACCCGGTGTCGGTGCCCGCCTCGACCGGTTACGCAACGAAACAAATGCCTGAGGAGAGCGTTGCTCGGCTGGGCCCCGGCGAACCGACATTCGTCGCCCGGTTTCGCTTCCTCCGACACCGCTCGCGCCCCACGCGACAATAAGGTTTTCTGCGACATCTTTCCACACCAGACGAGAGGTTTCCGACAGGCACCGAGCTGAGGACCCCTCCCCTTAAGGGGAGGGGTGGTAGTGAGGAGCAGCCTGCGGCCCCTAACGGCATTCGAGGCTCAGGCTTACCTAGTTCGAGTTCTACCCCTGTGTGCCTTCCTGAAAGGGGGGAGGATCATCAGCGTCGCGGATTTTCCGTGTGCTAGGCCTAGCCAATTCGCCGGCCGCAGCCAGCCGAGATTCCAGTGGATTTTAGCGAAGATGAATATGAGGGCCGCAACGCTGGGTAGGCGGTTGGGCACGGGCAAAGAGGCTGAGGTCTTTGAATGGGGCGAAAATGTGTGCATCAGGTTGAGCGCCGCACGCAGATGCTCCACCCGGCTTGAGTCGAAAAGTCGGCGCAATACGCTTGCGTGCCGCCCGTCAGCTTGCCAGACTTCGTGCAATTCGAAGCTGCAGCCGGTCGAAACCGTATCGACGCGGGTAGCGCACCAACGGTCACCTGTCGACGAAGGGAACGGCAATTACGATGGCATGGGACAAGGAAAAGCTCACGGCGCTGCGCGCTAGATATTCAGACAATGCGGGTGGCGAGATCTTCGAACCGCGCTTTCGCAAGGTGGCCGACAAGATCTTCAGCAAGAGCGGCACGCGGCTTGCGCCCTATTCCGGCGTCCCGACCTTTCTCACCGCACCCTATCGGCCGGTCGACCCGGCCGAGCCCGATTTCGGCGACCTGCAGGTGGCGCTCGTCGGCGTGCCGATGGACCTCGGAGTGACCAACCGCCCCGGCTCCCGCTTCGGCCCGCGGGCGCTGCGCGCCATCGAACGCATCGGACCCTACAACCACGTGCTCGGCTGTGCGCCGACACATGAGCTGAGGGTCGCTGACATCGGCGACGTGCCCTTCGCCAGCCGCTATCGCCTGGAACAGAGCCACGACGACATCGAGCGCCATTTCAGCAGAATCGTCGCAGCCGGGGTGGTGCCGCTCTCGGTCGGCGGCGACCATTCGATCACCTATCCGATCCTCAAGGCGGTCGGCAAAGAGGCACCTGTCGGCCTGATCCATATCGATGCCCATTGCGATACGGGCGGCCCGTTCGACCAGACGAAATTCCACCACGGGGGTCCGTTCCGCAACGCGGTGCTCGATGGCGTGCTGGACCCAACCCGCACCATCCAGATCGGGATCCGCGGCGCGGCCGAATATCTGTGGGAGTTCTCTTATGATTCCGGCATGAGCGTGATCCATGCCGAGGAGGTGGAGACGCTGGGAATCCCGGCGATCATCGCCAAAGCACGCGAGGTGGTCGGCGAGGGCCCGACCTACATCTCCTTCGACATCGACAGCCTCGATCCGAGCTTTGCGCCGGGAACGGGCACGCCGGAAATCGGCGGGCTGACCACGCGCGAGGTGCTGGCGATCCTACATGGGCTGAAAGGCCTCAACATATGCGGCGGCGACGTCGTCGAGGTCGCGCCGCAATACGACGCAACAGCGAACACGGCGCATGCCGGAGCGCAGATACTGTTCGAGATCCTGAGCTTGATGGTGTTCAGCCCGTTCCTGCGGAAGAAGGGGTGACCTGTCGGCGGATAGCGAGTAGCCAATAGCGAATAGCTACGGTTCCGCTACTCGCTTCTCCTTAGAAACCGCCTCGACGAGCACGCGGTTCTGGCGGCGAAGAGCGCCGCGCAGCTCGACGATCGTCGAAGCGTCGCGCTTCACAAATTCGATGAACATCATGTTCATATTGTTGAAGACCAGCTCGCCGACCGCGCGGCCGTCGACGTCAGGACGGACCAATCCGAACTCCTGCAGCCTGGCGATGAGCGCGCAGATCTGGTCGGTCAAGGTGCGGTCGAGGGCCGTATAGGTCCGGCCGAACGGGCTTTCCGGCTGCTGCGTCGAGATCGCCATCGCCTGGCGCCACATCTCCTTGCTGAGATAGTTCAGCGAGTGCTCGATATAGATGCCGATCAGCGTATCGAGCGCGTCGCCGACATTCCTCGGCGGTTCGGCGACGACGCCGAGACCGGCATTGAGCACCTCATTGACCTCCATCGAAACGATCGCAACCAGAAGGTCGCCTTTGTTCTGGTAATAGTTGTAGATCGTGCCGACCGAGACCTCGGCCTCGGCGGCAATTGCCTCGATCTTGGCGCCCTCATATCCGGCCTCGCGAAACAGCTCGGCCGCAGCCTCGAGAATGCGGCGGTCCCGGTCCGCCTTATGCTTTGCACGCAGTCCGCTCATGACCGACTTCTGGCACGAAATCAGAATTGACTCAATTTTGGAATTGGTTCAGTTTTCCTCAATAAGCCATAAGGCAGCAGGGGAGAACACTCGAATGTCCGTAAGTCCGATTTCGAAGTGCAGCCGCTTTGCCGGCATCGCCGCCGCCGTCGCCTTGCTCGGCGCAGCGCCAGCGGTGGCACAGGACCTCAACGCCTTGATCTGGTGCGACCATGCCGACCCAGCGTTGCTCTCACCGTTCGAGAAGGCAAACGGGGTAAAGGTCAACGTCAAGGAGTTCGAAGGCACAGGCGCCGGCTTGGCGATCGTCGAGCAGTCACAACCCGGCGACTGGGACGTAATGGTGATCGATTCCATCGACGTGCCGCGCGGCGTCGAAAAGGGCCTGTTCGAACCACTGCCGGAAGACAAGCTGCCTTTCGCCGACCTCTTCCCGGAAGTGATGATGAACGGCTCGACCGTGGTGGACGGCAAGCGGTACGGCATCACCGAAAAGTTCGGCTACAACACGATCGGCTACAACAAGGAGAAGGTTGACGTCGCCGACATGCAGTCCATGGCCTCGTTGACCGACCCGAAATACAAGGGCCGCATTGCGATATACGACTACTATCTACCCGTGATCGGCATGGCGGCGCTGTCGATCGGCAAGAAGACCTCGGAGCTGACCGAGGCCGACCTGCCCGCGATCAAGGACGTGCTCCTGAAGATGAAAGCCAACGCAAAGCTGGTCGGCGAGGTGACCGCCAGCCAGACCGCGCTTGCCACAGGCGAGGTCGATATACTGGTCGGCGGCGGCGAATGGGTGACGGCCGGGCTCGCCAAGGAGAATCCGGCGCTCGATTTCTCGATCCCGAGAGAAGGCGCGGTGCTGTGGTCGCAATCGCTCGCCATGTTCAAGGATTCCAAGAACAAGGACTTGGCGCTGAAATTCATCCAGTATGTGCTGAGCCCGGAAGGCCAGGCACGCCTCGCCACCTCATCCTGCTACTGGGGAATGCCTTCCAGCACGAAGGCCGCCCTCACAGACGAGCAGAAGAAAATCTTGCGTTTCGACGAGCAGCCCGGCTTCCTCGCTCGCGCTCAGCCCTACCCGGCCCCCAGCCCCGAACTCGACAAGAAGATGCAGGACGTTTGGACGGAGATGCTGCAGGCACAGTAGTCGCGTCAGGATCGGCTGAAGAAGAGCGCTGCTGTTAAACAGAGGAGGGCGATGAACTCCAGCCGCATCCTGCCTTGGGCGTTGGTCTCGCCGGCCATCTTGTGGACGCTCCTCTTCTTTGTCCTGCCCTTTATCGCCATGGCCATCATCAGCCTGATAACGATGGAAGGTGGGTTCACCTTCGGCAACTACGCTCAGTTCTTCGCCAATCCGAGCTACCGGCAGGCGATGGAGAACTCGATCGAGGTGACGGCAATCGTCACCATCGCCTCGATCCTTCTTGCTTATCCCTTCGCATGGATCCTGGCTGAGCAGGTGCCGGAACGCTGGCAACGGCTGGCGCTCATGCTCGCTGTGCTGCCGTTCTGGACCTCATACGTCGTGCGCTCCTATAGCTGGCTCCTGGTGCTTGCCGAGAATGGCGTGGTGAACCGCACGTTGAGGGCCGTTGGCCTCCTTTCCGAGCCCGTCCAACTTGCCAACACGCGGCTCGCTACCGTGATCGGCTTCGTGCATTTCTTCGTGATGCTGCTCACACTCACGATCTTCGCCAATCTGAAGCAGCTCGGCCCAAGCTACCGCAAGGCGGCAGCTGATCTCGGCGCCGGACCGGTCAGGACCTTCATCCATGTGATCCTGCCGCTGACATTACCCGGCATCATGGTCGGGGCGTTCCTGACATTCGTGCTTGCGATCGGCGATTATATCACGCCGCAGATCCTGGGCGGCAACAACGAGCTCTTGATGCCGCAGCTGATCATGATGCAAATCGGCCGGCGCGGCGATTTCCCGTCGGCCTCGGCGCTGTCCATCCTGCTGATGGTAGTCGTTACGATCGCCTACCTCGCCTGCTCGCGCTGGCTGAAGATCGAACGGGCCTGATCATGCGCGTCCTCGTCCGAACCATCTCCACAGTTTACGCGCTCGCCGTCTACGGCTTCATATTCCTGCCGGTCGTGGTGTTGGTGCTGTTCTCGTTGCAGAGGACCTCGTTCCCGATTCCGCCTTTCACCGGCCCGTCCCTGCGCTGGTATGAGGCTGTGCTGTCCGACGCGCGTCTCACCGCGGCGCTCGGCAATTCCGTGCTTGTCGCAGTGATCTCCTCCTTCCTCGCAACGATGCTCGGCTTTCTTGCCGCCTGGGGCTTCGCTCGTTTCATGCTGCCGAAAGCCGCGCTGTTGCGTGGGCTGATCACGTTGCCGCTCACGGTAAGCTATCTCATCATCGGCATGGGGATCCTGGTGCTGTTCAACGCGGCCGGCGTGCCGAAATCGCTGATCGCCGCAGGCATCGGGCACGTCGTGATCAACCTGCCGCTCTGCTTTGCCATCACCTATAGCCAGATGGGCGACCACCAGATCGCGATCGAGCGCGCCGCCCGCGATCTCGGCGCACCGGAATGGAAGGTGCTTTTCCTGATCACCGTGCCGGGCATGTGGCCGGCGCTGTTCGCCTCGTTCTTCCTGTCCATGACCTTCTCCTGGGACGAGTTCGTGATTTCCTTCCTGCTCACGCGCTTCGAAACCACCTTGCCGGTCGAGATCTGGAACCTCTTACGCTCTGGTCTCAATCCGAAGACCAACGCGGTCGGCTCGCTGGTATTCGGCGTTTCGATCGTCTTCGCCATCCTGATCGAGTTCGTCCTTCTGCGCCGGAAGCCGACATGAGCCAGACTCTTGTCGACATCCGGCATGTCACGCACCGCTTCGGCGAGCAGGTCGTCCTTAATGACGTGTCGCTGGAGATCGCGCCGGGCAGCTATACCGTGCTGCTCGGGCCGTCCGGCTCGGGCAAGACGACTCTGCTCTCCATCCTCGGCGGCTTCGTCCTGCCGACCGAGGGCAAGGTCCTGATCAACGGCAAGGACTGCACCGCCATGCCGCCGGCCAAGCGGCCGACAACGACCGTCTTCCAGGACTATGCGCTCTTTCCCCACATGAGCGTCGGCGGGAATGTGGGGTTTGGCCTGCGCATGAAAGGCGTCGACGGCACGACCAGGGCGCGGCAGGCGCGCGAGACGCTGGCACTGGTCGGCCTGGCAGAGGCTTTCGACAAGAAGCCACACCAGCTCTCCGGCGGCCAACGGCAGCGCGTGGCGCTTGCCCGCGCGCTCGTGGTGAACCCGGCTGTCCTTTTGCTGGACGAGCCGCTCGGCGCGCTCGACCTCAAGCTGCGCCGGCAGATGCAGGACGAGCTGAAGGCGATCCAGAAGCACGTCGGCACCGCGTTCATCCACGTCACGCATGACCAGGAAGAGGCGATGGCGCTTGCCGACCATTGCGTGGTGATGAATGACGGATGCATCGAGGACGAGGGGCCGCCCGAGCGCGTCTACACGCGCCCAGCGACCCGCTTCTCCGCCGGCTTCATGGGCGAGAGCACGCTGCTTGCCGGCACGGTGGCTGCCGGCGACGCGGTGACGTGCATCGTCGAGACCGCGTTCGGCCGCCATCGACTGGCTGTCGAAGCAGCGGCCGGCACGAAGGCGGCGCTGGCGATTCGGCCGGAGCATCTGCGACTCGGTCCGACCAACGGCGCGGTTTCACTTGGCGAGGCGACGGTGGCTGAGATCATCTTCCAGGGTAGTTTCAAGCGCGTGCTTGCCGATTCACGCATCGACCCGTCCGTCCGCTTCATCGCCAAGGTTCCGGCCAGCGCCGCGCTGCGGACTGGCGACAGCGTCGCCGTTTCATGCGAGGCTGCCGACGTCATCCTGCTGACAAAATAATGTTGCCGACCAAGCATGAGCACGCTTCCGATCATCGAGCACGGCCGCTGGTACGAGACGATCCGGATGGCGGATCGCGTCACGCTCATCGACGAACCGTGGATAAAGCCGTTCTTCCGCTGCAATATCTGGCATGTGCGCGGCCGGGACCGCGACCTTTTGTTCGACAGCGGGCTCGGCCATGTGAGCCTTTCGCGTCATGTTGCACTGGTCAGCGAGCGAAAGCTGATCTGCGTGGCAAGCCACACCCATTTCGACCACATCGGCTGCCACCACGAGTTTCCTGACCGCTGTGTGCACCGCGCCGAAGCGCATATTCTCGCCGACCCACGCAATGAGTGGACGGTCGCCGACCGCTACGCGACCGACGCGATGTTCGACGGCATGCCGGTGGGGTGGGATACTTCGAAATACCGGATCCCGCCCGCGCCGGCTGGCCGCGTCCTTGAGCACCAGGACGTCGTCGACCTCGGCGACCGCGCCTTCGAAGTGATCCACACCCCTGGCCACTCGCCGGGCGGCATCGCTCTCTACGAGAAGAAGACCGGCACGCTGCTCTCAGGCGATATCGTCTATGACGGACCGCTGATCGACGACGCCTACCACAGCGTGGTCGAGGACTATCTCGCCACGCTCGAGCGGATGCGCGGTCTGGACGTGTCGGTCGTCCATGGCGGTCATTTCCCGAGCTTTGGCCCAACACGCTATCGGCAACTGATCGACGAGTATCTGGCTTCGAAGCGGAGGCCGGGTTGTCATCTTCGGTAGGGGAGTGCCGGATGGCTCATGTGCGGCGCTCGCAACCCTGCCGATGGTTCCGCATGAGCGACATGAAGCGCCGGTCCTTCATCGCTCGAAGGCATCGAGCATGCGATACCACGTGCTCGCCGCAGCAACCCCGATCTGCCGGAAACCGTGCAAGGGGATCGGCCGGACCGGCGTCAGCGGAAACGGGATCGACTTTGGATCGCCACCGGCGAGATACGCCGCGATCCGCTCGCCCAGCGCTGTCATCAGTCCAACACCGCGACCCTGGCAGCCGACAACGGCAAGCAGACGCGGTTGCGGCTCATGCACATGCGGAAGATGATCCGGCGTCATTGCAACGCGACCGAACCAGCGTTTTTCGATCGGCACGCCGGAAAGCGCCGGGTAGAGCCGGAGCATCGCGCGCTCGAGATGCAACCAGTCTTTCGGGCTGCGCGGCGGTGCCATCCGCCCGCGACCTCCAAGCACCAGCCTGCCATCCGGCCCGCGCCGATAGTAGACGAGGATGCGTCGGGAATCGGAAACAGCGTGTCCGCCCGGCAGAATCGTTTCCAGCCGGTCGGGAGAGAGCCGGGCGGTCGCTATCTGGAAGGAATGGAGCGGCACGATCGTCTCGGCAAGGCCGGGGATCAAGGCATCCGTGTAGGCGTTCGTGGCGACGACAAGCGACTTTGCGCGAAGCTCCATTCCGGCTTCGGTTGTCAGCCGCCAAAGGCCGGCTTCGCTTCGCAACGCCCTCGCCCGCGTGTTTCCGGCGATGCGCACGCCAGCCGCGCTCGCGATCCGCGCGAGCTCCAATGTGAAGGACAGAGGGTCGATCGTGCCGGCACGCCGATCAAGCCAGCCGCCGAGATAAGTTTTCGCGCCGGTCAGCCTTGCGATCTCCGCAGCATCAAGAAGCACCGCATCAGCGCCCCTTGCCCGCCATTGCCTGTCGCGGCTTTCCGCTGCACGCAGGGCAGTTCCGGTATGCGCCGCGTGGATCCAGCCGTTCCGGCAGTATGGAACGTCGAGCTTCTCATCGCGGATCAGACCGAACACTTTGTCGGCTGTCGATGCAGCGAAGCCGACGAGTGCCTCCCCGCGCGCTTCACCGAACAATTCCAGCAGCTTGTCGGGATCGTATTTCAGGCCGGGGATGACCTGCCCCCCATTCAGGCCGGACGCGCCCTCGCCCAGTCCCTTCGCCTCGACGATTCGGACGCTGAGCCCATAGCGTGCGGCGTGCAATCCGGTGGAGAGACCCAGGATGCCTGCGCCGACGATCGCGACGTCACTCTCTTCGCCATGCTCAAGCGGCGTGTGGAACGAGGCCTGGGCTGGACGTTGCCAGACGGGTTCGGAAAATGAGGTCGGCGGCAAGCTGTTCCCTCGCCGGGTGATTGCTCGACAAGGGGTAGTCCAGCGCGAGCAATTTTGGAAGGCGAGCGCAGCCAGTCCTTAGACTTCACGCCCTGTCCCAATACCGGCCTCATCGCCTTGTCACTGGGCCGGACATTTTCATTGGGCATCGACCGAGGCCCGTGTCTCGCGAGCATCGGACTTGCCGGTGCGCTGGGCCTCCGCTTCGGCTTCGTCGCGGCGCACGCGCTCGTTTGCGACCAGGATGATGGGCCCGTTGCATTTACCGATCACGGCAGTCGCGGTCTCGCCGAAATCAAGCTCCTCCCCGGCCCGCCGCGTGACGCCCATTACCACCAGCGAGATACCCCCGGCGGCCTCCTTGCAGATCGCCTGATCCGGGACTCCCCTCGTGCGAATGGCCGTCTCGACCGGCACGCCGTAACGCTCCGCCAGGCTGACGATTTCCTTCAGGGCCGCTTCCTCACGCCGGTGCGAGAAGCGCGACGCCGGGCTGCGTTTGCTCCTGGCGCGCCTTGAGACATAGAGCGCCCTGACAGGGACGCGCTGTGGTCTGGCGATCGCCAGCGCCAGATCGGCCGCGCGACGCGATATCTCGGTACCGTTGACAGGCAGGAGAATCTTCGCGCCGGCTTCGAGGACAGGCATCTTGCCGTTACCGCCGGCGCCCTTCAGCACGAGACAGAGCGGCCCGTCGAATCCGCCGGTGATGTCGTTCAGCCTTGCCGTGAACGCGCCTCTCGGAGTCTGCGCTTCGTTCAGGCCGATGAAGAGCATGCCATAACCCTTGCGCGCCTCTTCCGCTATGGTCTTGCCGGTGGCCGCCGCCTCCGTTCGGGCGGTGAGATGCATCTTGTCGACGGACACCTTTTCGTCCTGCTTGACCGCGCTGGCGCTCGCCCTGGCGCCCTTCTTGATCTCGTCGACGTGTTTTTCCCTGGAATCCTCAGCCGGGGCGTCCTGCCCTTCCGTCAATTGCAGCAGGGTAGTCGGCATCCCGCTGCTGCCGCCGACGAGGCCGGCGAGATAGGCCGTAAACCTGCCGATCGGGCTATCGTCGACGACGAGGAGCAGGCGCTCGAGCTTGGAGACGAGGCCGCGCTGGTCGAGCTCCTCGCGCTCCACGCGCTCCTTCTCCTCCTTGGCCATGGGCAGCCGGCCAAGCGCCCAACGCAGCATGGGCGGCATGGCGAGCGTGGTGATAACGGCCATGGTCACGATCATGGTGAAGAGATCATGCGAGAGGATACCCATCGAAAGGCCGATGCTGGCGACGATCACTTCTGTCGAGCCACGAGCGTTCATCGCGCAGCCGACCGCAATCGACTCCTTCCAGGACATGCCGGCGGCCTTGCCGCCGAGGAAGGCGCCGCTGAACTTGCCGAGGCTGGCAATCAGGACGAGACCGATGGTGAGCAGAGCAAGCGTCGGATCGGCAAGCACCGTCAGGTTCGCTGAAAGCCCCGCGGTGCCGAAGAAGAGCGGCATAAAAAGCGCGGTGATGATGCCTCTCAGCTGTCCTTCTATGTGCTGGGACAGGATCGGCGATTCCCCGACCAGGATGCCAGCCACGAAGGCACCGAGCACGGTGTGCACGCCAATCAGGCTCGTGATCAGCGCCATCACGCACATGATGATGAGGATCATCGTGACGACGGCATATTCGCTGCGCGATGCGTCGTTGGTCCAGCGGATGAGCGTGAAGACGATGCGTCTTCCGACGGTGAAGCTGAACAACATGAAGGCTGCGACTTCGACGATGGTGAGGGCGAGCGGGAAAAATTCCACCTTGCCGTGGGTGGCAATGCCGAAAGTCACGGCGATGACAAGCCATCCGATCGTGTCCTCGATGATCGCCGAGGAGATGATCACCTGGCCTAGATTGCGGCGAATGAAATTCATCTCTCGCACGATCACCGCGACGATCTTCACCGAAGACACGGAAAGCGCAGTTCCGAGGAACAGGCCGGCAACCGTGCGCTGGGTGGGATTGGGAAGCAGCGAGTCCGGCAGCAATTGCGCAAGGCCGAAGCCGCAGATGAACGGCACCACCACCCCGGTCGCGGAGATCGCGATGCTTGCCGCCCCGACACGGCGAACCAGCCTGAGATCGGTCTCCATGCCCGTCAGCAGCAGAAGCATCAATATGCCGAGCTGCGACACCGCATCGATCATGCTCTTTTGTGCCGGGTCGCCGGGAAAGAGAAAATGCTGGGCCGAGGGCCAAAGCCAGCCGAGGAGCGACGGTCCGAGCAGAATGCCGCCGATCAACTGGCCCATGATGGCGGGCTGGCCGAAGCGCTCCAGGATTTCTCCCAAGCCTCGTCCGACGACCAGAAGCAGTACGATTTCCGCAACGAAAATGGCTTCTCCCGAGCCGCCCTGGCCCGACACTTGCCCGCCGCTTTCAGCGGCTAAAGCGGCGGTCGTGGCCAGAAACGCCGATGTCCCGAGAAGTATCAGGGAGAGACCGCGCGCTTGATCCTTTGATCTCATGAAGCCCTGTTTGAGCGAGCCTGCATTGAAATGGACTGACCGCCACAACGCGCGAAGCGGCTGTTGCGTTGCGCCGAAGTGACGTCTGGCTTGTCGGGATGGCCGTCTGCGACAGGCGGGTGGACAGGGCACGGAAATTGCTTGTGGCGCGGCGCTGGTGCCCCCCTCGTTCTTGTGGGCAGGGCAATCGCATATGGCGAGGCAGACCCCCGCTCCGCCTCGCTTCGCTCGGCACCTCTCCCCCTCAAAGGCCTCAAAGGGGGAGAGGAAGGGCGCCTGGCATTGCGGCCGGCGCTTCCTCTCCCCGTCGAGCGCCGTCGAGCGGGGGAGAGGTGGTTCGCGAAGCGAACCGGAGTGGGGGTCGACCTCATAGGCGATAGCCCTGCCCACAAGGGGAGGAGAGCACCAGCGTCGCGATTGCCTTGGCCCACTTGGGCGATGGAAGAGCAGGGCAACGGGGCCCGTGAGGTCGATCAGACCCCGAAAGCGATGCCCGTCCTCGTCGAGGTCCGGATGCCGCGCATACAATCGGCGGCACCGATCCCCTCGCCCGCGCAGGCGGTCGTGGTGTTGATCAGGATGCGGCTGATCTTGCCGCATTCGACGCCTGCGAGATCGAAGCGGCTCACCTTGGTCTTGCCTGCGGGCATGTCGCGGAATTCCAGTACGGCGAGGCGGTCGACGACGCCCTCGGCGTCGAAGAGGGCAAGCTCGAAGGCGGCACCCGAGATGTCTCCATCGAGACCGTTGGTCACCATGAAGGTGAACCGGCAGCCCTTCTCGGAAGCCTGTGCAGCATTGAGCTCGAGAAACAGCGAGCGAGGTGGCGCTGGATCTTCCGCGAATGCAGGAATGGCGGCAGTGGATAACGCCACCGCCGCCGCGAATGAACCGTAGATGTACCGGGCGTTTTTCAAGTTTCAGCCTCCGAGCCGCGCCGTCAGTCCGATCTTCAGCGAGACGCCCGGCTCATAGACAGTCCCGACCGTCGAGAGGTTGAGCGGGTTCACATAGTTCACGTCGAAGATGTTGTCGGCACGGAAGTCGATCCTGTAGTCCTCGTTGGGGGCATAGCTCGCGAAGGCATTGACCAGAGTATAGTCCTCGGCGGTCGCGTTGCCCTTCGGTGTGCCGTTGTACTGAACCTCGCCGCCGATGGTGAGCTTCTCCTCGAAGAAGCGGAACCCGATCTGACCGGTCACCTGCGAGGACGGGATGGTGTCGAGATCGGCCTCGACACCGGCATAGGAAACCGTGTGCCCATCGATCACCGAGACGGAGAAGCCGGCAAAGGCCCAACGGGCATCATAGAAGCTCTCCAGCTCGAAGCCCTCGATCCTGGCATTGGCGAAGTTCTGGTATTGTGCGCAAACCGGCAGGTAATATCCGCCGGGTACCCAGATCGGCGGCACGCCGCGAATGAAGGGACAGCCGGGATCGCCGGCACCGATGTCGCTGTTGAGGCCGATGTAATTGTCGACGTCGTTGTTGAAATAGGCAGCCTTCAGCCGCAACGCATCGTCTGCCCGGAATATGCCCTCCTGCGCATAGTTCACGCCGAATTCCCAGGTCTTGGCCGTTTCCGGCTTCAGGTCCGGATTGGGCAGGAAGGGAAAGGCGACGCCAGCGGGATGGAGGCCGCTGATCAGCGTCTCCGTGACGGAGGGGGAACGGTAGCCTTCGGCATAGGTGCCGTAGAACTGCAGCCCTTCCAGCCCTGCATTCCGGAACGGCGAGATGCCGACCGTGATGCGCGGTGAAAGCCTGTCGCCGGAGTTGTCCGTATCATCGTCACCTTTCAAACTATAGGTGTCGTATCGCAAGCCGGCGACGACCTGGAGCCACTCCCAGGTGAGCTTTTCCTGGACATAGGCGCCGCCGACGTCGCGATCCCCTGACGGCGTATAGAAGGAGGCGCCCCCGATGGCGCCTCCCGTTTCGACATCGTCGCTCACCCAGTCGCCGCCAAAGGTCAGCTCGTGAGCCAATGCGCCTGTCTCGAATCTCGACGTGTTCCAGAGGTCGATGCCGATCGTACCGAGATCGTAAGTGGTCTGCGAGCCCACTGGCACGACGACGGGGGCGCCGTTCGAAGGATCGTACCGGCCGAGCGCGACGAGCGAAGTCTGGTCGAGACTGGTCTTGTTGTAGGAAAGATTGACGTGGAGATCGAGCCAGCTCCTCTCGTCGTCGGTGATGTTGTAGCGACCGGTGAAGGTGTTCTGCTTGAGGTCTAGATCCGAGGCGGGAACGCCGCCGCTGACCTCGGTCCAGCCGTCGTTGGCACCGATCCAGCCAAGCTTCAGCTCGCTGTTCTCGGTCGGGCGGATCGTGGTCTTGATGAGGCCGCTCAGCACATCGAAGCCGGTGCCTTGGACCGTCTCGCCGTCGCCGCCCTTATAGTCGTCATAGTTGCGATAGACGATGTTGCCGAGCACGTCGAAATTCTCCGTGAAGCGGTAGGCGCCGGTGGTGCTCGTGGTCCAGCCCTGACCATTGGTCTCGTAACGGCCCATCGCCGAGAGCGCCCAGGTCTCGCCGGGCCTCAGGAAATCTCCGGCGTCCTTCGTCTCGAAAAAGACGACGCCGCCAATCGCGCCCGAACCATAGGTGTTGGCGACCGGGCCGCGAATCACATCGGCCGACTGGATCAGTTCGGGATCGATCCAGAAGGTCGACTGCGTCCCGTGGTCGGAGCGCTGGAAGTCCTGGCGGGCGCCGTCCACGATCACGGCCACCCGCCCGAAGTCCTGCAGGCCACGGATATTCACGCTGGACCCGATGCGGCGCTCATCGGCCTGCATCGTAATGCCTGGAACGCCGAAGAATACGTCATTCGGTGTCGTCGCCATGCGGCGTTGGAGCTGCTCCTGATCGACATGGCTGACGGAAGCCATGGTGTTGATCGCCGTCTCAGCGGTCCGGCTCACGACGGTGATCTGGTCGAGCTGCGTCGTGTTGCCGGGCGCCTGCCCAGTTTGAGTGTTCTCAGCCTGATCCTGCTTTTCCGCCTGTGCGCTGTTGGCGTCCTGTGCCCGCGCCGTTCCAAGCACGAGCGCGATTGCGGCAACACCTGTCAAAAGAAAAACCGCATGCCGCGCAGCCGTTCCCGTCAGTCGCCTGCCGAGCGCATCGCGGGAGATATCCCCGTCCACAAGCCCCATGTCCCAACTCCTGAATATTCAAGGCTGGCTAGCATCAGGCTCGCTCGCGATTTTTCGTTGCGTCCGGCCGAGTCTAAAACTTGACTCTTTTTGTCCGGTATTGCACTCACTAGTAAACATGAGTTTTATAGTCAACAATTGAGTTGGCTCCGCGCAGCGCAGGCCGGCGTGCCTGAGGAGAGGGCAGAGGAATGAACCGTCCCAACCAGATTGACATCGAGTACCGCGGCCAGCGGCCGCTTCTGACCATGCCGGCGCGCCACGGCTCGCAACGCCCGGCCACCCGCACCATCTCCAGCGATCAGCTGTTTGCCGGCGAACACGAGATCGGCATCGAGCACCGGGGTTCGTTCTACCGGCTGAAGATCACCCGCCAGGGCAAGCTGATTCTCAACAAGTAGGTGCAGGGATGACCAGAACAGAACGAGTCGCGCCGGCCGACATACGCCGTGCGAAGGAGGAAAATCCGTCGTTGCGCGAGCGTGATCTCGCCCGACAGCTTGGCATCTCGGAGGCCGAGTATGTGGCTGCCTGGTGCGGCCAAGGCACAGTCAGGATCGCGCCCCGCGTCAGGGAACTGCTCACCGGTCTCGAAGCGATCGGAGAGGTGATGGCGCTGACGCGCAATGACAGCGCCGTGCACGAAAAAATCGGCGTCTACGACAAGGTCGTGACTGGCGATCAGAATGCGCTTGTGCTCGGCGAGCAGATCGACCTGCGCATCTTCCCGAAAGTGTGGGCGCACGGCTTCGCGGTGGAGAAGCGCGAGGGCGGCGAGGTCCGCCGCAGCCTGCAGTTCTTCGACCAAGCCGGCGAGGCCGTGCACAAGGTGCATCTGCGCCCGGCCTCAAATCTCTATGCATATCAGAAGCTGGTCGAATCGCTCGCCCTGGACGACCAGGCCCAGGCCGTCGATGTCCTCCCGATCGACGACGATGATGTCGAATCACGGTCCGTCGACCCTGCTGCGGCGCAGGAGCTTCGCGAGCGCTGGAGCAAGATGACGGACGTGCATCAATTCTTCGGAATATTACGCGCGGTACGGATGACCAGGCACCAGGCAGTGAAGAGCATAGGCGAGGACTATGCCTGGCAGCTCGACCGCGACGCACTGATGGCCATGCTGCGGCTTGCCGCCAACGATGCCGTGCCGATCATGTGCTTCGTCGGCAGCCGCGGCTGCATCCAGATCCATTCCGGGCCGATCCGGAACATCAAGCCGATAGGCCCCTGGATCAACATACTCGACGAGACCTTCAACCTTCATCTCAGGTTCGACCATGTCGCCGAGCTCTGGGCGGTGCGGCGTCCGACCAAGGACGGCCACGTCACGTCACTCGAAGCCTATGGCGAAGACAAGAAGCTGATCACCCAGTTCTTCGGGCAGCGCCACGAGGGCGAGACCGAGCGCGCCGACTGGCGCATGCTTGCCGAGAACCTGCCGCGCGTTCCGCGGCTGACGGCAGCTTAGTCTCGGACATTGAATTTATGTCGCGCTCTACGTTGCCCCCCTCTGTCCTGCCGGACATCTCCCCCACAAGGGGGGAGATCGGCTATGATTTCGGTTTTCGCCAATTGTCGGCGTTGCAGAATAAGTGCCGTCCGGGCGGCCGGCGCGATCTCCCCCCTCGTGGGGGAGATGTCCGGCCCATTCGACAAGCTCTGGACAGAGGGGGGCGCGACAGCGCGCCGTCGTTCAAGCGTTTGTCAGTGCTATCGCTCGCCCTGATTTCGTTAGCTCTTCTGTCACCCGCAGTCACTTCAGCCGACGAAACCACCGGTCCCCTGCCCGACCCTTCGCATATCGTCGCGATCGGCGGCTCGATCACCGAGATCTTCTATGCGCTCGGCGAGGAGGGGCGGCTGATCGCCCGCGACTCGACCAGCGTCTATCCGGAAGCGGCGCTCAAGCTGCCCGACATTGGCTATATGCGGGCGCTTTCGCCGGAAGGCGTGCTCTCGGTCAATCCGTCGGCGATCGTTGCGCTCGAAGGCAGCGGTCCCAGGGAAGCAGTGGATGTGCTGAAAAAGGCGAAGGTGCCGTATCTCACCGTGCCTGAGACCTTCGACCGTGAAGGCATCCTTGCGAAGATTAGGCTTATCGGCCGGGCGATAGGGCAGGAACAGAAGGCCGCGGAACTCGCCGCCTCGGTCGACAAGGACCTGGGCGCCGCCGAGGCGCGCGCGGCCGGCATCGTCAAGCGGCAGCGTGTATTGTTCATTCTCTCCGCGCAGGACGGCAAGATTTTCGCTTCGGGTACGGACACAGCAGCCGACGCAATCATAAAACTCGCTGGCGGTGAGAATGCTATCAAGGAGTTCCGGGGCTACAGGCAGCTCTCGGAGGAAGCGATCGTGACGGCCGACCCCGACGTCATATTGATGATGTCGCGCGGTGGTCCGAGCGGCCCTTCGGATGCGGACCTGCTTGCACATCCAGCGATCGCTTCGACACCGGCGGGCAAGGACGGGCGGCTCATCAGGATGGACGGCGCCTATCTGCTCGGCTTCGGTCCGCGCACAGCAGCGGCAGCGCGCGAGCTGGCAGTCAAGCTCTATGGTTCGGCGGCGGCGAATTGAGTGGGTATGCGCGTGCCGTCGACCCAAATGCAATCTGAGCCAAACGGAGAGGACAGCGCGCGTCGCGCCCCCCTCTGTCCTGCCGGACATCTCCCCCACAAGGGGGGAGATCGGCTGTCATCGATGGTTTCGCTAATCTCCACGGTTCGCGATTGGCGAAACCAGAACGGCCGTCCAATCTCCCCCCTTGTGGGGGAGATGTCCGGCAGGACAGAGGGGGGCGCGACAGAACGCCGACCTATCCGCGCGTCCGGACCGAAGGATCGGTCGACTCTCGAAGGCGACCGTACCGGCCGCGCAATCATCGTCATCATCCTGCTCGCGATCGCTCTCATCGTCATCGCACTTGCCGGCCTCACCGCCGGCGCCTCGGACGCATCATTCCTGCGGGCAATTGCCGACTGGCTCTCGCACACCAATGGCTCACCCGCCCCGCTCAGCGAGCGCGACCGTATCATCATCTACGATATCCGCATGCCCCGCGTCGCGATGGGCGTGCTGATCGGCGCTGCGCTCGCGGTCTCCGGTGCCGTGATGCAGGGACTGTTCCGCAACCCGCTTGCCGATCCCGGACTGATCGGCGTCTCGGCCGGCGCTGCGCTCGGTGCCGTCTCGATGATCGTGCTCAGCGGAACCCTGCTCGCGCCCGTCGCGGCGCTCGCCGGCATCTACGCGCTTCCGCTCGCTGCCTTCCTGGGCGGACTTGCGGTGACGCTGCTGCTTTATCGCATCTCGACCCGGCAGGGGCAGACCTCGGTCGCGACGATGCTGCTTGCCGGCATAGGGCTCGCCGCGCTCGCCGGCGCCCTGCTCGGACTGCTTGTCTATATTGCCGACGACCGGCAGCTGCGCGACCTGACCTTCTGGAGCCTCGGCTCGCTGGCGGGAGCGACCTGGGCGAAGCTCGCGGCGGTCGGCCCGATCGTGGCGCTCTCCCTTGCCGTAACGCCCTTTCTGGCGCGCGGCCTCAACGGCCTTTCGCTCGGCGAAGCGAGTGCTCGCCATCTCGGCGTGCCGGTGCAGAGCCTGAAACATACGGCGATCTTCACCGTTGCCGCCGCGACCGGCGCTTCGGTCGCCGTCAGCGGCACGATCGGCTTCATCGGCATCGTCGTGCCACACCTCCTGCGTTTGGCAATAGGTCCCGACAATCGCTTGCTCCTGCCGGCTGCCGCGCTGGGCGGGGCCTGCCTCCTGCTTGTCGCCGACACGATCTCCCGCACGATCGTAGCGCCGGCCGAGCTGCCGATCGGCATCGTGACGGCAGCAGCCGGCGCGCCTGTGTTCCTGTGGATCCTGCTGCGCCGGCGCGGGCTGGCGGATATCTGAAACATGATCAGCACGCGAAATGTTTCTGCATCCATCGGCGGCAGTCGGATCATCGCCGGCATTGATTTCGAGCTGCGGCCCGGCGAGATCGCAGTCGTCGTCGGCCCGAACGGCTCCGGCAAATCCACGCTGCTCAAGACGCTTTCGGGCGATTTGCCCTATCAAGGCGAAATCCTCTTCAATACCCGCGACCTCAGGACGATGAAGCCGCGCGATGCAGCGCTCATCCGCGCCGTGCTGCCGCAGGCGACTGTCCTGTCCTTCCCTTTCACGGTGCGCGAAGTGGTGCGGCTCGGCATGTTGGCAGGCCGCTCGGGCGCGCTCGCCGGCGAGGATGCGCGGCTGCCCGACCGAGCCCTTGCCAAAGTCGATCTCACAGGTTTTGGAGGCCGCTTCTACCAAGAGCTTTCCGGCGGCGAGCAGCAGCGAGTGCAGCTCGCTCGCGTGCTCTGCCAGGTCTGGGCGCCGGTGCTCGAAGGCAAGCCGCGCTACCTGCTGCTCGACGAGCCGGTCTCCAGCCTCGACATCCGCCACCAGCTTCTGGTGATGGAGATCGCTCGCGACTTCGCCCGCCGCGGCGGCGGGGTCGTCGCCATCCTGCATGACCTCAACCTTGCCGCAATGTACGCCAGCCGCATGCTGGTCCTGCATCGCGGCAGCGTCGCCGCGTCCGGCACGCCGCGCGAGGTGCTGTCGGACGAGCTGATTGCCCGCGTCTTCGAATGCCACATGAAAGTCGGCACGGTGCCGGCCGGCGACATCCCCTTCGTGCTGCCGCAGACGGCGTCGAGCGCGGGTAAGCTGACACGCTTTTGAAGCTGGTCTCGTCGAGCCGCGTGTCGTAGCATCCCAGTTTCACGATCCGCGTGATCGGGCAGCAGATCCATCTCCGGGCTGCCGACATCTCATCGGACGGCCGCGCGCCCGGCGTCATTCAGGTGCCGTTTCTGGCTCCCTTGAGCAGGCTCGACTCCGTCGGGCTCGGCAAATATGCCCGGGAGCAATACAATCTCTGAATAGTTACAGCGACGCAGTTATCCCGCCGTCCACGTAAAGCGTGTGGCCGTTGACGAAGGACGAGGCATCGGAGGCGAGGAACACCGCGGCGCCCACCAGTTCCTGCGGGTCCGCCCAGCGCCTCGCCGGTGTGCGCTGCTCGAGCCAGGCGTTGAACGCCTGGTCCTCGAGCAATGCCTTGTTGAGCGGCGTGCGGAAATAACCGGGCGCGATCGCATTGATCTGCAGGCCATATTTCGCCCAGTCCGTGCACATGCCGCGGGTCAGATTGCGCACCGCGCCCTTGGTCGCAGTGTAGGGTGCGATGTTCGTGCGTGCGAGCTCGCTCTGCACGGACGCGATGTTGATGATCTTGCCGCGCCGGCGCGGGATCATGCGCCTGGCGACGGCCTTGCCAACGTTGAAGACGCCGGCAATGTTGATCTGCAGCAACGACTGGAACTTGTCGTCGGGGAACTCTTCCAGCGGCGCACGATGCTGGATGCCGGCATTGTTGAACAGTATCTCGATCGGCCCGATCTCCCGCTCGATGCGATCGACCTCGGCCTCCACGGCGCGCGCATCGGTCACGTCGAACAGAGATTGATACGCCTTGTGTCCCGCAGATGAGATCGAGGCGGCTGCATCCGCGACATCGCTTGCTGTGCGGGCATTGACGACCACCGGGGCGCCATGCTCGGCCAGGCCCCTGGCCAGCGCCAGACCGATGCCGCGTGCCGAGCCGGTGACGAGCGCCAGACGCCCGTCCAGGCTGAACAAAGGATAACTCACCCGCCTACTCCCGCTCCTGTGCTGCTACCGCGCCGGCCGCAGGCGCTCCAGCGCCGCTGAAAGCCCGTCTCTTGGCCAGCCCCCGGGCTTTGGAGAACTGCTGGTCGGCGAGCACGCCTATCAGGATCACGGAGCCCATCACCGCAAAGTTCAGCGAGCTCGGTATGCCGAGCAGATTGACGAGGTTCTGCAGGACTTGCAGGAGAACCGTGCCGAGCACGACCCCGAGGATGGATCCCTCGCCGCCGCGCAGCGAGCAACCGCCGAGTACTGCGGCGGCGATCGCATAGAGCTCGTAGAAATTGCCGTGCGAGGAAGGCGAGATCGAGCGGGTGTACATGGCGATGTAGATCGCCGCGACGGCAGTCAGTCCGCAGCAGATCACATAGGCGGAGATCACGATGCAGGGCGTGCAGATGCCGCTGTAGCGCGCCGCTTCCTGATTCTTGCCGACCGCGTAGAGATAGCGGCCGAACACCGAGCGATGCAGGACCGTGCCCATGATGATGGCCGCGATTGCAAAAGCGATCAGGCTGAGGGGAATCCCGTAGATGCGGCCGGTCGTCAGCCACTCAAGCGTCGGGAAGCTCGCGCCGAAAGGAAAGCCGGCCGTGGCGTCGTCCGTGTAGTAGCGCGCGACGCCTCGATAGATGAGCAGCCCGCAGAGCGTGACCACGAAAGGCTGCAGGCCGACCTTGGCTATGAGGAAGCCGTGCACCAGCCCCATCAGGCAGCCGAGCGCGATGACGATGACGACGGCGACCGTCCAGTGAACCGCGCCACCTGCCACCAGATCGATGAAGACCACGCCAAGCAGGGCAATGATCGAGCCGACCGACAGCTCGATGCCGCCTGAGATGATGACGAAAGCCTGGGCGAGCGCGAATATCCCGAACAGGCCGACCAGGTTGGCCGTGTTCGACAGGTTGACCGGCGACAGGAAGCGCGGATTGATGAAGGCTACGACCGCCCCGACGACGAGGATGAGGACGAGCAGTCCTATGTCCTTGCGGTTCGCCATCTTGGTTCCTCCCCTGCCCCTTTCATGCAACGCTGTCGCGGCCGACCGCCAGCGACAGGATGCTCTGCTCGCTCAGACCCGTGCGGTCGAGGAAGCCGGATATTCGCCCTTCATGCATCACGGCGACCCGGTCGCTGACGCCGATGATCTCCTCCATGTCGCTGGAGATCATCATGATGCCGACCCCGCTGTCGGCAAGCTCGCGCATCAGGCGGTAGATCTCGTTCTTGGCTCCGACGTCGATGCCGCGCGTCGGCTCGTCGAAGATCAGCACGCGCGGCGACATGGAGAGCCATTTGCCCAGCACTACCTTCTGCTGGTTGCCCCCTGAAAGGGAGCCGACATCGACCGAGTTGCCGGGGGTGCGGATGTCGAGCCTGCTGCGCTGCCGCTCTGCTTCCCCCTCTTCGGAATTGCGATCGACGATGCCGCTATGCGCGTGGGCGGGCAGGTTGGCGAGCGTTATGTTGTCGCGCACTGGAAAGCCGAGGATCAGACCGGAGCGCTTGCGGTCCTCCGGCACGAGATAGACGCCTTGCTCGACGGCGTCGCGCGAGCGGGTGATGCGAGCCGGCTTGCCGCCGATCCTGATCTCGCCGCCTTCGCTCCTGTCGAGACCGAATATTGTGCGGGCAAGCTCGGTGCGGCCGGAGCCGACCAGTCCGGCGACGCCGAGGATCTCGCCGCGCCGGAGGGTCAGGCTTACCGCCTGGTCGGGCCGGTATGCCGTCCTGATGCCGACGAGCTCCAGGATCGCGTCACCCGCGCGAGCGGCCGGCGGGCGATAGAGCGTCTTCAGCTCCCGTCCGATCATGTAGCGGATCATCAATCCGGCCTCGATCTCGCCGCGCTTCAGCTCGGCGACACGCCTCCCATCACGCAGCACAACGACCCGATCCGCGCAGTGCTCGACTTCGCCGAGGCGGTGCGAGACATAGATGACGCTGACATTTTCCGCCTTGAGCCGGGCGATCACCTTCAAGAGCCGCTCCGTCTCGGAAGCCGTCAGGCTCGAGGTCGGCTCGTCCATGATGACCAGCCGCGCCTTGAGCGATAGCGCCTTGGCGATCTCGACGAGCTGCATTTCGGCGAGAGACAGCTCGGAGACCGGCGTGTCGGGGTCGAAATCGGCGCCAAGCTGCGCCAGAAGCGGCCGGGCGCGCTTCGACAGTTCCTTGTTGTCGACGAGCTTCAGGAAGCCGCCGGTCAGCGGCTCACGGCCGATGAAGATATTGGCGGCCGCGCTGAGATTCTCGAAGAGATTGAGCTCCTGGTGCACGAAGGCGATGCCGCCCTTCATCGCATCCGCGATGGTCAGGCTCTGAAACCGAGTCCCGTCGAGCTCGATCGTGCCTGCGCTCGGCGCAATCACACCGCCGAGGATCTTCATGAGCGTCGACTTGCCAGCCCCGTTCTCGCCGACGAGGCCGACGACTTCGCCCGGGGCTATCGAGAAATCGACTCCGTCAAGCGCCCGTATTCCGGGATACTGCTTGGAGACTCCCGTCATTACCAGGAATGGAGCAGACATGGGGGTGAGATTGCGCGGCGGGTGAGGATATTGCAAGGCACAAAGCAGGCCGACTGGGAGATGGCCGGCCTGCTCTATTTCGAGGCTCAGCCGCCGATGCGCGACTTCAACTCGGCCTCGAACGCATCGACATTGCCCTTGTCGATGACCTTGGTGGGGATGATGACCAGCTTGTTCTCAGGCACGACCGACTTGTCGCCCTCAAGATACTTCGCCATCAGCTTCATGCCTTGATAGCCCCACTCGAAGGGCTGCTGCACGACGGTCGCAGCGATCGTGCCTTCGCGTACACCGCCAAGCGTGATTGGGTCCTCATCGAAGCCGACGATGGTGATCTTGCCGAGCTTGCCTGCTTCCTTCAGCACCTCGTAGATGCGGGGCGTGTTGTAGGAGTAGAAGCCGACCATGCAATCGATGTCCGGATTGGCGGCGAGCGCGTCCTCGACATTGCGCTTGGCGCGGGTCTGGTCAATGTCGTCGGCGCGCACGTCGATCAACTCGACCTTGGAGCCCTTTATCGTCGACTTCATGCCCTCGATGCGCTCGCGAGCGTTGTCGGCTCCGGGAAGCCCGACGAAGCCGATGCACTTGCCGCCGTTCGGCATGGCCTTCAGCGCGATCTCGCCGGCCTGCTTGCCGGCATCGGTGTTCGACGATCCGATATAGGCGATGCGGTTGGTATTGGGCGCGTCGCTGTCGGTGGTGAAAAGCGGCACCTGGCCACCGATACGGTTCAGCGCCTCGGTCGAGGACTTTGGATCGACCGCGCTCACCATGATGGCGGAGACGCCCGCAGCTACGAGGTCATCCATCAGGCGCTGCTGCACGGCGGCCGCAGCCTGTTCCGGATATTTGAGCTCCAGCTTGTAGCCCGGCAGCTCCGCTTGAGCCTTCTTCACGCCGGCTTCGGCGATTTTCCAGAAGTCGGAGGCGCCGTTGACCACGAAGGCCATCGTCTTCTTCTCTTGGGCAACAGCACTCGTCACGGAAAATGCGGCGCCCATCAGAAGCGCGCACATGGCTATTCTCATTTTCATGAAATTCCTCCCGTTGCGATGGATTTCCCGGAAACTCGGTACGGGCATCCGGCTCACGAGCCGCGATTTGATCGTTCCACGCCGGAACGGCCCTACGCCACCCGGCCTCCTCCAATGCACGGCCGAACCTGCCCGTCTGCTTCCGCGGCAAGCTAAGCGCAGCGCGAAATTGGAGTCAATATTTGTCTGATAAATACTATGATAGGTCTTGGCGCGCGATTGAATTGCCTAGGAAGTTGCTCACCAGCGAATGTCGCTGCTGATGTGCTCAGTGTATTCATTTCGTCGCCTCCGGCATTCCGCCAAAAGGTAACTGGCTCACGCAGGATAGCAGCGAGCGCGAAAATCAGGGCTGCCGCAGGCGAGCTATTCGCTCTGACGGAAGTTGCGGATCCGATCGAACAGGACAGCCAGGAGAATTGCACCGCCTATGAACGTGCCCTGCCAGAAGGCGTTGATGCCAAGCAGCCCTAGGCTGTTGCGGATCACTTCGATCAAGGCGGCCCCGACCAGCGCGCCAAAGGCTGTGCCGACACCGCCGGCGAGATTGGCGCCGCCGATCACGGCCGCGGCAATGACCTGAAGCTCCATGCCAGCGCCGAGATTTGTGGTGACGGCGCCGAGCCAGCCGGTTTCGACGATCGCGGCGATGCCGGCCGTCAGCGAACAGACCATGTAGACCGCGACCTTGATGGGACGCACCGGAATGCCGGTGAGCGTGGCGGCCTGCTCGTTGCCGCCGATGGCGAAAACATGGCGCCCAAACCTCGTCCAACGGAGCACGAAGCCGATGATCGCGGCGAGCACCAGCGTGTAGATGACCGGGTTGGAGATGCCGAAGAGCCAGGCGCCGCCGCCCAGCGCCAGCAGCCTGTCGTGGTCCGGCCCGAACTGGAACACGGTCTGGTTGTTGGAGGCGATCATCGCCAAGCTGCGGCCGATGGACAGCATGCCCAGCGTCACCACGAACGGTGGGAAGCCCAGATAGGCGATCAGGATGCCATTGAATGCACCGACGAGGAGGGCGGTCACCACCGCCGCAGTTATGCCGGTATAGATGCTGCAGCCGCCGCTACAGGCGGTGTACGGTCCCTCGAGCCCGAGCGGTGCGAGGAAATTGTAGGGCCCGAACTGAACGTCGCCATGCATGGTGACAGCGAGCACCATGCTGCACAGAACCAGCACCGAACCGACCGATAGGTCGATCCCGCCGGTGATGATCACCATCGTCATGCCGAGAGCGATGATCGCGGTGAAGGTGAAATTGCGGGTTATGTTGAAGAGATTCGTGCTCGTCCCGAACGCGTTGGTCGTGAAGTACAGGAACAGGCTATAAAGAATAAGGACGACCAGGACCCAGAATGTCTGGCTGCTCAGCAACGACGAATGCCAGCTGTGCTGCTTCTGGGCTATGGTCTGATCAAGCGTGATTGCCATCTTCGACCTTTGTCCTTGATACGCTTCCTTTGCCGCAGGTTCTCATCGCAACCCGTGGGACACTTTTGCGGAACCTGATTAGACGGCCTCGATGGCGCCGGTGATGAGCCCCGTGACTTCTTCCGGAGAGGTCGACGCTATGGCTCTGTCGGCAACTTTTCTGCCGCGCCGCAGCACGATGACGCGGTCCGCCACCGAAAAGACGTCCGGCATGCGATGGCTGATGAGCACGATAGCGATGCCCTGGTCACGCAGGTGCCGGATGTGGTTCAGCACCTCGGCCACCTGGCGGACCGAGATCGCGGCGGTGGGCTCGTCCATCAAAACGATCTTGGCGGCCGACAGCATGGTGCGGGCGATCGCCACCGCCTGCCGCTGGCCGCCCGACATCTGCTTGATGAGGTCGCGCGGGCGCGTCTCGGATTTCAGCTCGGCGAACAGCCTGCCGGCGCGCCTGTACATTCCGGCATAGTTGAGCACGCCGAACGGGCCGATGCCCCAGCGCAGTTCCCGGCCGAGAAAAACATTCGCGGCCGCGGTCAGGTTGTTGCAGAGCGCAAGGTCCTGGTGAACGATCTCGATGCCGTTCCGGCGCGCTTCGACCGGCCGGTGCAGCACGATCTCCCGGCCGTCTATGCGCATGGTGCCATGGCTCGGAAGGAAGTTGCCCGCGATCATCTTCACCAGCGTCGACTTGCCGGCGCCGTTGTCGCCCATCAGGCCGACGACCTCGCCCGGTTGCAGCGACAGCGACACGTCGTTGACGGCCTGGATGGCGCCGAAATGCTTCGAGATCTTGATGAGTTCGAGAACCGCCACCGGCCTTATCGCCTCCCCACAACGCGCCCGCACTCGTCGTTCGAGGCGAACGACGACATTTCTGCGGCCCCGCTTCGGCTTCTCCTCCCGGGCGGAACGCCGATGCGAATTTATGCAAACGTCCGCTAGGGCGTCAATCGAATGTCGGACAAATCGGATTTTTCCCAAGCACAAATCCGTGGCCCGGGACAACTGGTTGCGAAGCCGATGCAAAAATCAGTTTTGTCAGACAATACCCCGTTGACGGGGAAACTTTGCCGATATTAGCTTGCCGGCGGAGGAAAGCTAATCGGCCCGAGGCTCCGGTGTGGGTGGGCGCGGCCCATCAACACGTTCGCACGGGTTGGTTTGGTGTGGCGGCGCCTCAACCGCCTGTTTCAAGGGAGGAATGAAATGAGGAAACTGACCTTACTGGCCGCTGCCGCAGCACTGGCGCTCGGCGCCGGACCGGCGCTGGCCAAGAAGCAGCTGGTCATTGTGGTGAAGGGTCTCGACAACCCCTTCTTCGAAGCCATTCACCAGGGCTGCGAGAAGTGGAACAAGGAGAACGCCAGCTCGGAATACGAGTGCTTCTACACCGGCCCGGCATCCACCTCGGACGAAGCCGGCGAGGCGCAGATCGTCCAGGACATGCTGAGCAAGCCCGATACCGCGGCGATGGCGATCTCACCTTCCAACGCCAAGCTGATCGCGCAGACGATCAAGAGCGCCAATCCCTCGATCCCGGTGATGACGGTCGATGCCGACCTCGCCAAGGAAGACTCGGCGCTGCGCAAGACCTATCTCGGCACTGACAACTACCTGATGGGCGCCCGCATCGCCGAATATATCAAGAAGGCAAAGCCAAACGGCGGCAAGATCTGCACGATCGAAGGAAATCCCGGCGCCGACAACATCCTGCGCCGCGCCCAGGGCATGCGTGACGTGTTGAGCGGCCAGAAGGACCTGCCGGCGCTGAAGGGCGAAGGCGGCTGGACGGAAGTCTCCGGTTGCCCGGTCTTCACCAATGACGACGGCGCCAAGGGCGTCCAGGCGATGACCGACATCCTTGCCGCCAATCCCGACCTCGACGCTTTCGGGATCATGGGCGGCTGGCCGCTGTTCGGCGCTCCGCAGCCCTATCGCGACCTGATCAAGCCGATGGCCGACAAGCTCGCCAAGAACGAGTTCGTCATCGGCGCCGCCGACACGATCGGCGACGAGGTGGCGATCGCCAAGGAAGGACTGGTAACCGCACTCGTCGGCCAGCGGCCCTTTGAGATGGGCTACAAGGCTCCCTCCGTGATGATCGACCTGATCGCCGGCAAGAAGGTCGACGACCCGGTGTTCACAGGCCTCGACGAATGCACGAAGGACACCGCGGATACCTGTATCCAGAAGTGATCCCGCCAATCCGGGGTGTCCGGCGAACGGACGCCCCGGAGCCGGCCGCTGCCGGCCCGGAGGCTGACGGCGCAGCACCATGTTCCATCATCATGAGGTGCTGCACTCATCACCATGACCCTCGACGACTTGACACGCCCTGCAATCGATACTTTCTGGCCGAGCGTGTCAGTCGGCAGCTCCATCGTGATCGCGGTGGGATTGCACCGCCTGGCGCATATTGGGCAGCCGGCGGCTGGAGCGGCGGGGAAAAGATGAACGACAGGAAATTGAAAGCGCCTCCAGCCCGCGCAAGCGTTACGGGCGAAACTCTCCTGACCCGGCGGCGTTCGGGCGCCGACCGGATCGCGGGGACCAGCGTTCACGCCTCGCTCGCCACCGAGATCGGTCAACGCATCGTGCGGGGCGACTATCCTCCCGGCACGATCCTTCCGAACGAGCAGCAGTGGTCGCAGACCTTCGACGTAAGCCGTTCGGCGGTGCGCGAGGCGATCAAGATGCTGATGGCGAAAAGCCTGCTCGCCTCGCGGCCAAAGGTCGGCAGCTGGGTCGAACCCCGCGAGCGCTGGAACCTGCTCGATCGCGACGTGCTGAGCTGGTACTCGGCCGCACCGAACCGCGAGGCATTCCTGAAGACGGTGCAGGAATTCCGCTACATCATCGAGCCCGAGGCGACCGCGCTTGCGGCCGAGCGGCGCAGCGAAGAGCAGATGGCCGAGATCACCAAGGCCTGCGTCGAGATGGGCATGGCTGAGACATTGCCCGAGCGGACGGCCGCCGACACGCGCTTCCACCTCGCAATATTGAGAGCCTCCGGCAACGAGCTTCTGGTGCCGCTCGGCGTGCTGATCGAAAGGGCGTTCAGCCAGCTTTTCGTGTTCGTGACCCGCGAGGTCAACGACCTGCAGCTTGCGCAGGCGCTCCATGAGAAGATCGAGAAGGCGGTCAGGCAGCAGCGCCCGGATGCCGCCCGCATTGCCGTGCGCAAGCTCCTCAAGAACACGGACGAGATCATCAGCCGCGCGAAGCTATAGAGAGCACTTTGCTTTTAGGTCGCCGGTCGCGACCTTGGCGCCTTTCGCCGCGAGCAAGCTCGAAGCCGCTCCTCCCATGCCTGTCGTGCCGCCGAGGTGATCGCCACCTTGCCTGAGGGCCCCCCGCTCAGATCATCTCCAGCGGCTGCTTGCTGCGCGGCGGCGGAAAGAGACGATCGAGCTCGGTGAGATCTTCGGCCGTCAGGTCGATGTCGAGTGCGGCCCGGTTGTCACGTACGTGCTCAGGACGGCTCGCCTTGGGGATGGCGATCACGCCGTCATGCCGCATCGTCCAGGCCAAGGCGATCTGCGCAGGCGATGCGCCGTGTCGGCGCGCCACATCCGCTAGCCGCGAACTGGTCGCGAGGCTCCCCTGCTCGACCGGCGAATAGGCCATGATCGGAATGCGGCGCGTCCGGCACCATGGGATCAGGTCGTGCTCAATGCCTCGCCGGCCGAGATTGTAGAGGACCTGGTTCGTCTGCACGGCGCTGCCCGCAGGAAGCGCAAGCAATTCCTCCATGTCGTCGGTATCGAAATTGCTGACGCCCCAATGCCGGATCTTGCCGGCCGCCTTGAGTGCCTCGAAGGCTTCGACCGTCTCACTGAGCGCCACCGAACCGCGCCAATGCAGCAAATAGAGGTCGATGACGTCGGTCTTCAGACGAACGAGGCTCCTTTCACAGGCGGACTCGACGCCGTGGCGCGAGGCATTGGACGGCAGCACCTTGCTGACGATGAAGACCTCGTCGCGCCTGCCGGCGACCGCATCGGCGACCACCCTCTCGGCGCCGCCGGAGGCATACATCTCCGCCGTATCGATGAGGGTCATGCCGAGATCGATGCCGAGCCTCAGCGCCGCTACTTCTTCACCGTGCCGGCTGGAATCCTCGCCCATGTACCAGGTGCCCTGGCCGAGGACGGGCACGGCCTCGCCGGTGGGGAGCGTGGTGGTTCTGATGGCGGGCATGGCGGGAGACTCCTTTGGAGCTATCATCTAGGGCAGGTCGGACGGTCGCGCCAATCGGGAGGACCGGCAGTGCTCTAGGACGGATAGGTCGGCGGGACAGTACCCCCCTCTGTCCTGCCGGACATCTCCCCCACAAGGGGGGAGATTGGCTGTCACTTTGGGTTTCGCCAATCGCCAACGCTGACGGTTGGCGAAATCAAAGCGGCCGTCCGATCTCCCCCCTTGTGGGGGAGATGTCCGGCAGGACAGAGGGGGGCGACGTAGGGCGCCACCTTCTGTAAGCTCTGTACCAGCCGCGCCCATGAAAAAACCCGCCGGATCACTCCGGCGGGTTTCGTATCTTGCAATCCGCGGCTTCTACCGCAGAGGCTTACTTGTCGCGGTTCTTGAGCGCGGCGCCGAGGATGTCGCCGAGCGAAGCGCCGGAGTCGGTCGAGCCGTACTGGGCCACCGCCTCTTTCTCTTCGGCGATCTCCAGCGCCTTGATCGAGACCTGCACCTTGCGTGTCTTCTTGTCGTAGGCGATGACGCGCGCATCGACCTTCTGGCCGACAGCGAAGCGTTCCGGACGCTGCTCGTCGCGGTCGCGCGACAGGTCGGAGCGCTTGATGAAGGAATCGAGGCCGGACTCGACGAGCCGTACCTCTATGCCGCCATCCTTGATGCCGGTGACCTCGCAGGTGACGACGGCGTTCTTGCGCAGCTCGCCGCCGGCCGCAGCGCCGGTCGCCGCATCTCGCTGCAGCTGCTTGATGCCGAGCGAGATGCGTTCCTTCTCGATGTCGACGTCGAGCACCTTGGCCTGGACGACCTGGCCGCGCTGATACTCCTCGATGACCTGCTCGCCCGGACGGGTCCAGTCGAGGTCGGAGAGGTGCACCATGCCGTCCACATCGCCGTCGAGCCCGATGAACAGGCCGAACTCGGTCTTGTTCTTGACCTCGCCCTCGACGGTCGATCCGACCGGATGGTTGCGGGCAAACGCCTCCCACGGGTTCTCCAGCGTCTGCTTGAGACCGAGCGAGATACGACGCTTGGCCGGATCGACCTCGAGCACCACGACGTCGACTTCCTGGCTGGTCGACAGGATCTTGCCGGGATGCACGTTCTTCTTCGTCCACGACATCTCGGAGACGTGGATCAGGCCCTCGATGCCCGGCTCCAGCTCCACGAAGGCGCCGTAGTCGGTGATGTTAGTGACCGTGCCGCGGATCTTCTTGCCGAGCGGGAACTTGGTGCCGATATCGGACCACGGATCGCTCTCGAGCTGCTTCATGCCGAGCGAGATGCGGTGCGTCTCCTGGTTGATGCGGATGATCTGCACCTTGACCGTCTGGCCGATGTTGAGGATCTCGGTCGGATGGTTGACGCGGCGCCACGCCATGTCGGTGACGTGCAGCAGGCCGTCGATGCCGCCGAGGTCGACGAACGCACCGTAATCGGTGATGTTCTTGACCACACCCTCGACCACCTGGCCTTCCTCGAGGTTCTGCACGATCTCCGAGCGCTGCTCGGCGCGGCTCTCCTCGAGCACGGTGCGGCGCGACACCACGATGTTGCCGCGGCGGCGATCCATCTTGAGGATCTCGAAGGGCTGCGGGTTGTGCATCAGCGGGGTGACGTCGCGGATCGGCCGGATGTCGACCTGGCTGCGCGGCAGGAACGCCACGGCGCCATCGAGATCGACGGTGAAGCCGCCCTTGACCTGGTTGAAGATGATGCCTTCGACGCGCTCGCCCTTGTTGAACTTCTCTTCGAGGCGGACCCAGCTCTCCTCGCGGCGCGCCTTCTCGCGCGACAGCATCGCTTCGCCCAGCGCATTCTCGATACGCTCGACATAGACCTCGACCGTATCGCCGACCTTCATCTGGCCGTCCTTGGCCTTGGCGCCGAACTCCTTCAGCGGGACGCGGCCTTCGACCTTCAGGCCGACATCGATGATGGCCATGTCCTTTTCGATCGCGGTGATCGTGCCGCGCACGACCTGGCCCTCGCCCGAATGGCCGTCGGAAAAGGACTCTTCGAGAAGCGCGGCGAAATCGTCGCGCGATGGATTGGAATTTGACATTTGTTCTCCTGGAAAGCCCCGTCATTGCGGGGCCGGCGCCGTGGGTTAGCGTTGCGTTTGCCTGCTCTGCATTCTGGGCTGAAAAGCCCTGTTGCCGCTTCAACTTTGGTCGCGGCGGTCCGGCGCGAGAATGCTTACAGGCTGGTTCTGGTCCGACATATGGGCCTTGGCGACCACATCCGCCAGGCGGAGCATCGCGATCAGCCGGTGTGTCGGGCCTTGTCCCGGGCAGCGACGGCATCTTCCACGATCGCCTTGGCCGCCTGAAACGCGGCTTCTATAGACATTTCGGAAGTGTCGAGCAAGTGCGCATCGGCGGCGGGCTTCAAGGGCGAATCCGCGCGTCCGGTATCGCGCTCGTCACGCCGCCTGATGTCGGCAAGTATCTCGGCGAGATCGGCCCTGCCACCACGGGATTCGATGTCGCGCAGGCGCCGCGCGGCACGCACCTCGGCGCTCGCCGTTATATAAAGCTTGGCGTCGGCAGCGGGCAGGACCACCGTCCCGATATCGCGGCCGTCGAGCACGGCGCCCGCCGGCCCCGCGGCAAAGCCGCGCTGCTTCTCGACCAGGATGCGCCGCACCTCGGGGATGACCGCGACACGGGAGGCCGCATCGGCCACCTCATGCGCCGACAGAAGCTCGCGGTCCAGACCGGAAAGATCGACAAGCCGGGCCGCCTCGATCGCATGCGCCTCATCGTCCAGCGGCCAGCCCCTGGTGACGAGCATATGCGCGACCGCGCGATAGGTGAGCCCGGTGTCGAGATAGGGAAGGTGGTAGTAGTCGGCGAGCCGGCGCGCCAGCGTGCCCTTGCCGGAAGCGGCCGGGCCGTCGATGGCGATAGTGAGGGGGGTGACTGTCAAGATGCCCCCTCGTTTGAGGTAGTCAGCCGATCGCTACCCGGTGACCGGCGGTGCTCTGTGGCGCCCCCCTCTGTCCTGCCGGACATTCCTCCCACAAGGGGGGAGATTGGGCCGTCATTGGCGGTTTCGCCAATCGTCGGCGCCGATGGAGAAGAGCCGGCATCGAAGCTGGCAATCTCCCCCCTTGTGGGGGAGATGTCCGGCAGGACAGAGGGGGGCAACGTGGGCTGCAACATCAACCAGAAAGCCTATTCGACCACCTCAATCTCCGCCCCCAGCCCCGCCATGAGCCCCATGAACTCCGGGAAACTCGTCGCGATCATCGCCTGGTCATCTATGGTGACCGGCTTCTCCGTCGCCAGCCCCAGGACCAGGAACGCCATGGCGATGCGGTGATCGAGATGCGTAGCAACCGTTCCGCCACCCAGCGCCTTGCCGCCCGGTTGGCCGCGAAGAGAGAGCCAGTCCTTGCCCTCCGTGCAGTCGACGCCGTTCACCTTGAGGCCGGCTGCGGTCGCCGCGAGGCGGTCGGATTCCTTGACGCGCAGTTCGTCGAGCCCTTGCATGAGCGTCTCGCCCTCGGCGAAGGAGGCCGCGACGGCAAGGACCGGATATTCGTCGATCATCGAGGGCGCGCGCGGCGCCGGGACGGTGACGCCCTTCAGCTCCGAGGCGCGCACGCGCAGGTCGGCGACATCCTCGCCGCCGGCATTGCGCCGATTGAGCACCTCGATGTTGCCGCCCATCTCCTGCAGCGTCAGCAGGAGCCCGGTGCGGGTCGGGTTCATCAGCACGTTTTCGATTGTGATGTCGGAGCCCGGCACCACGAGGGCTGCGACCAGCGGAAAACCGGCAGAGGACGGGTCGCCCGGCACCGCGATGGTCTGGCCGGTCAAGCTCCCCTGCCCTTCGATGCGGATCTGGCGCACGCCGTCCTTGTCCGTCTCCACCTCGAGATTGGCGCCGAAGCCCTTCAGCATCTTCTCCGTGTGGTCGCGCGTCATGACCGGCTCGATGACAGTGGTGATGCCCGGCGTGTTGAGGCCGGCGAGCAGCACGGCGGATTTCACCTGCGCCGACGCCATCGGCACGCGATAGGTGATCGGCGCGGTCTGCCTAGGTCCACGCAGCGTGAGCGGCATGCGGTCGCCCTCCGCGGCCTTCAGCACCTGCACGCCCATCTCGCGCAAGGGGTTGAGCACACGGCCCATCGGCCGCTTCGACAGGGAGGCGTCGCCGATGAAGGTCGTCTCCATGTCATAGGCGCCGACCAGGCCCATGGTGAGGCGTGAGCCCGTGCCGGCATTGCCGAAATCGAGCGGGGCCTCGGGCTCGAGCAGCGCGCCGTTGCCGGTGCCGCGGATCACCCATTCGGCGCCACGCTTCTCTATATTGGCCCCCATCGCCCGCATGGCCGCGCCGGTGCGCATCACATCCTCGCCCTCGAGCAGGCCGGAAATCCGCGTCTCGCCCGAGGCGAGCCCGCCGAACATCATGGAGCGGTGGGAGATCGACTTGTCGCCGGGAACGCGCGCAACGCCGGCCAGAGGCGGCGAGCGGCGCGCTGTCGCGGGTACTGCCTCTTCAGCGTGCGACATCATTTCATCCTTCCGAGATTGATTTCGGGCGTGCCAGGCCCCAATTGTCGGCCGGTCTCCTATCATGGGTTTTCACGCCGGTCATCCCTTCACGGGATGTGGACCGCCCCAGCTGAAAGGGCTGCTTTTGCGCCTTTTTTTGGCTTTGACACCCATTCAATCTGCGATTAAGGGGACCAAACTTTTTCGACGAGGCAAAAAGTGGCAAAACCCGAGCTTGGCATAAAGCGCATCGACCCCGAGACGGGTCGGAAATTCTACGATCTGAACAAGGATCCGATCGTATCGCCCTATACGGGCATCTCCTACCCGCGTTCTTACTTCGAAAGCGGCTCCTCGAACTCGATCGAGGAAGAGGAAGAGGTGGAGCAGAAGGAGCTCGACGCCGAGGAGGAAGGCCCGGAGATCGTCACGCTCGAAGAGGCCGACGAGGAATCGAAGGGCGACGACGTGCCGGACATTGACGACGATGTCGACGTAGACCTCGGCGACGATGATGACGACACCTTCCTCGAGGAAGAGGAAGAGGAAGACGACGACGTCTCCGGCATCATCGGCGTGGGCGACGACGAAGACGAGGTTTGAGCCGGCAGACGGCACGACCTGACGCTACTTTCACCCCGCGCCAAAATCAGCATGGCGCGGGGCTTGATATTCAAAAAGGGCGGGGTTAGAAGCCGCCCACGAACGGAGCGGCGGCGACGCCTCTCCGGACCTCTTCGCCGGAAACGGCGCCGGCTTGAAGGCCGGGCGTGGGGCCATAGCTCAGTTGGGAGAGCGCTTGAATGGCATTCAAGAGGTCAGGGGTTCGACTCCCCTTGGCTCCACCAGTTTCACTCTATCGTTCTGATATGATTAGGGAATCTGGAACTTACCTGTTCCATCCCCACCTATCTCCCCACTTGAACGCACCGCACTGCCCGTTGGGCAGGCAAGGGGCTTGACTTTTTGTGACGCCCGCCTGGCGCTGTTTGAGGAAGGCCTCCCCGAGGCCCGCGGCAACATACCCAAGGCGAAGGCACAAGACCCCGAAAAAAGCGGGGAGCCTCAGCTGGAGAGCTGGCCCCATGATACTCAGCTGGAGTGCTGGCCCCATGATAAGCAAGGTGTTGCCGCGGTAGTCACTGCACCGTCACGCGTTCGGGCGCCCACATGTTGCCAATACCCGACTCGCCGTCAGCCTCACGTCCAATGAGCGCAGCAAGCCGCTCGCGCCGCTCGACTTGCACAAGGCCACGCAAGTCCTGGCCGTCCAAAAAGAGTAGATCGAAGGCGACGAAGACGAGCCGCTGAAGATCCGACGAAAGGGCCGCGCGGAACGCGTCGATGGTGGGCCGGCCATCCCTTTCGAAGTCTATAACTTCGCGGTCGATTATTGCGCTTTTGACAGCCAGGCCGGCTGTTTCCGGCACCCCAACAGGGCTATTTAAATATGCCTAAGCCCTCGATCTGAATGCCTAACCCTTTGATACTTCAGCCGAAGACGAACTGACTGGTATCTTACGCTGTACCGGGCCTATCACCCTATGACCCGCACGCACACGCCCGCGTGTGTGAGTGGCAAAAATGTCCAGTATGCTAAGACCCCAAGGGGGTGGAAGCTAAGCCGCTGGAGAACCTTAATAATGGCAATTCCCCCCTTTCGCCCTCTCGCGTGTTGATGCGCGGAAAATCTTCGCTCATGGGGTCTTAGTTTCGCTACTGTTTTCAGCCATTAAAAATTATACCGTCGCGACCGGATTCACTGGCATGCAACACCAGCGCGCGACAAGACGGCGTATCTGATCATCTCGGGCGATCAGAAGGCGCTTTGTTCCAAGCTCGTTCAACTTGGATGCGATTTCTTCCTGCCGCTGCCGTTCTTTGCATTTACGAACATATGACACCGCGCTTGAATTCTCTTGTCTCCTGTGCTTTGAACCACAGCCGGGGCCGGCCGCAAGCAAATTGAATGAAATATCGCCCGGATATCGATGGACTGCGTGCAGCCGCAGTTTTGTCAGTGCTTCTTTATCATCTGGGTTTTAGAGGCTTTACCGGTGGCTTCGTTGGCGTCGATGTCTTCTTTGTCATCTCCGGCTATCTAATAACAGGCATCATCAAGGCTGACTTGGAGGGTGGCGTCTTTGATTTTGCCAATTTCTACGCCCGCCGTGCGCGCCGACTTCTTCCAGCCTTGTTTACGACGATTGGCCTCTCCTCGGTCATCGCAATCGTGCTGTTCACTCCCGAGCATCTTCAGGCCTATGCCGGCAGCGCGCGCGATGCCGCACTCGGCGTTTCCAACATCCGATTTTGGAGGGAAAGCGACTACTTCGATATTTCGGCACGGCTGAAACCGCTCCTTCACACGTGGTCGCTGAGTGTCGAATGGCAGTTCTACGCGCTCTGGCCGGCCTTTATCGTTCTGGGGTTTGTCTTGTGGCGTCGCGGGCTGCCTTGGCTGATCCTAGCCGGGGGCTTCTTGAGCCTGCTTGCCAACCTTGCGTTCGAAGACGGCGATGTGGCTGGCCTCGGCCACACGTTCCTCGGGCCGTACATCGCCGATGGTAGGGCGACGATTTTCTACAACATGCCGTTCCGCGTCTTCGAATTTGCCTGTGGGGCGCTTCTTCTCTGGCTGCGGCCACTGCGGAATCAGATTGCTCAGGAAGTAATCTTGCTTGTCGGTCTGGTCGGTATTGCCTATGCCGTGATGTACTTCAGAGCGAACATGTTGTTTGACCCATTGAATTCCCTGCTTCCGTGCACGGGCGCGGCGCTGGTGATCTTTGGTGGACAGGCGCGGCTCGGGGGATGGTTACTCAGAAATCCGATTTCGGCCTATATCGGACGGATCAGCTATTCGATTTACCTCGTTCACTGGCCCTTGATCGTATTCACCGAGTATTTCCAGTTCGCTCCGCTCACTCGCGCGCAGGCCACTGTCCTTGCCGGACTGTCGATCGCTCTCGCAGCCGCCATGTACAGCGCCGTCGAGGTGCCATTTCGCACGGGCCCCGCGTCCTTCGCACGATATGTTGCACTCGCATTGTGCGTGTCGGTTGCGGCAATGCTCACTGTGCCGGCCAGCCGTGTCGCCGCCAGCACTTTCGATATGCGAACCAAGCACACCAGCGGTCAGCGGCTAGAAGATATGACGACCAAAGTTTCGAGACTCGCCCGGGGCAGCATCGGATGCGATGAGCCCTGCGAATTCGGCACGTCCGGCAGGCCGAATGTGTTAGTCGTCGGCGACTCCCACGTCGATCAGTACACTAAGGCGCTGGACATGCTTGCCGGGTCGCGCGTGCATTTCTTGCTCGCATATTCGCCCTCCTGCTTTTTCGGCGCAAGCATGACCAGCGTGAGTCCAGTCTCTGACAAGCTCACTCGCAGATGCGACCGAGCAAGAGCGACTCTGGAGGAATGGCAAAAGACTAAGACATACTCCAACATCATCGTCGGGCAGCTTTGGTCTGGTTATTGGTATTCTCTCCACAGGGACGGTATTGCTGTCAAATTTGAAAATCCCGATGCGTTCTACGATGCCATTTTACAAGATATCGGAAATAGGTATGCAGGCTTTACCGGTCGGATTGTATTCTTGGGAAGAGCACCCGATACAAACTTGGCGTGCTACGACCGGCCGAACTACCTCGAATTGCCATGTCCGGCCCCAAATCTGGATGAGTTTCCGGTGTTCCAACGGGCCTTCGAGCGGTTTGCCGCATCCACTAAGCTCGACGTTTCATTGGTCAATCCTGTCGACACGATTTGTCCCAACGAGCACTGCCGACTGGCCGATAAAGACGGGCATGTCCTCTACACAGATGTGAATCACCTCTCTGTCTACGGCGCCGAAGAGATAGTTCCCCAAATTCTTCGCGCTATGATTGCGAAGCCAGTAGGGTCCAATCAGTAGATTAGTCTTGAGTTTGGTATCGTCAGTTGGGCGACGTTCGGCAGCGCACCACGATGCCTCGCTCCCTAGCGACGGCCTCCTATAGTTTCGCCTCTGTTTTCAGCGGCTAAAAATATATCGGCGCAACCGGATTCCGCGGGCATGCAGTGCCATCGGTGCCAGCGTGCTGATGCGCTCCCGGCCTTCGAGAGTCTTCGGCCAGGTCGATAGCCCCCCATGCAAACGGCATCGCTTCTTGCCGGGTACTGTGCGATTCTTGCAGGGTGTGCCGGTTCGCGTTTTGGCGCCGCAAATCTTCTGAGCCTTTGAAGCGGCTGGAACATGGATCGGCGATAAAACGGATTCGACGGTGATCCGCACGGCCGCGCTGCCTTGAGAAATTTGCAAGGAGCGTGGCCGCCTATCGGCCCCTCCTGCCTTTCCAGTATTTGACCGTTTTGGGGTGAACTTCGGCCCGCCTCGCCAATTCCTTCTGAGACCACTTGGCTGAACGACGCATTGCCACGAGGCGCGGGCCGGTCACGGGGGGAAAATGGATTGCGGGCTATTACTGGAGCCGCGCCGCAGAGTGATCGGGCAAATTCCCGGCTACGAGTTCGCTAAATGCTTCGACCGCCTTCCATAGAAGATCCTGCCCATGGCGTGCATGAGCCCGGCGTGCTGTTCATCTCCATTCCGCCGAGCCGCCTCACTGGCTTGGTGGCAGCCGCGCGCGAACACGATGAAATTCAAAAGGTCTGAGCCCGTCAGCGACTTTGCGGTGACACCTGGCAAAGCAGGTCTTCTATCTCCTTGTCTGGATTCTGCCGAGAGCTGTTCACCATGCGCTGTTCAACAGTGCAGAGAATGTCTGTCATCCTCGAAATGCTAACGCGGTATGAATGCAATTGATCCTCGCCCGGCCAGTTCTCAAGCTCGCGCACCGAACGGCCTGCCGGGATATGGCCCGCGCCACCTGTGAAAGCCCAACGAATTCCGCCTCGCGCGGTTGCGCGTGGCTGAGCGAGGATCGGGCGAGGAAACATCCACGCACAACATCTTACGTGATCCGATGCGGCGCGGATAGTTGACCACACGGTTTCGTGACCTAGCTACCCCTCCAGCCCAGGATGCTGTGGGACCTGTCCCGGGGAATGATCTGCGCGGAGTGATCTGTGCGGCTGGAGGACGCTCGGGACGTTAACATGCGAGACTGCAAATCGGGTTGTCGCAATCTTGTGCTGTCAAGGGCGCCAAGGGCGCGCGACCACGACACGTTCAAAACTCATCTCCCGCGAAATGTGATCCGCACCGCACTATCTTGCTTACGCGTCGGGTGTGTCCGGAAGCCGCTGCGCACTGTTCGGCCGAATGCGCTGGGGCTCATTCAGTTCTGCCTCTTTCTGACGTTGCTCGGATCCCCGGAGATCGGCCACTGCGCGGACGCAGACACCCACCTTCGCTCTAACGATACGATCGAACTCCACATCACCCTGCCCGACCGAGCCGCGCCGTCCGACTACGTGCTGGCCGTCTCAAGGCTAAACGGAGCATTCACGATCGACAAGGCCGGGACGCTCAACCTTCCGGTTATAGGTCCCGTTCCGGCAGCGGGTCTGCGGGACTTCGAGCTGGCGGGGCAGATTGCCAGCCGTTTCCAGAACGGAAGCGGTATCCGTGCGGAGGTTACCGTCGAACGGCAGGGGGCGCCCACGGCTGCGGATCGCCTCGATGGCGACAAGCACGCGCCGGCACCGCAAGAGGACGTCAGCGGCCAGGCACCAGATCCCGCTCTCCGGCAAGCGCTGGAGCGGGAGCGGGCGGCGCGGCAGGCGCTCGACGCCATGCGCCGTGCCGCCTACAGCGCGGGTGCGCAAATGCGGGCGATCTCCGAGAGCAAGACTGCGCAGGAACATGCCCTGGAAGAGCAGCGGCAGAAAGCCGAAGGGCTGGCGAGAGATCTGAAAACCGCGCGATCGGAAGTCGAACGCTTGAAAGCCGAAGCCGTTCGAGCCCACCAGGAAGCCGCGGCTTCGCTGGCCGAGACCAGGCGCGGGCTTGACGAGGAACGGCAAAAGCGCGGGCGCCTCGAACAAGATCTCGCCGCGGCACGGCGGTCAATCGATGATTTGCAGGCGAATGCTGCGCGCGCGGCAACCGAGCAGGCCACCGCCGCGAAAAATCACCAAACCGGCGAAGCCTCGCTGGCGGAAACGAAGCAAGCGCTTGACGAGGAGCGGCAAAAGAACGGGCGCCTCGAAGACGATCTCGCGGCGGCGCGCCGGTCGCTCGCGGATCTGCAGGCAAATGCTGCGCGGGCTGCAGCCGAGCAGAACGATGCAGTGAACAGCCGGCAGGCCGGCGAGGCCTCGCTGGCGCAGATGAAGCAAGCCCTTGACGAGGAGCGGCAGAAGAGCGGGCGTCTCGAGCACGACCTTGAAGCTGCCCGCCAGTCGAACGCCGATTTGCAGGCGGCCGCTACTGCCAATCGGGACGATGCCGCCAGGAGCCAGCAGGCGGCCGAGGCTTCGCTGGCCCAGACGCAGCAGGCGCTTGACGAGGAGCGGCAAAAGAGCGGACGTTTGGAGCGCGAACTCCAGACCGCGCGCCGGTCGATCGCCGATTTGCGGACGGCCGCTGCAGCCGATCGGACCGATGCCGCCAGAAGGCGGCATGCCGGCGAGGCCTCGCTGGCTCAGACGAAGCTGGCGCTTGACGAGGAGCGGCAAACCAACGCTCGCCTGCAGCATGATCTTGCAACCGCACGCCAATCAGCCGCGGATTTGGAGACCGAAGCTGCCAAGAGCCGGCAGGCTGGCGATGCATCGCTCGCGAAGGCGCAGCAAGCGCTTCAAGAGGAAAGGCAAAAAAGCGGACAGCTCGGACATGACCTCGAAGCTGCCCTCCGGCAACGCGACGGAGCACAGGCCGCAGGAGAAGAAGCGGCCAAGATTGGGGCGGCATCGCGCGAAGCGCTGGAGAAGGAGCGCGACAAGGCCGCGGGTCTAGCCCATGATCTCGCCGCGGCTCGCCAATTGATCGAGGAATTGCGGGCGAACGCGGCGCAGGCTGCTGCCGAGCAAGCCGAATCTGCCAAAAGCCGACAGGCTGGTGATGCGTCACTAACGCAGACACGGCAAGCTCTAGACGAGGAGCGGCAAAAGAGCGCCCGCCTTGAAAAGGATCTCGCTGCGGCGCGCCGGTCGATCGAGGATTTGCAGGCCAATGCTGCGCAGGCTGCGGCCAGCCAGACCGATGCCGCCAAGAGCCGGCAGGCTGGCGATGCGTCGATGGCGAAGACGCGGCAAGCTCTCGACGAGGAGCGGCAAAAAAACGCTCGCCTTGAACAGAATCTCACTGCGGCGCGCCGGTCCATCGAGGATTTGCAAGCCAATGCTGCGCAGACCGCAGCCAACCAGACTGATGCCGCCAAGCGCCGGCAGGCTGACGAGGCGTCGATGGCGAAGACGCGGCAAGCTCTCGAGGAGGAGCGGCAAAAGAGCACCCGCCTGGAACAGGATCTCGCTACGGCGCGCCGGTCGATCGAGAATTTGCAGGCCAATGCTGCTCGGGCCGCAGCCGGGCAGGCCGATGCCGTCAAGAGCCGGCAGGCCGGCGAGGCTTCGTTGGCAGAGACGAGGCAAGCGCTCGGCGAGGAGCGGCAAAAGATCGCCAGCCTCGAACGTGATCTGGATGCTGCTCGCCGGGAGCGCGACGGAGCAATGGCGGCAGGCGAGGAAGCAACCAGAGCCGCGGCCCTGTCGCGCGATGCTTTGCAAGGAGAGCGCGACAGGGCCAATGGTCTGGCCCGCGATCTCGCTTCGGCGCGCGAGGAAAATCGGAGCCTCAAGGCTCGTGGCGAGCGCTACACTGCGAGCATAGAGCGTGAGCCCAACCCAGATAATACGGCCAGCCAGCCGGAAGCACCTGCAAGCGCACCCGTCCCAACGCCGGCCCCTCGAGCGGAGCCGCGAACAGTCCGCGAAGTCCAACTTCGCGAATTGACGCAGCCCGCTCGCAAGCCGCAGCCCGCTCGCAAGAAATCGATCATGTTGCCCCAAGGCTTGGTTCCAAGACGACCGCCAGCCGACAGCCCCCTGTAGCCAAGGCCGGACCGCATGGACGCTTTCTTGACTCGACCGGCGAGCAGAAAGGAAATCGGATGCGCAAGTCTATCGCTTTCACATTGTTGATTGCAGTCGCCACGGGAGCTGCGGTGGCCATCGAGGGCGCGTCCACGGACTTCAGTGCGCGCGCCGCATCGTCCGGTCATGGCGGCGGTGGCGGAGGTCACTCCAGCGGGAGCGGTGGAGGGCATTCCGGCGGTGGCGGAGGTCACTCCAGCGGGGGTGGCGGGGGGCACTCCAGCGGAGGTGGCGGAGGGCACTCCAGCGGGGGCGGCGGTGGCGGAGGCAGATCGTCCGATCACGGCGGGGGGCATTCAGGTCAAGGGAATGGTGGCGGCGGCAGATCGGCCGGTGGTGACAGCTCCGCCTCGGGCAATGGGGCCAGATCGTCCGGCGGCGACAACTCCGTCTCGGGGAATGGGCCGGGCGCGAGATCCTTCGGTGTCGACAGCTCCCCCTCGGGCAATGGGGTAGGAGCTGGAGCGTCCGCTGGCGACAGTTCCGGCTCGGCCGGGTCGCCAAATGGCGACCCCGGTTCTCCCGATCCGGGAAATGGCGCGGGGGCAGGATCGTCCAATGGCGACGCCGGTCACCCCAATGCGGGAAACAGCGCAGGAGCCGGAGCGTCCAACGGCGATGCCAGTCACTCCAACTCTGGAAATCACGCGGGCGCCGGATCCAATGGCGATGTCGGTCCCTCCACTTCGGGAAACAGTGCCGGCGCCGGGGCGTCCGAGGGCGACAACTCCGCTCAGGGTGCTAGCGCGGGGGCAGGCTCGTCCGGGGATACTCCAGAAAATAGCGCAGGAACTTCTTCCCCGGGAAATAGTACGGGAGCTTCTTCCCCAGTACCGAAGCCCGACGGCCCCGTCGCGCAACCCAGCGCAGCACCGCCCCCAGAAGATCCGCCCCCTGCAACGCCGTCGACAACCCCTCCGAAGAGCTTCGCCGGAGGTGGACGCGACATCGAGCTGCCGCAAAGCCTCCGGCCTGAGGATGGGACTTTGACCTATGGTTATCCAATGCAGGCCGCACTGAACCCGATACCGGGCACTCCCGACGCCGTCGTTCGCGCCTGCATCGAGGCGATTACGACAGCCGCAAGGCCTTATGGCGTCGTGCATGTGGACGCCGCCAGTTCTGGTCCGCTGCGTGCCCGGCGCCGCGGCGCCGTTGCACCACTCCAGGTGCGCGTGCAGTATGCAAGGCAAGGAGGCGTCGAGGTGCGCCAGTCGCAAGTAGGCTGTCGCCTCGATGCCGCCGGCGAAGTTGTCGGGCTAAGCTAGGCAGAACACGTTCAGGAGCCATCGCTCTGGTCGGGCGTGTCGTGGCCCTGCATCCCAAGCACCGGCCCAGCCGATTGTGGCCATGCCACTGCGTCCCGGAGAGGTTGCCGAGACGGCACCCAGGCTCCTGGCCGCCCCCAGCGTCAGGCCGGGCCGCCACGCGCCGTGATGCTCGGCCGTAACTTGCCCGGCTTGTCCCCGCCCATGTAGAGAGCGTCAGATGGGGAGACGGCATCTCGATTCCGCGCTCCTCATATAGGGCTGGCTTATTCAGGTCGAATTACCTGATGAATGCAACGCCCAGCATTGCCGAGCGCAGTGGGGCTGGAAGGACAATCGATGCAGACGAGGAGACGACGTCGATGAAGGCACGGATCAAATGGGTGGAAGACCGGACGTTTGTTGGCCAGTCCGGTAGCGGACATAAGCTAGTGTTCGGAACCGCCCATGGAACCGAGGGCGCAACGCCGGGACCAAGCCCTATGGAACTCGTGCTGATGGGCACAGGCGGCTGCTCGGCCTTCGACGTAGTCCATATCCTCGAAAAGGGCCGCGAGTCGGTCGATGATTGCGTGGTCGAGCTGGACGCCGAGCGTGCCGAAAAGGACCCGAAGGTGTTCACGCGCATCCATATGCATTTCGTGGTCAAGGGCCGAGGGCTGGCGCCCGGGAAGGTGCAGCGAGCGATCGAGCTGTCGATCGAGAAGTACTGCTCAGCATCGGCAATGCTCGCGAAGACGGCCGCGATCACGCATGACTTCGAAGTCGTCGACACGAGTGAGAAGGCGGGCTCTTAACCGGGCGATTCTAGGGCGCTGCGAGAGGTGATCCTCGAGGTTTTCCGACGGTCTTTCTCAGGGATCGTAGCGCTTTTCATACATATTCCATGAAAGCTCTACCAACGCGAGAAGAACATCTTCCTCGTTCCAGCCTACCGCTACCGCCGATTGTACAATTTCATGCACGACAGGAAGCAATTGTTGTTCGCATTCAGTGAGCAAATCGAGGGCGGCATCACCTGTCGGCGGACCACCGAATTCGAAACTTGCCATAGAAACCCCAATTCCCCGTTTTTTGTATTTCGGTCCTTTTGAACCGGTTTCCATATAAAATAGCCGCAAGAAGAAACATAGCGGCTTTGCGCAGGCTGATAACGGAAGCACGTCGGAGAGCGCCTCAACTGAAGCTTTTCTCTTCGTTTTGTCGACACCAGTCGCCGCGTCTTGTGCGACACACGTCGCGTTTCGTTCGGGATGCCGGCAATCCGTGCAGAGGTTGCCGCCATTCGTGCATCTCAGGCGGGCACAGCTACAGGCTGTGGATCAGTGCGGGCGTGCCGCCACGTTGCAAATGCGCTGCGGGCTGGATAGGCTGCCGCCGTAGCCTGTGGTCCGGAAGTGCTCAGGAAGTGCTGATCGGGAAACGTCGCCTCAGTGACATTGACGTCGCCCTCTCCGGTGCGACGCTGTCCGATCTCTTCGCCCTCATGAAGCCACGCGTGATGGCGCTTGCCGTCTTCACAGCCTTCGTCGGCATGGTGTCGGCGCCCGGTGTGCTCAATCCGGCCGTTGCGATGGTCGCGATCGCCGCTATTGCGCTCGGTGCCGGAGCAGCCGGTGCGCTCAACATGTGGTACGATATGGATATCGACGCGATGATGTCGCGCACGTCGCAGCGGCCGCTCCCGTCGGGTCGAGTGACGTCTGAAGAAGCCCTCAACTTCGGACTGCTCACCGCCACCGTTTCCGTCATGCTGCTCGAAATGCTGGCTGGATGGCTCGCCGCGTCGCTGCTCGCCTTCACGATCTTCTTCTATGTCGTCGTCTATACGATGTGGCTGAAGCGCTCGACCCCGCAAAACATCGTCATCGGGGGGGCCGCCGGTGCCTTGCCGCCGGTCGTCGGCTGGGCGGCGGCCGCCAACGGCGTCGGGATCGAGAGCCTCGTGCTCTTCCTGATCGTCTTCCTGTGGACGCCGCCGCATTTCTGGGCGCTCGCGCTGTTCAAGGTCGGCGACTATGCCCGGGCAGGCATTCCGATGATGCCGAACGTCGCGGGCGAGGCTTCCACCCGCAGACAGATCTTCGCTTACTCGCTGCTGCTTGCGCCGGTCGGTGTGCTCCCCTGGGTCCTGGGTTTTGCAAGCGCCTTCTACGGGTTTGCTTCAGCGGGTCTTGGCGCCGGCTTCATCTGGCGGGCATGGAGGGTGCTGATCGCGTCCGGTGTGGACAAGAGAGGAGCCAAGGCGCTGTTCGCCTACTCGATCCTATATCTATTCGCGATTTTTGCCGCGCTGCTCATCGACACGATCGCGACGCGTGCGCTGACCTCGTGATTTGGTTCGCCCCGCCTCGATCCTAGTGAGGCGGGCATCACAGGCGTCATTTGTCTGTCAGGCGGCATGCCCGCGGACTGCGACGGCCCCGTACAAAGGCCGATCAGAAACAGGACCATCATGCCGATGCCTAGCAAGAGCAACGTTTTCACGTCCATGGTATGACCTTAACGCCCGAGCCCAGATCAACGTATAGAATAAGATCTGTGGGAGCTATCGCGCCAGGACGCGGCATATCCCCGCAAGGCTGGAGCAGGTTGCATTGGAGCGGAGCCATTCACTCCGCTTCAGCACTTGTCATGGCCGCGGGATTGTGTCGGAAACTCTGCAACTCTTTGCCGCGCTGACCTTCAGTTCGGAATCTTGTTCTCCCCCGGGTGGCAAATCCCACGCAGAGGAGTATGCTGATGTGGCTAAAGGTCGCGGTTTTGCGTGACCTATCACGCTGAACGGCAGAACCATAAGCCGCGACCCAACTGGACCCGGTCTAGGAGGAGTGGTCAATGGCAAGCTTTCACGTGATTGCAGGCGCCAGCGACACGCTGGAACACATCCATGTTCGAAAGATAAGCGTTTCCGACCTCATCGACGCGTTCAAGCGTGGCGTCGACGACTTCATGGTCAAGCCGTCTCATATCGTCTTTCTTTGCCTGATCTACCCGCTCGCCGGCGTGGTGCTGGCCGCCTGGACGTCGGGCAACAATGCGCTGCCGCTGCTCTTCCCTCTGGTATCGGGCTTCGCGCTGATCGGCCCATTTGCCGCAATCGGCCTTTATGAGATCAGCCGCAGAAGAGAGCTCGGGCTCGACACCTCCTGGTCGCATGCGTTCGAAGTCAAGAACTCGCCGGCGCTGCCTTCCATCGCCGCCGTAGGGATCATGCTCTTTACGATCTTCATCGCCTGGCTGCTCGCCGCAAAACTGCTTTATCAGCAGGTGTTCGGTCTGGCTCCGCCTGCATCCTTGTCCAGTTTCCTCCACGAGGTCTTCACGACCGAGCGAGGCTGGACGCTGATCGTGCTCGGCCATGCCGTCGGCTTCGTCTTTGCGGCGGTCGTGCTCTGCACGACGGTGGTCGCCTTCCCACTGCTCCTCGACCGCGATGTTGGTGCCTATGAGGCCATCCACACATCCGTGCGCGCCGTGCTGACCAACCCGATCCCGATGTTCGTCTGGGGGTTGATCGTGGCGGTGCTCCTGATCATCGGGTCGCTCCCGGTGTTTGCCGGCCTCGCTGTCGTGCTGCCGATCCTCGGCCACGCGACCTGGCACGTCTACCGGAAGGTCGTGGAGCCGCTGCCTTAGGTGCTACTCGCCGGACGCCGGCGCTGCCCCTCACCCTCACCCTCACCCCGTGAAAAACGGGGAGAGGGGATTCCTGAGACGTTGCCGCCCCCTCTCCCCGTTTTTCACGGGGAGAAGGTAAGGGTGAGGAGCGGCGCCAACCTTTAAAGGCTTATCAGAGAGCCATGTGGCTGAAGCGGGCCCGAACGGCACCCTTTGTCAGATTGCGGAAGTCCTTACCGCTGACATGCACCAGAGTCCGGTGATCGCCGCCTTCGAAATAGACATCCTCGACGTCGTCGATGCTTTCGTCGAGGATCACGGGCACGTCGTAGGCAGCCCCGATCGGCGGAATCGCGCCAATATCGCAATCATCGAAAAGGGAGCTGACCTCGTCTTCCGAGGCGAGTCCCAGGCGCTTGTCCATGACCTCCTGCAGGGCGCCGAATTCGATCCTGTGCGTGGTGGGAACCACGGCCAGTGCATAGCCGAGCTCATGGTGCACGACCACGGATTTGGCCATCCTGCCGCCGGGTATATGCGCGGCCACGGCAGACTGCCTGCTGGTGGCCGTGCGGTGATGCGCGACGGTGTCGTAGAAGATTCCCGTCCCGTCGAGATAGTCCTTGAGCTTGTGTGCAATCGTCATCTCAGGCGCCCCTTTTGCTTAAGTGGTGACGCGTACTGACGCGAGAGGTCATTCTCCTCCCGTGGTTTTTCATGTCAACAGCAATGGCCGATCGCGGAGTTCGAACCAGCTGCCGTCAGGGACCATGCCCGAAGAAGGTGAGTCGGGTAAGCAGCGTGTAGTTCGATTCGAGCACCATCATCGTCACGAACACAAGCACCAGCACCGGCGGCACGATGATGGCATAGGCGAGCGCCAGCCGTTCCCAGGCCATGTGCATGAACACGGCGACGATCAGGCCAGCCTTCAGCAACATGAAGGCGATGATCAGCGACCATCTGAGAAGGCCCTGAAGGCCGAAATAGTCGACGAGGTAGGAGCCTGTGCTGAGGATGAACAGCCATCCCCACACCACCAGATATAGCTTGATGGGGTGCTCCTGGTGGGCATCCGTCTGCGCAATTGCGGTTGCCGATGCTGCATGCGTAGCGGCTACCTGATCGTGCCCGTGTACGACTGCTTCCGCCATGTCTGCCTCTCACCACAGATAGAAGAATGCAAAAATGAAAACCCATACGAGATCGACGAAGTGCCAATAGAGCCCCATGATCTCGACATTCTCGTAAGTGCCCCGGCGCCCCGTAAAGAAGCCGCGGCGCCCGACGTCGAAATCGCCACGCCAGGCCTTGCGCGCGGTGATCAGGAGGAAGATCACGCCGATCGTGACGTGGGTGCCATGGAAACCGGTGATCATGAAGAAGGATGAGCCGAATTGCGCTGCGCCCCACGGGTTCGACCACGGCCGCACGCCCTCCAGGATGAGCTTCGTCCATTCGAACCCCTGCATGCAGACGAAGGTCGCGCCAAGCGCCGCCGTCGCCAGCATGAGGAGCGCCGTCTTTTTGCGGTTGCGGCGGTAGCCGAAATTCACCGCCATCGCCATGGTGCCGCTGCTGGAGATCAGCACGAAGGTCATGATGGCGATCAGGATCAGAGGAATCTCCGTTCCGCCTATGTTGAGCGCGAACACTTCGCTCGGGTTCGGCCACGGTTCGCGCGTCGACATGCGCGCCGTCATGTATGAGAGCAGGAAGCAGCCGAAGATGAACGTGTCGCTCAGCAGGAAGATCCACATCATGGCCTTGCCCCAGGAGACGTTCTTGAACGCCCGCTGGTCGGAAGCCCAATCCGCGGCGACGCCCCGCAGGCCGTCGGGCCGCACGGTGCCAATGCTCGTCAGGGTCGTTTCTGCCATCCGTTGGTCCTCCCTAAGTCAACAACTGGCGGCAAATATCCACAAACCGCGCTGCCCATCCGTTCAGGAGAACGAAAAGGGCAATCCAAATGAACAGCAGGAAATGCCAATACATGGCGCATAGCTCGACCTTGAGCCGGAGCCGCCCCGTGCGCCATTCGACCGTCCAGGCAGTGAACGTCGTCACGGCGAGCGCGACCAGGCCGCCGACAATATGAAGCGCGTGCATGGCCGTGAGCAGATAGAAGAAGCTGTTGGCCGGATTGCCCGTGAGCAGATAGCCGTTGTCGACGAGTTCGCGCCACGCCATCAGCTGGCCGAGGAGAAAGCAGATCGCGGTGATGCCTGATGTGACGAGGCCGAGCCTCAACGTATCCGATTGTTGCCGGCGGGCCGCGACCAGCGCGCATTGCAGCGCCACGCTGGAGAGCGCCAGCACGCCGGTATTGAGCCAGAGGATTTTCGGAACCGGCATGGGACGCCAGTCGGAGATGCCCATGCGCATGAAATAGGCGCTGGCGGCCAGCGCGAAGAGGGCGCCGACAACCGCAAGGAAGATGCCGAGCCCCAGCTTGGCCGCCGGCATGGAGCCGGATTCGGTGCCTGGAAAGACGACTGCCCCCTGCTCCAGCCACGGCTTCGACATCAGCCTTTGCTGCGACAGCCACCAGCCGGAAATGCCGGCGATGACGGCGAGGAATACGACGATGACGCTCATCGGTGCTCCCTCGATGCCCCGTAGGATCCCGGCTCGTTCTGCGGAATGAAATCTTCCTTGGCGCCGGGCACGTTGTAGTCATAGGCCCAGCGATAGACGACCGGCAGTTCCTTGCCGAAATTGCCGTGGCCGGGCGGAGTCTCCGGCGTCTGCCACTCGAGCGAGGCAGCGCGCCACGGATTGCCGCCGGCCTCCCTGCCGTGGCGGATGCTCCAGATCAGGTTGAACAAGAACACCAGCTGGGCGAAGCCGACGATGAAGGCCATGATGCTGATGAAGGCGTTCAGCGTATGCGCCGATGCCGGGAAGATGTGCATATCGCCGATCTCGGCATAGCGGCGCGGGACCCCGATCAGTCCGAGATAGTGCATCGGGAAGAAGATCAGGTAGGCGCCGAGGAAGGAAACCCAGAAGTGGAACCTGCCGAGCGTCTCGTCCAGCATGCGGCCGGTGATCTTGGGGTACCAGTGGTAGATCGCTCCGAAGATAACCATGATCGGAGCGATGCCCATCACCATGTGGAAATGAGCGACCACGAACATGGTGTCCGAGAGCGGGACATCGACCACCACGTTGCCCAGGAACAGGCCGGTCAACCCGCCATTCACGAAGGTGACGATGAAGGCTAGCGCGAACAGCATCGGGATGGTCAGATGGATGTCCCCGCGCCACAGCGTCAGCACCCAGTTATAGACCTTGATTGCGGTCGGGACCGCGATGATCAGCGTGGTGGTGGCGAAGAAGAAGCCGAAATAGGGCTGCATGCCGCTGACATACATGTGGTGCGCCCATACGACGAATGAGAGCGCACCGATCGCAACGAGCGCCCACACCATCATGCGGTACCCGAAGATATTCTTCCGGGCATGAACGCTGATCAGGTCGGAGACGATACCGAAGGCCGGCAGCGCGACGATGTAGACCTCGGGATGCCCGAAGAACCAGAACAGGTGCTGGAACAGTATCGGGCTGCCGCCATTGGTCGGAACCTGCTCGCCCATCTCGACAATGGCCGGCATGAAGAAGCTCGAGCCCAGCGTGCGGTCGATGAGCATCATGACGCAGGCGACGAACAGCGCCGGGAAAGCGAGCAGTGCCATGACGGTCGCAGTGAAGATGCCCCACACGGTGAGCGGCATACGCATCAGCGTCATGCCGCGCGTGCGCGCCTGCAGCACCGTCACGACATAGTTCAGGCCACCCATTGTGAAGCCGATGATGAAAAGGATGAGCGAGACGAGCATCACGATGATGCCCCAGTCTGCGCCGCCAGGCGTGCCGCCCGTGATGGCCTGCGGCGGATAGAGCGTCCAGCCGGCGCCGGTCGGCCCGCCCGGCGCGAAGAAGCCGGACACCAGCACCAGTACCGCGAGCAGATAGACCCAGTAGCTCAGCATGTTGACATAGGGAAATACCATGTCCCTGGCGCCGACCATCAGCGGGATGAGGTAGTTGCCAAAGCCGCCGAGAAACAGCGCGGTGAGCAGGTAAATCACCATGATCATGCCGTGCATGGTGATGAACTGGTAGTAGGCCTCGGGCGTGATGAAGGAGAATGTATCGGGGAAGCCTAGCTGAATGCGCATCAGCCAGGACAGCACCAGGGCGACCAAGCCGATCCCCAGCGCCGTGCACGCATATTGAATGGCGATGACCTTGGCATCCTGCGAGAAGACATATTTCGTCCACCAGCTGTGCGGGTGGTAAAGATCCACCTCCGCGACTTCGGCCGGCGGGATGGCTGCGCCGTGCGTGACATCGACCATTGCAACACCTCCTGTTCAGGGGGCGGGCCGATCGTTTCAGACCTTGCCGGGTAATCTCCCTTTCGTCCGGCGCGTCTCCTCGGTCAGTCCGCTGCGCCCACCTTCTGGGGCGCCGTCATCTGCGCGAATGTCTGCTGCTGGCCGAGCCAGGCCGTATAGTCCGCTTCGGTATCGACCACGACCGTGCCACGCATCATCGGGTGGCCCTGGCCGCAAAGCTCGGCGCACAAAACCTCGAAGGTCCCGGTCCTGGTCGGCGTGAACCAGTAATAGCTCACCGAACCGGGAACCATGTCCATCTTGGCTCGGAATTCCGGGACGTAGAAATCGTGTATCACGTCGATCGAACGGAGCAGCACCTTGACGGGCTTGCCGACCGGCAAATGCAATTCGGGCGTCTGGACGATGATATCGTCCTTGCCGTTCGGATCGTTGGGATCGACGCCCAGCGGATTTTCAGGAGTAATGAAGCGCGCGTCGGACAAGCCAAGCTTGCCGTCCTTGCCAGGCAGGCGGAAACTCCACTGCCATTGCTGTCCGACGAGTTCGGCCTCGGTCGCGTCCTTCGGGACAGTGATGAATTCGTTCCATACGAACAGTCCCGGAATCAGCATCGCCGCGACGCCGACGGCCGTGCCCACTGTCAGCCACCACTCCAACCTCTTGTTCTCCGGTTGATAGGCGGCGCGGTTCCCTTCGCGGTGGCGGAAGCGCCAAACGCAATAGGCCATGAACAGGACCACGGCCGAGAAAACAAAACCGGTGATCCAGAAGGTCAGGCTGATGGTGTGGTCGATATAATCCCAGTTCGAGGCAATGGGTGTCCACCACCACGGGCTCAGAAGATGAAACAGAACCGAGCCGGCCACTACCAGTACGAGCACGATAGCTATAGCCATGCCGTTTCCTCCCGGCATATCCAAGGGGTATGTTTTTGTTTTGTTCCCTTTGGGATTCGGGTATCATAACTTGATTTCCGGTCGCAGTTCCAGAGCTCGATTAAGTGAAACTAATATATTTGCCTGGCCCTAACCCTTTGTTTTGCGACGGAATATTTTCACGGAGGCCTGTGGATTTCCCGAGTTTGCGCTCTTGATGCGCTAATTTGTCGCATTACTGCGTCAATTCAGTCCGCCTGCCGGCGAGCCCGTGCATCTTCCAGCGGGTGCCCGACAGCCTCAACCTGTGATGCTTATCGCGTCGGTCGAGAGAGCTCCCTCGTGGACGATCAGGCCGATGGCGCCGTCGGTGAAGGCTTCGTCGCTGCGATCCTCGGCCGCCAGTGAAATCCCGTCGACGACTGCCGAGATGCTGCAACCCTCGGCACGGACCTTGAACGACAGTTTCCTTTCGAAGTTCAGGGGCAGAGCGGTTTCGGCGAGCAGCTTCTCCGCCTCATCGCGGATTCGGACGATCTGCAGCTTGCCGTCGCGCGTCACCCGCACGCCGTAGTAGCGGCGCAGGCCCTGCACCCTCAGCGCCACGCCGCCATAGTTGCCGAGATGGATGACGATGTCCGACGTCACCTCGTAATCGGTCCACTGCCGCGTGCCGTGCGAGATCATGCCTTCACCGCGATCCTGAGAGATGCGGAAGCTCGGCGGAAAGCGCTTGGAGAAGACACTCGCCCCGTTCACCCAGGCCATGCGCCAGAAGTCGCAGTCACCGGGGGGCCTGCGCAAGGTCAGCGACGGCGGGCCGTCCCAGCGCAGATAGTCGAGGAGGAGCGTTCCATCGGCGCGTTTGCCGGTGCCGGTGAATGCCAGGCCGATTTCGGCGATAGGCTGTCCCCCGAACTCCGGAAGGCGCCATTCGAGCACAGTCTCGGTGCCGGCCTCGAGCGTCACGGCGTCGCCGTCCACATCACGCAGCTCATCGCGCTCGTCATAGACGCGCACGCGCAGCCTGACCTCGACCGGCGACCGGTTGCCGGCGGGTGCCACAATGCGAGCCTTCAGCACCTGTCCGGAATAGACCAGCGGCGTCGCCATCAGGTCGTAAGTGCGCATGTCGAGCATCTCGCGCGGCGAGAAGGTCGGCGTAGTGACAGCTGCGACCTGGCCGGGCCCGAGCGCCTCATAATGCACGGCAAGCGCACGGCTGCGCTCGAATTCCTGGTTGCCGACGCTCAGCCCTTTCGAAAGCCCGAGGCCGGTCTGTGGCCGGAACCCCTGGCGGCTGCCGGGCAGCGAGAAATGGAATTGGGCGCCGCCCTTGGGCGCCTCGAGCTGCTGCGATCCCGCCAGCTGGAGGCCGACATTGGTGAGATAATATGCGGTACGCACCGCGTCATTGATCGAATTGCCGCCGTCGGCCGAAGAGATCAGCAGCCGATCGGCAATCGGCCCACGCCAGTCCGGCCCCTCGTCCAGGGCGGCGAGCCCGTTCATGATGCCGAGCAGGCAGCCGACATTGCCGGCATTGCAATCGGTGTCCCAGCCCGACGTGTTGACGATCATCTGCGCCTTCTGGAAGTCCTGCGGAGCATAGAGCACCGCCATCACCATCAGAGCGTGGTTCGGCACGACGTGGCAGTTGCCGGGATATTTGTCGTAACCGTATTTCTCCTCGATCCGCTTGCGGGTGTCGCGCCAGTCCGGATGTTCCCGGTGCCAGGCGCGGATATCGGCGATAAGCTTCGAGATCAGGCTGCCGGCGGGGATCTGCTTGAGGCCGGTATCGAGCAAGTGGTCGATGTCGGAAGAGGCAAAGGCCTCGGCCTCCATTGCCGCCCACAGCATCGCCGCGTACACGGCTTCGCCGTCATGGCTGACGCTGCCGGCCGCCTTTGCCAGGCGCGCGGCGAGTTCGGGCTGGCGCGGAGCGACAAGCGCCCAGCCGTCGATGAAGATCTGGGCGCCGATCTGCTCGGCGACCGTCTGCCCGTTGGTCTCGATCGAGCCCGACGCAGGTGCGGCGACCCCGCGCTTCAGGTTCAGCCAGGCCGTATGCTCGGTCGAATTGCCATTGCCGCCCCACCACAGGATCGAGCGCTGCTCGACGATGTAGTTGAGCCAGGCCTTGCCGATCTCCTCGGCGCTGAGGTCGGGCTTGATCCCGTAATCCTCGAGAGCCCGGATGAAGGTGAAGGTGCCCGCCACGTCATCGTCGGTGACGACAAGCGGCTGATTGAGCCGCTCATGCACGAAATATTCTATGGGCCCCAGCTCATCCATGATCTTCTGGTAGGTCCAGCCTTCGAAAGGCCGCCCCAGATAGACGCCGATCAGCTTGCCCAGCACCCCGGCATAGACGCGTTCGAGATAATCGTTCGGAACCTGCACTTCTTGCTCCCTAGCGTTTCTGGATGAATCAGCCTTTGACCGAGCCGCCCGCGATCCCCTCGATGAAGCGCCGCTGCAGCGCGACGAAGAGGACCACAACCGGCAGCACGATGATCAGCGCGGCGGCCATGATCTCCCCCCAGTCCGAGCTGTACTGACCGCTGAGCAGAAAGAACGACACCACGGCAGTCAGCCGGTCGGCTTTCTGGAGGAAGGTCGTGGCGATCAGGAACTCGTTCCAGGAATAGAGGCCTATGATCAGCGCGACCGTCAGGATCCCAGGCGACACGAGCGGCAGCATGACCCTGGTGAATACCTGCCAGTGACTGGCGCCATCGACGATCGCGGCTTCCTCGATCTCGCGCGGCACGGCGAGGAAATAGGTCCTGAGCAGCATGACCGCGAAAGGCGAATAGATGGCCGTGTAGATCAGCGACACGGCAAACACGTTGTTGATCAGGCCAAGCCTGGCGAAGCCGAAATAGAGCGGAAACAGGAAGAGCTGGATGGGTGCCGTGGTTGTGGCCAGCAGGTAGAAAGTCACGATCTTCCAGCTCTTTACCTTGTGGCGGGCGAGCACATAGGCGGTGAGTGATGCCGTGGAGCAGACAAGCACGATGGTGAGCGCCGTTAGGAGCGCCGAATTGAGGAAGGTCTGGCCGAACCGCGCGTCCTTCCAGGCGCGAGAGAAATTGTCCCAGCGTATCGTTTCGGGTAGCGAGAGGGGGTTCTGGACGATTGCCGCCGCCGGCTTCAACGAGTTCAGCACGAGCAGCGCGATCGGGAAAAGAGCTACGAATACCGCGACGGCGAGCACGACATAGGTGATGGTGAGCGTCGCCGTGCTTTCGACCAACCTCCTCTCGACCAGCCTCATTCCGCATACTCCTGCGCCTGCAGGCGGATATAGAAGAAGGTGGCGACGAGGCCGATCAGGCTGATGACGAGCGCTACTGCCGCGGCCTGCCCGACATTCAGGTCGTAGAAGGCGTTGCGGTAGGCCATGGTCGACAGCACCTCGCTCGAGAATGCCGGTCCGCCTTGGGTCAGGATATAGACGAAGTCGAAAACCAGGAACGACCAGATGACGGTCATCACCATCATCAAGGTGATGGTCGGCTTGATGCCCGGCAAAAGCACGTAGCGCATCATCTGGAAGAAGCTGGCGCCCTCGAGCCGCGCCGCCTCGATCTGCTCCTGCGGCACCTGCCGCAGGGCAGCAAAGAAGATGACGCACAGAAATCCCCACCAGTGCCAGAGGTCGACGACCGCGACGCCGTAGAGCGCGGCCGAAGTCTGGGCGAGCGGGTTGGCGAGCTTGATGCCGAAACGGTCGAGCAGGCCGAAGATCCCGGTGACCGGCGAATAAATCATCCCTTGCCACACACGCGCGGTGATGGCCGTCGCGATGACCACCGGCAGGAAATAGATGACCTGGAAAAAGGTGCTGCCCCGCCGCGCGACGAGCAGCATGGCCGCGGCAAGCAGCCCCATGCCGATCGGCACCGTGAGGAAGATCACGGTCCAGATGAGATTGTTGGTGAGCGCAGTCCAGAACACACGGTCGGCGAACAGAGCCTCGAAATTGCCGAGCCCGATGAAGGTAGGCGTCGAGATGCCGTCCCAGCGGAAGAAGGCCAGCGCCACGGTGAGCAGCGCCGGGATGAGGATGATAACGACATTGATGAGCAATGTCGGGACCAGATACAGCCGGTGCATCGAGATCTCCGGTGGTTTCGGCGAGGCTCTTCGCTCAGAGCCCGAGATCAATCATGAGGCGAGCTCGAAATCACGGTGACGGCCGGGCGGCACAAGCCGCCCGACCGTCACCCCTGGGAGGACGCTCAGCATGCGTCGGCATTGCGATAGCCGGACATAGCCGCGCAAGGGCTCACGCGCGCGCCGGAACCGCCGGCACCTTGCCCTCGCCCTGCTCCTGCTTGAAGGTCTGGTCGAGCTTGTCGAGGAACTGAGCGGAGGTGATCTTGTTCAACCAGACTTCCTCCATGCCGCTCACCAGATAGGTATCGGTCGCCGGCGGCAGGAAGGTCCATGTCGTATAGCCGTATTGCCCGGCATTCACCGCCGCGGCGAGCGCCTTCATCGTATCGGTGTAAAGCGGCAGCACGTCGGGTGACATCTTCACCTTGGAAAGGTCGTGCAGCGGCATGTTCCACTCGCCCTGCCAGACCGAGTTCATGTCGCCGTAGAATTTATCGGAGAAGATGTAGTCGATCACGTTTGCCGCACCGTCAGGGTTCTCTGAGGTCGCAGCAATAGAGAAGGTCGAGCCGATGCCGAGGGCATAGACTGGCGCGCCGACGGCCGCATCGGACGGAAAGCCGACGAAGCCGGGGTCGGCATTGTTCTGCGGGAAATAGCGCGGCACGTTCTGGAAGTTCCAGGTGCCGGTCGGCGCCATGCCGGCCTGACCGGTCGCCACCTGCGCGAAGGCCTGCTCGCCGGTCAGCGAGAAGTAGTTGGCGCCGAAATAGCCCTTTTGCCACCATTTGTTGAGCGAATCGATCGCCTTCACGAACGGATCCGCAGTCCACGGAATCTCGCCCTTCAGCGCCTTGTAGACATTGTCCGGCCCGCCGACGGAATTGAACACGATCGACACGTAATGCTCATTGGTCGGACGCCAATCGGCGTTGCCGGCGGCGAACGGCACCAGGCCCTTGGCGAGCATTGCGTCGGCGAGCGTCTCCAACTCGGCGATGCTCGTGGGCGGCGTCCAGCCTTCCTTGGCGAACAGCGACTTGTTGTAGAAAAGGCCCAGCGTTTCATAGGTCTTGGGCAGCGCATAGAGCTTGCCGTTATATTTGCCGAGCTCGATGAAGACCGGCAGGAGGCGATCGTTCCAGCCGAGCTTCTGCGCATAGTCGTCCAGCGGGAGCAGTTGTCCGGCTTGCGCCATGGCTGCGACATAGCTCGGCCCGGCGGTGTAGACGACATCGGGGCCGCTGCCCGACAGCATGGCAACGCGCAGCTGCTTGTCGAGCTCCTGGCCGCGGAAATCGATCGACAGCTCGTCGTCCGGATGGGCCTCGTTGAAGACCTTGACCAGCAGATCCTGCAGGTTCTGCTGGTTCTCCGGCGCCGCGGTCTCGTACCACCAGGTGATTGGCTTCTTGTCCGCGGCGCGAACGGTGCCCGACAGCAAGGGCGCGCCAATCACGGCGAGCCCGGTCATGATGAATTCACGTCTATGCATGGCACTACCTCCCAACTTCACTTTGTTCTTTGCTTCATTCTGCTCATGTCGATCCGCGCTCGATCAGACTGAACGGCATCTCTTCGGTCGTGCCGAAAGAGGGTGAATTGCCCTTCAGCCTTGCGAGCAGGATTTCCGCGGCGCGGGCGCCCATCCTGTCCTGGAACTGCGCTACGGTTGTCAGCGGCGGCGTGACCAGCCGCGCCGCGGAGATGTCGTCGAAACCGACGACTGCGACCTCACGCGGAATCTCGATGCCGCGCTCCCTGAGCGCCTGCATCACGCCGATTGCCATCAGGTCGTTGGCGGCGAAGATCGCCGTCGGCCGGTAGCCCCCGGCAAGGATAGTCTGGGCAGCGCGCGTGCCACCCACCTCCGAGAATTCCTCGTCGACCACCACATGCGGCTCGATGCCCGCCTCGGCCAGCGCTTCGCGATATCCTTCGATGCGCACGCCCTGCGGGCCGCCGCGGCCCGCGACCATGGCGATGCGCTGGTGCCCGCGGCCGATGAGATACTTCGTGACCTTGCATGCCGCAGCCCGGCTGTCGACATAGATGTCGTCGATAGCGATGTCGCCGCCCCGCTTCTTGGAGGATTCGACCCGCACGACCGGCATGCCGGCATCCACCAGCGGCTTGAAGTCCTTCGCCCGCAGCGTGAAGAAGACACCGATCACGCCATCCACACGGCCCTGCCGGAACCAGTCGAGGAAATGCCGCTCTCGCTCCGGGCTGCCGTCGGTGTTGACTGAGACCACGTCGTAGCTGATCGCATCCGTCACCGATTGGATGCCACGGATCAACGCGGGATAGAACGGGTTGGTGATATCGGGCACGATGCAGGCGATCGTCATCGTCCGGTTGGTTCGCAGCGCCTGCGCGGCGCGGTTGGGCACGTAGCCGAGCTCACGTGCCGCCTTCGTAATGCGCTCCCAGGTCTCGGCCGGTATGGCGGGTGCGCCGCCGCTCAGGACCATGGAGACGGTGGCCTGGGACACCCCTGCCGCACGCGCCACATCCTTTTGCGTAGCTCTCACAAGCCTGATCCTGCGTCACTTATACGTACTAGTAATACGTATCAGCAAAGTTTATCGTAGGTCAACGGCCTGCCCCCAAAGCCTTCAGGTTTCAGGTCGGCGCCGCCCCTCACCCGTACCCTCTCCCCGTAAATGACTGGGAGAGGGGACGTCAGCGTCGCAGACAATCACCTTGTTTTGTCAGATTCCTTTGCAAGCAACGGGCGAGTGTAAGCAGGGGGCGAGGTGCAACGCTGGGGACCCCCTCTCCCCGTTTTTACGGGGAGAGGGTACGGGTGAGGGGCGGCGCCGACCTGAACGCGGTAGGCTCCAAGCAGAAATGAAGAGCATTGCGGGAATGCCGGAACTCAATCCAGCGCCCGTGTGGAGTCGCGGACAAGCAGGTAAGGCTGATGGATTTCCCATCCGCCCGTCGCAGCCTGCTTATGCGCGATCTGCTTCAAAAGCATCTCGATCGCGCGGCGCGACATCGCCAGGATCGGCGTGACGACAACTGTCGGCGCGGGGTCCAGCACTCCCGCTATTTCCAAATCGTCGATGCCGACGATCGAAAGCTCCTCCGGTACCTTCATCCTGAGCTCGCGCACCGCAAACAGGAGGCCGAGTGTCATCATGTTGGAGATGGTGACGATTGCCGTCGGCCGGTCGGGCCGCTGCAGCAATTCGATCGCCCGGTCATGCGCCTCGGCCTGGTCGAAATTGCCGGCGACCTCGAGGCTCGGCTCAGGGGAAATGCCATGCTCGGCATATGCCTTCCGATAACCCGCGAGACGGTCGTCGCTGGTCGCCAACCCGGGAATTCCGGCGATGATGCCAATCCTGCGATGGCCGAGTTCGAGAAGATGATCGGTGGCCAGGCGACCCGCTTCGATATTGTCGGTCTTGATCACGTGATAAGGCAGGCCCTCGACGAACATGTCGAGCAGCACGGTCGGCACACCGATCTGGTCGACGAGGCGGCCGCCATGCTCCGCATCGGAACGCGTGGGAATGATGATCAGCCCCGCCACGCGCTGCACGCGCAGCATCTTCAATACCTGACTCTCCCGCTCCGGGTCCTGTCCTGTCGAATAGACGACCGACATGTAGCCTGCGGCGAGGCAGATGTTCTCGATCTCGCGCGCAACTGCCGCGAAATGCGGATTGGCGATATTGGGCACGACGAGGCCGATCAACTGCGAGTTGCCGCTCCTCAGGCTGCGTGCCGCGCCATGCGGGACGTAGCCCACGGCGGCAATCGCCTTGGCGACTTTCTCGACCGCCTGCTCGCTGACCGGCGCCGAGCGATTGAGGACTGCCGATACGGTCGAGATCGCCACGCCGGCATGTCTTGCGACGTCCTTGATGGTGGCCATGCCGCGTCCCTTGTCAAAACCCCTTTGATTTGCTTTAGTCGAAACGTTTCGTATAGACAAACGTTTCGAATAGACAGCTGAATCCGTGGATGTCCGGGAGGTGGCGCCGCGGATTGGGTTTGACCGACAGACGAAACGTTTCGATCGAGCGACCGACAGCGCGTTGGGAGAACGCAAGGGAGGATATCAGATGTTCGAACTGTCACGGCGTAAGTTTCTGTTGTCGTCCGCCGCACTTGCCGCCGGTGCGGGGACCAGGGTTGCCTTCGCGCAATCCGATGTGACCGCCAGCCTGAAGCTTCAGTGCTTCGGCAGCGACGCAGAGCTTTCAGCCATCACCAACGCGGTCGCCCGCTTCAACAAGAAATACCCGAACGTCAACGTCGACATCTCGATCGACCCGATCAGCACCGGATGGGGAGATTATGTGACGAAGGTACTCGGCGAGTTCAACGCCGGCACCGCCGCAGACGTCTATGGCACGGCGATCGAGACCTTCCATGCCTTCTCGTCGCGCGGCCTCTGGCTCGACCTGCGGGATTTCATCAAGGCCAACCCCGGCTTCTCGGACTTCGCGCCGAGCCTCTTCGAGCAGGCTTCCTACAAAGGTGAGGTCCACTACGTTCCGATCGGCTGGAACAACATCATGATCAACTACAACCGCGACCTCTTCGACAAGGCCGGCGTTCCCTACCCCAAGCAGGGCTGGACCTGGGACGACTTCCGCCAGGTGGCGAAGGCGCTCACCGTCAAGGACAGCGCCGGCAACGTCACCCAATTCGGCTACGAGGTACCGAACCAGAACTTCTTCGTGCAGCCCTGGTTCTTCTCCAATGGGACCGGCGTGCTCAACGACGACTGGACCGCGTCGAACATGCTCGATCCGAAGGTCGCTGAGAGCCTGCGGTTTCTCTACGACCTCATCCATGTCGACGGCGTCTCCCCGATCCCTGGCAAGGAGACCATGGACAACCAGTTCTTTGGCGGCCAGGTGGCAATGATCAGTCGTGGCCACTGGATCGTGCAGGGCGCCAAGAACAACGGCGTCAACCTGGACGTAGCCATCCCGCCGAAGAAGATGAACGACACGACCGTCATCGGCTTCGGCGGCTATGCGATCTCCAAGAAGAGCGAGCAGCCGGATCTTGCCAAGGCCCTGGTGCTGGAACTCACCAGCGAGGAGACGCAGAAGGAAGAAGGCGAGAAGGGCGGCGGCGTGCCGGGCCGCAAGTCGGCTGCCGAGACACAGGCGTTCCTCTCCTTCCCGCCAAGTGCAGCGCTCTATTACCAGACGCTGCCGCACACCAAGGCGGTGCCCTCGCCGGCCAACTTCCAGGAAGTGGAGAAGATCTTCATCCGCTACTACACCGCCATGATGGCCGGCGAGATGTCGATCGCCGACGGCTGCAAGCAGGCCGATGCCGAGCTGAACGACTCCTTCTCGCGGCTGAAGTAGGGCGGCGGATACAAACCTTGACCGTTGGCGCTGCCCCTCACCCTTACCCTCTCCCCGTGAAAAACGGGGAGAGGGGGACATCAGCGTTGGTTTTAGTCGCCAAAGATTCGCCTGGCACAAGACATTGGCGGCCTCGCGCGGCGTGAGTGCCCCCCTCTCCCCGTCCCTTACGGGGAGAGGGTACGGGTGAGGGGCAGCGCCGGCTTAGATCGATTGGCAAAATGCTGTAAGCGGGGAAGATCTTGGCGACCACGATCCCACGACAAGCTTCCGACCTCGCGCGCGCCCAAGCACGCGCGGCATACCTGTTCGTGCTGCCGACCTCGGTGCTCTACTTCACCTTCGTGCTCGCTCCGGTCGTGCTGACCTTCATCCTGAGCTTTGCCTATTACGACCCGATGCTCGGCTCGCGCTGGGTCGGGTTCGACAATTTCACGCGCTTCTTCACCAACCCGCGCTCGTTGCAGATCTTCTGGAACACGCTGCGCTTCGCCTTCTTTGCGGTCACCTTCAACGTGTCGATCGGCCTCATCCTCGCCGTCGCGCTGAACCGCGCCATGCCGGCCTGGCTGCTCTATTTCTTCCGGCTCGCCTTCTTCCTGCCGGTGATCATCGCCGCCGCCTTCGTCTCGATCGTCTGGAGCTATTTCTATGCCGACGATCTCGGCGTCATAAACTACTTCCTCCGACTTGCCGGCCTGCCCGCCGTGCGCTGGCTGACCGACAGCCGCAACGCCATGATGTCGATCATCATCATGGATGTCTGGAAGAACACCGGCTTCTTCATGATCATCTTCATCGCCGCGCTGCAGGGCGTGCCGAAGAACATCATCGAAGCAGCGCTGATGGACGGTACCCCGTCCTGGCGAATCTTCTTCCGCATCACCGTGCCCTACATCTCGCCGGTCATCTTCTTCGCCATCGTCTACGCCTCGATCGGCGCCCTGCAGGTTTTCGAATCGATCATGATCCTCACCCAGGGCGGACCGGGCGACAGCACGCGGTCGCTCTCGATCCTCATCGTCGAGGAGGGCTTCGGCAGCTATCACATCGGCTACGCCGCCGCGATTTCGGTGGTGATGACGGTAATCATCCTGATCATCACCGCCATCCAGCAGCTCCTGTCTCGCAAATGGGTGCGGCAATGAACGACGCGTTCTCCACCCGCGCCGCCAAGCGCTGGGTCGACATCGCGATCATCGCCGTGATGGTGCTGCTCGCGATCGGCATGCTCCTGCCGTTCCTGTGGCTGTTCTCGATGTCGTTCCGACCGGTCGCCGATGCCTACAAGCTGCCGCCGAGCTTCCTGCCGCCCAGTCTGGATTTTGCAAATTACTGGAAGGTGCTGTCCTCGCGCGTGCCCTTCCTCCACATCTATGCGAATTCGCTATTGGTCGCGGTGGTGGTCACCGTTGGCCAGCTCGTCACCTGCACGCTTGCCGCCTTCGCCTTTGCCCGGCTCAACTTCCGCGGCCGCGACACGCTCTTCTTCATCCTGCTGGTCGGCCTGATGTTTCCGGCCCAGGTGACGATCCTGTCGATCTATCTCGGCTATGCGCAGCTCGGCCTTATCAACCGCCCGATCGGCCTCGCGCTGATGTACCTCACCTCGAGCTTCGGCGTTTTCCTGATCCGCCAGTTCATGCTCTCTCAGCCGAAGGCGCTCGAGGAGGCCGCGCTGATGGACGGCGCCGGCTACTTCAAAATTTTCTGGCGCATCTCGCTGCCGCAGCTGCGGCCAGCGCTGTCCGCGCTTGGCATCATCACCTTCACGCAGACCTGGAATTATTACTTCCAGGCGCGGGTGCTGCTCGGCAAGGAACAGTCGATGACATTGCCGCTAGCGATGGACGTGCTGCGCGGCTACATGGCTCAAGGCAATCTCTCGGTCGTGATGGCCGCCATGAGCATGTCTGTCCTGCCTGTCGTGCTGCTCTTCCTCATCGCCCAGAAGTTCGTGATCGAAGGCATCACGATGAGCGGCATCAAGAATTGATCTCAATCGCCACCCTCAGCCATTCAGGATGAAATTGCCATGTGGGACGACCTTGCTGCCATCGATCCGCGCTTCGCTTACAAGGGCGAACGCACCCGCTACATCGCCTTTCCCTTGGGCGGGATCGGCGCAGGTGGCCTGTCGATCTCGGGAAGCGGGCGGCTCGTCGACTGGTCGATCCGCAATCGCCCGGCGCTGCAGGGCTATAACGGCTATTCGCATTTCGCCATCAAGGCGGAACGGGACGGCAAGCTGATCGACGCGCGCGTGCTCAACGGCCCATACGACCTCAACCCGTCCGGCGCGCCAGGCTTGAGGAAGATGTTCGACGGCTTCGGCCACGGCGCCAATCGGCAGACGCTGGTCGGCGTGCCGCATTTTCGCGAGGTCGATTTTTACGGCCGCTTCCCGACGGCCGACCTCGTCTTCAGGGATGATCGCTTCCCCGGCGGGATCCGCCTCACCACGCTCTCGCCATTCATCCCGCACAACGACCATGACTCTTCGATGCCGGTCGCGATGTTCGAGGTCGAGCTCGTCAACGACACCAGCGACGAGCTGACCTATACGCTCGCCGGAACGCTCGGCAATTACGGTTCGAACAGCGGCATCCACACCTATAGCCGCAAGGACGGCGTCAGCACGCTGCATCTCACCTCTTCGGACGAGACTCTGAAGCCCAAGGAGCGCGGCGATCTCACCATCGCCACCGACGCGGACGATGTGGATCACACCGACCATCACTATCGCGGCCAGTGGTTCGACGACCTTGCCGTGTTCTGGAAGGATTTTGCCCGCGCAGGCCGACTGCCCGAGCGGCATTACGACAAGCCGCGGACCTCCAGGCACATGAGCCTGCAGCCGGAGCACGGCACGCTCGCCGCGCGCGTGACAATTCCGGCCGGCGGCCGGAAGAAGGTGCGCTTCGTCATCTCCTGGAACTTTCCCGTCGGCGATATCTATTGGGCCTATCGCAGCAAACCCGACGGGGTGATCCCGGACCGCGAGACGCCGACCTGGCGCAATTATTACGCCATTCACTGGGCGGATTCCGAAGCGAGCGCCAGGGACGCGCTGCGCCGCTGGGATCGGCTCGCCGGGGACACCATCGCGTTCCGCGACAGCCTGTTCGGCTCGACGCTGCCGGCCGAGATCAAGGATGCGGCGAGCTCCACGCTGGCGCTCTTGCGCACGGCGACGGTGATCCGGCTCGAGGGCGGGGAGATCTGGGGATGGGAGGGACAGCACAGAGAAGACGGCTCCTGTGAAGGAAGCTGCACGCATGTCTGGAACTATCAGCAGGCGGTGTCGCACCTCTTCCCCGCGCTCGAGCGCACGCTGCGCGAGACCGAATTCACCTACAATCAGCTGCCGAATGGCGGGCTCACCTTCCGGCAGAAGCTGCCGCTCGGCTCCGGCTTCGACGTGATCGGCCCGTGCGCCGACGGTCATTTCGGCGCCGTGATCAAGACCTATCGCGACTGGAAGCTCTCGGGCGATACCGAATGGCTGCGGCGCTGGTGGCCGCATGTGAAGCGCGCCATCGAATATGCCTGGAGCAAGGACAACCCCGACCGCTGGGATCCGGATGAGACCGGGGTCCTTTCCGGCCGCCAGCACCAGACGCTCGACATGGAGCTGTTCAATCCGAACTCCTGGCTGGGCTCGATGTATGTGGCGGCACTCCTTGCCGCATCAGAAATGGCGAGCGCGCTGGGCGAGAAGGATTTCGCCGTCAAATGCGGAAGGCTCGGCCGCAACGGCGCTAAATACATCGATGAGAAGCTGTTCAACGGCCGCTGGTTCATCCAGGATATCGATCTCTCCGACAAAAGCGTGCTGACGCCCTTCGATGTCGGCCGCGCCGCGGGGGTGCTCGCCGACGGCTTTATGGAGACGTATTGGTCCGACGAACATTCCGAGCTGAAGTACCAGATGGGCGAAGGCTGCATTACCGACCAGATCCTCGGCCAGTGGCACGCCGAGGTTGCCGGCATCGGAGGTTTCCTCGACGACGGCAAGGTCGAGACGGCGCTGAAATCGGTGCATGGAAACAACTTCCGCAGGAGCCTCCAGGACCATTTCAACCCCTGCCGAAACTATGCCTTCGAGGACGAGGGCGGGCTGCTGGTCGCGACCTATCCGGAAGGCGTGCGCCAGCCCATGGTCGCCGCCCCCTATGCGGAGGAAGTCTGGACCGGCATCGAGTACATGTCGGCCTCGCACATGATCATGCGCGGCCTGGTCGATGAGGGCCTGGAGGTTGTGCGCGCCGCCCGCGACCGGCATGACGGGTCGCGCCGCAACCCCTGGAACGATATCGAATGCGGCTCCTATTACGCGCGCTCCATGTCGGCCTGGCAGCTGGTCAATGCTTGGTCGGGCCTCAGCGCCGATCTCGTCGCCGGGCGCATCGGCTTCGCGCCCAACGCCAAGGGCGACTGCACGCTGTTCTGGTCGGCAGGCAACGGCTTCGGCGAGCTCATACGAAAGGGCGAAGAGCTGAGATTCATGGTGGTGGGCGGCAGCATCGAGATCTCCGAGATCGCCATCGCGGGTCTCGGCGTCCACCGGCTGCCCGCGCGCCGTAGTCTTCGGCAGGGAGAAGCACTCACGTTGCAGCTCACGCCCGAAAGCCCGACGGTCGGCTGATGGCTGCGATCGAGCTCAGGGATGTCAGGAAGAGCTTCCAGGCGATGGAGGTGATCCACGGCGTCGACCTGAGGGTCGACGACGGCACCTTCACCGTCTTCGTCGGCCCGTCGGGCTGCGGCAAGTCCACCCTGCTGCGTATGATCGCCGGGCTGGAAGAGGTGAGCTCCGGCGAGATCCGCATCGACGGCGCCCGCTGCGATCACCTTCTGCCGTCCGCGCGCGGCATGGCAATGGTCTTCCAGTCCTACGCGCTCTATCCGCACATGAATGTCGAGCAGAACCTGCGCTTCGGCCTTGAGAATCTGAAGATGCCGAGGGCCGAGATCGACAAGCGTGTCGGACGAGCCGCGGAGATCCTGCAGATATCGCATCTCATGAAACGCCGGCCGAGCCAGCTCTCGGGCGGCCAGAGCCAGCGGGTCGCCATCGGCCGCGCGATCGTGAAGGAGCCCAAGGCGTTCCTCTTCGACGAGCCGCTCTCCAACCTCGATGCGGAACTTAGGGTGAAGATGCGAGCCGAGCTCGTCGCGCTGCACCGGCGGCTCGGCTCGACCATGATCTATGTCACGCATGACCAGGTCGAAGCGATGACAATGGCGGACCAGATCGTGGTGCTCAGGGATGGCAAGGTCGAGCAGGTCGGCTCGCCCATCGAGCTCTATGCGCGTCCGGCCAACCAGTTCGTCGCCGGCTTCCTCGGCGCTCCGCAGATGAACTTTCTGAGGGGGAGCATGTGCCGCCGGAACGGCTCCCTTGGCCTGGCGCTGAATGACGGCGTGACAATCGCCCTGCCCGGCCGCGATGCGGAGCTCGCCGACGGCGCGCCGCTGACCGTCGGCATCCGCCCCGAGCATGCCGAGATCGGCGACGGAGAGCTCAAGGCGCGCGTCGAGGCGACGGAAATCCTCGGCTCGGAAACGATCATCCATGCGCGGCTGCAGTCGGGCGAGGGCTTCACGCTGGCGCGGCGCGGCATATCGGCCGCTACGGCCGGCGACGAGGTGATGCTCGCGCTACCCGCCGCCTTTGTGCATTTGTTCGATGAGAAGGGCGTGACGGTCGGCGCGACGGCGGACTGGCGCAGGGATTATGTGAGGTGATGCGCGCTGGGCGCGAAGGTTTCCCGCAACGAAGCAGCGTGCTGGCGCGTACAGTTCTGAGGTTGGCGCCGCCCCTCACCCTTACCCTCTCCCCGTAGAACGGGGAGAGGGGGGCCTCGGCGCCGCGGCCAATCCCCTCCCCCCTGCAAATCGTCTTGCAGGTAGAAGGCGAGGCGCTGACGTCAGCGACCCCCTCTCCCCGTTCTACGGGGAGAGGGTAAGGGTGAGGGGCAGCGCCAGCCTGAAACCAGAACGCTCTAACTGTGCCAATCCCGCTTATGACTCCGGTGCACCTCCGTGACCCCATTCCGGAAGAAGCGGTCGTAATAGTCGATCTCGACATGGTGAACCTGCAGCCAGACGCCCGGCACATGGATCGCATCACAATGGGCCGGGAAGCGGCCGTGGGTCTCGTAGATGTAGGTGCAGATGTCGCGCACGCAGTCGATGACGTCCGAGTTGTAGACCGCCGCCTCTGAGAGATAGCGGTGGCCGTAATCCTCCTTGTAGATTTCGGAGAACAGCTTCTCGTCCGCGTAGAGGCCCTGCTTACCGAACTTCTCTTCGACCACCGCGTCGACTGCCGCCCTCATGGAATCGTAATAGGGCGGCGACATTCCCTTGATCAGGTACTCGCCATTGTGGCGCAGACCGATGGGGTTGCTGCGCAGGTTGGAATGGCTCGGCAGCGGAACGTGCCAGCGCAATATGTCCATGAACCGCCAGCGCGGTGTCTCGACGTCAAAGCCGAGCATGGCTCCATAGGTCTTCGAGAATTTCGGGTCGCCCAGCAGCACCGGCGGGCTGATAGATCCGTGAACCCAGCCGCCCAGCCCCATGGCGTCCGCGACCAGGAACAGGTTCTGCAGCAGGAGGTCGGCCTCGATCTGCGTGCGCAGCGACCCGATCGTGCTGAGCGGCACCTTCAAATCCTTGTTCAGGAAGCCCTTGTCGACCCAGCGCTTCACGCCGGCGAGGCGGTAGAAGTTGCGGTCGTCGACGATTGCCGGGCGCGCGCCGTCAGGCTGGGTCAGCAGGTACATCATGCCGTTGATGTACTGCCTGGAGAGATCGACCACGGGCAGGAAGATGGTGGTGCCCGGCAGGTTCGACAGCAAGCGGTTGGAATCGAGATAGGCCGGGAAGTCGCGATTGTCGCCGGGCACGTCCAGCCTATGGTCGAGGATGCGGACCTTGGCTTGCCGCGCCCGCTCGATCAGCCGCTCGGCCGTGAGCGTGCCTTCGCCCTCGGCCGGCGGCGGCAGCTTGCGCAGGAAATACGTGCCGGTGTCGTTGATCATGAAGAAGTGCGTGCCCTGCGCATTGTCAGGGCTGCCGGCCGTGCGCCCGGCCATGGTGAGGTTGGGCTTCGCCATGACCGGCTTGTGCGTCGCCGGGTCCTCGAACGGACGGTCAGGCATGGTGAGGCCCGTCGAGCCGGTCATCGCAATCAGGACCGCCTCCTCCAGCTCGGACAAGGCTTCGCGCGGCTCGCTCGACTGATAGCTCATGGTGCCGGCCAGCACCGAGCTTCCCTGGCTCACGCGATGGGTCCGCCGGCGCCAGATGGTTTCGACCAGCGGCCGCCCGAGCAGCGCGTCGAGACCGGGATGGCCGGTCGAAAGTGCTTCGCTCGCAGCCGGGCCTGAGGCGGCGTCCTTCCTTTCGATGACGTCGCTCATACGAGACCTCCGTCTGGCGAGATGATCGGCCGCCATGGCGCGAATGCGCTCGCGGTGCGCGGCAGGACCGCGGCAAGGTCGGGGCAGTGGCGCAGGATGAGGCTGGTCATGCCGTTGTTGGCGATCCAGTCGATGCCGAAAGGCGAATAGATTTCGGGCCGGTAGTCGACCGTCAGGAACCGGTCGCTCTGCAGTCGGCGCGATGCCATCAGGATGAATATGCGGAAGGCCGTGTCGCTGAAGCCGAAGCCTTTCGGCGCCGGCTCGCCTAGCAGGCCGACGACGGTGTCGACGCGGTCGATATCGCCATAGATCTCCTTGAGCAGGCGAACGTCTTCCGGATCCGTCGTCAGTTCCTCCCAGCGCCTGATACGGGGCCGATGCAGGCCTTCGCGAAAATCGTTATAGCGCGGCACGCCGCGGCGGCGCGTGCGCACGAGATCGACGACGGAGAGGTCGATGATCTCGCCGTCGCGCTCCAGCGCCTGCAGCGCCGTGGGGAAATTGTGCAGCGCAATCGCTCCGGGATTAGCGATGCCGAAGGAATAGAGCACATTGCGCAGGCCAAAATTGCGCATCGCATCGTCGGCCTTGGTGCCCTGGATGTCGAGGAAGCCCTTGCCTCCGAGCTTCGCCCCGTTCTTGTGGTTGTAGAAACAGTAGTCGTCGGGCAGCAGAGGGTGCATCCGGTAGACTGTGACGAAGTCCTCCGTCAGCGAATAGGGCGCCGTATGATGGTCCGGCATCGTCTTAGGGATGCCGACGCCAGCGTGGGTGTCGAGAAGCCAAAGTCCGAGCTTCATCATCCAGTCATTAGCTGGCGGGCCGTTCCAATTGCTTGAAAGCCCGACCTCGATCGCCTTGGTGGCGAGGATCGCGGGCGTCCATTCCACCGTATGGATCTTCGCTATCAGCGCCGACACGATCAGCCTTGCCGTCTGGTAGACCCGCTCGTCCTTCCAGCGCGGATATCTCGCCCGCAGCTCGTCGCAGAGCAAATTGTGCTCGCGGGCGAAGAGCGTGTGCATGGCGCTGAGGCCCAGCCACCAGCTCTCGTTGAAGCCGGTCACTTCCTGGCCCTTCGTGTCCACCGGCAGATGCCCGTCGACCAGCCTGATCTTCGCCCCTTCCCTCAGCTTCATGGCCTTCTCGGTATTGGGGCCGTAGACTTCCGATCCGTCCCACCAGTGCGAGGCATCGTTTCCGAAATAGATTGGCGGAAGGCCGTTGCCGGGATCGCGAAGCATCTTGTTGCCGGCGATGCGCATCACGCTCTCGGTCTCGCCACCCACCTGGCTCTTCCAGGTCATGCCGGGCGGCAACGGCACAACGACGTCATGCTCGCTGCCAAGCGGGTGACGGGCGTGGTTCACCCAGTCATGGACCTGGAACTGGATCCAGGCTGCAGCCAGGATATTGAGCGAAGTCGCAGGCTGAAAGGTCTTGCGGTGAAGCAGCTGCTGAGCAACCGTGACAGCATTGGGCGTATCGAACAGCTCGGGCGCAAAGACTGGCTTCAGATTGCGGCCGAAGGTCGAGCCGACTGCTCCCATATTCGGCGCGGAGAGATCGTTATAGGTTCCCTCGTAGGTGCGCACCTGGCGCACCGTCTCGTCGACCTCCGGCGGCGGGACCGGCCGCGCCTTGGGCGGGGCCTCGGCCATATCCGTGTCGATGAGGTTCTGCTGCCTCAGCACGTAACGGAACGCGTCCAGGTTGAGCAGGCTCGTCCGCAGGGGAAGCTTGTGCCATTCGACGAACCGATTGAGGATACGAAAGCCGCCGCGGGCGATCGCGCTGAACATCCTGTTTCGAAGCGGCGTCTCGGTCCGCCAGCAATAGGCCAGCCGGTGGGCGGCGCTCGCGTCATAGACGACCTTGCGGGCTCGGTTCAGGTTGCCGAGCGGGCGGAACTCGTCGGTCGTATTCCATGGATTGAAGGCAAGCTCGTCGATCATGCGCGCGTTGGCGATCGCCTCCGCCGCGCTAGTGGCCGGCTTCGGTATCGCAAGCTCGGCCACCTTGATCACCGGCGACGCCTTTTCGGTCCATTCGATCGCCGTGTCCTCGATCGGCGTCGAGCGCTCGTCGTAAAAGCGCTGAATGCAAAGCTCGAAGCGGGCCTCACCGTTCGCAAGGCGGTTGGCAAATTCCTTTGAGAGATATTCCGGATCGGTCTCGGAGGGCGGGGGTGCCGCGGCGGCATCGGGCGCTGGGCGCAAGAGATAGCGCACGGCGAGCGTGTCGCCCCAGCGGATCGCGCCGCGGCTCCAGAACGTCTCCAGCGCCAGGCTGCTCACCTTGCGATTGCGACCGGCCGTGACGTTGCGGAGCATGCGGATCACTTCGAAGGGCCCGAACTGGAAGGCGAGGCCGAGGATGCCGGGAACCTTGCTCAGCATGCCACCGGCACGGGCCTTGGCGAAGGCGACGAACTGGGCGGCATTGCGCGCATGCGACACCGGGAAATTGGTGGCCAGCAGGTCGTGCTGCTCCTTGTCGGAAACCTTCACCCTGAGCGCTACACCGCGCAGGTCAGGCCTGAAGTCCGGCTGGCCCGCTCCGTTCGCATTGGAGAAGCGAACGATCGCCGGATAGGATTTGCCTGGCTGCGCAAAGCCGGCGCTGAGTTCTTGCGGCAAATCCTCGGCGAAGGTTAGCCTGGCACCGGCCGAGGCAAATATAGCTTTGCTGTGGAAGGCGCGCTTGATGCTCGCGGCGCCGCTGGCCTTTCTGGCCTTGAGCTGGACATGCATCATATCCTGGGCCAGGCGCTCGAACAGCAAGCGCTCTGCTTCAGGATCCCCTTGGTATTCCTCACGCCATGTCGACATTGTCTTCGTTCGCCTCGTAGCCACTCGTCGAGAGTGAGTTCCGGTTGCGCAACCGGTCATGCGAGGCGACGAATACTCGTCCTACAGGACGAAATTCCTCGTTTGGCGGCGCGAGATTAAAAAGATTCTCTCCGCGCAACTCGTCATTGCACGACCCTGCAGTATAAAGGCTGACCGCGAAAACCTCGTGCGATATAATAACGAGGTTTGATTAACTTGCAATCTTTTGGATTAAGACTTTCCACGTAAGAGGTAGGTGTCGTTACTTCCAATGAAGGATACGTAGAGGCGCTACACCACGGCGGCCTTCGAGTGCACCGATGCTTCTTGCTGCGCCGCGGCCTGCAAACCCCTCATCCGTCTCGGCGCTTCGCGCCGATCCACCTTGCATTGGAAATTGTGTACGAAGACGGGTCTCGCAAGGGACGCCAATGGCCGGGTGGCCACCCGGCCATTGGCGCCGATCGTCGGATCGCATCCACCT